>CAZGIW010000049.1:0-29008 GCA_964526285.1 uncultured Bacteroidales bacterium | reverse complement strand
TATTGAGTCTTTCGGCAATTTCATCAATGGTGAAGGGTTTAAATTCGCGGTTGAGTACCATGCTGATATTTTCGTTTGTGCTGTTATCAGTGAGAATATTCACACACAAGGATTCAAGTTCTTCGGTTAGTTTTGGAGTGCGTTTTCGGTGGTGGAGGGGAGAAGCATCAATCACATATCCGCCGCCAAGTGTGAGGTCGGCTGATGAATTTCGGATGATAAACCTGTCGCGGTTTATTAAAACAGCAGGTTTGTTCAAATGAATCTGCACAATACCGTCGCTTCCTCCGTTTACAATATCTTTATTAAGCAAATGCATTTTTGCCTGACATTCAAAAGTGCCTGATATAAACGTGATATTTGACCATGTTTTGAGAGAGGGTGCGCTTTCAAATAATGTGATATAGGCGTCAATCATTTCAGAGGTATCAATCTGTTTGTCGCAAATGAGCATGCCCCTTTCAAAATCGTCGCTTTTCAGACCAATCAGGTTGATAGCCGCTCTGTCTCCTTTTTCAACACTTTCCACACTTTGTCCGTGCCTTTCAATTGAACGGATTCTTAATTTTTGTTTGTCTCCCGGCAAAAGAAAAACATCTTGTCCGGATTTTGCCGCACCCCCCAAAACAGAACCAGTAACCACACTGCCAAATCCTTTGACGGTAAAAATCCTGTCTATAAACATTCTGAACAGGCTTCCATGTTCTCTGGTTTCAATTTTTGAAATCTCAGATTCAATGGCTGCAATCAGTTCATCTTTTCCTTTGCTTGTGTGAGCAGATACGCCAATCACAGGAACGTTTTTCAGGCTTGTGTTTTTCAGATAATCAGTAATTTCATACTGTGCCATTTCAACTAATTCTTCATCCACAAGATCTGTTTTTGTTAGAGCAACAACACCTTTATCAATGCCCAGAGCTGTTATGATATTGATGTGTTCAATGGTCTGTGGCATAATGCCGCTGTCGGCTGCAATAACCAGCAATACCAAATCAATGCCGCAGGCTCCGCCTACCATGGTGTTGATGAAATCTTTGTGTCCGGGAACATCGATGATGCCTGCCGATTCACCTGACGGAAACTGAATATGGGAAAACCCCAGATTAATAGTAATCCCTCTTGCTTTTTCTTCTTTGTGCGTATCACAGTCGATGCCTGTCAACATCTTAATCAAAGATGTCTTTCCGTGATCAATATGACCCGCTGAGCCTATGATGAGATGTTTCATTTTTTCTTTGTTTTGGCTGAAATTTGATTGTGTACTTCTGAAATGGCTTTCACAATAATGTCAATTTCATCAGGCTCGGTTGTCATCACGTCAAAAAGCAGGCTTCCCTTTCGTAAAATTCCCAAAACAGGTGTGGAACAAAGCAAAAGTGCACTGTGCATCTGTTCGGCATATTCTGCTTTTTCTTTTTTTGATGAAACTGCTGGCATGAGAATGACAGCACGGCTTGGAACTTCATTGCCCGGAAGTGAGCCACCGCCAATTTGGGTTGAGTTTTCAATCACATCACAATCAACACCTTGTTTTTTAAGTTTCTCAGCAAGAACACCTGCTGTTTTTTCAATTTCTTTTATGTTTTTTGAAGCATTTCGGAAAATCATGTTTTTCTCAAACAGAAGTTCTTCATTCAAATAATAAGAGCATGCTGTTTCAAGCAGAGCAAGAGTTGTTTTACATACACGCAAAGCTCTCATCATGGGTGCTTTTTTCAGTTTTTCAATATACTTTTTCTTTCCGGCAATAATGCCTGCCTGAGGACCTCCCAGAAGTTTGTCTCCACTGAAGCAAATCAAATCAGCTCCACTTGAAACTGCTGTTCTGATATCAGGTTCGTTTTTAAAAGCAGGATGACTGACAGAACGTAATAGTCCTGAGCCCTGATCATACATAACTGGAATGTTAAGTTCTTTTCCAAGATCTGCCAATTGTTTCATTTCCACTTCCTCAGTAAAGCCCTGAATCACATAATTTGATTTATGAGCTTTAAAAAACATTGCTGTTTTACTTGTGACAGCATTTTTATAATCAGTGATTCGTGTTTTATTGGTTGTGCCCACTTCAACCATTTTGCAGTCAGAAGCTGCCATAATATCAGGCACTCTGAATGAACCGCCGATTTCAACCAGTTCGCCCCGCGAAATAATCACTTCTTTATTTTTGGCAAAAGTGCGGAGACAAAACATAACCGCAGCAGCACAGTTGTTTACAATGACAATGTCTTCGGCTCCGGTGAGAAATTTTAGCAGCTCCACTGCATGGTCGTTTCTGTTGCCCCTTTGGCCTGATTTCAGGTCAAACTCCAGATTATTATAGCCTTCAAGCAATTGGAAAGCTTCATTCAGCAATGTTTTTCCATATGGAACTCTGCCCAAATTTGTGTGAATTGTAATACCTGTAGCGTTGATAACTTTTTTCAAACTTCGACCGGTAAGAAGATTGATAATATCTTTTAGTTTATCAATCACATCTGTCTCATCAGGGGGTTTATGTCCAGCCTGAATACGATGTCTGAAAAAGTCAACAGATTGTCTGATGGCAAATATTACGGTCTCTTTACCATGAGAGGTAATAAGATTTAAAACTTCCGGATGCAGCAGAAGTTTATCAACAGCAGGAAGGCTTTGCAATGCCTTCTGTATATTACTCATAGTTTATTGTTGATGTTGAACATACTTGAGATTTTCTTAGCAGAGAGAGCAGGGATCGAACCTGCCACAGCCGGTGTTATCCGTCTGCTACCGGTTTTGAAGACCGGCTGGGACACCAGTCCCGTTCTCTCTGTGTCTGTATGCAAAATTAAATATAAAAATTTAAATGTTTTAATGTTTTTTCAAAATACACCTTCAACAAATATAATTATTTATATATTTGTTGGCGATATATATTAAATCAATGAATACAATTTTTTCGTCAGCTGCATCAAAAGCTAAGGAATTGGACAATGATGATATGCTTGCTCATTTTCGTCAAAGGTTTTATATTCCTGAAAATGTCATCTATATGGACGGTAATTCTCTGGGCTTGCTTTCCATAGATTCAGAGCATAGCTTACTAACAACATTGGACAAATGGAAGAAAAAAGCTGTGGGCGGTTGGATTGATCAGGAAAATCCATGGTTTTATTTTGGAGAAAAGTATGGAAATATGATTGCCCCTCTGGTTGGTGCCAATTCCGATGAAGTGGTAATGACCGGAACAACAACCTCAAACATTCATACTCTTGTCAGTTCATTTTATTTACCACAGGGAAAAAGAACCAAAATCTTAGCCGATTCACTTACTTTTCCATCCGATTTATATGCACTGAAAGGTCAAATTCAACTTAAGGGTTATTCTCCCCAAAATGAACTTATTCTGATTGAAAGCCGTGATGGTTATTGCATACATGAAGAGGATATTATTGAAAGAATGAATGATGAAGTGGCATTGATTTTCCTTCCCTCTGTTTTGTATCGAAGCGGACAGTTGTTAAATATGGAATTGCTTACAGCAGAAGCACATAAGCATGGAATTCTTATTGGCTTTGATGCAGCCCATTCTGTTGGTGCAGTTCCTCATTCTTTTTCTCAGTGGGGTGTTGATTTTGCAGTATGGTGTAGTTACAAGTATTTGAATGGAGGCCCTGGCAGTGCTGCTTTTATCTATGTGAACCGCAGGCATTTTTCCAAAACACCTTATCTTGCCGGTTGGTTTGGATGTGATAAAAACAGGCAGTTTGATATGCTCAATGATTTTATTCCGGCCGAAACAGCCGGCAAATGGCAAATGTCCTCAGCAGGGATATTGGGTTCATCAACAATTGAGGGTTCTCTGAATATCATTCTTGAAGCAGGGATTGATAATATCAGGAGAAAATCACTTAATCTGACATCTTTTTTAAGAGATTTAATTGAATCAGAACTTACAATTCATCCATATAACTTTTCTGTGGTAACACCCCGTAATGACAACAGCAGGGGTGGTCACATTGCCATAACTCACCCAACAGAAGCATTCAGAATTAATGAAGCACTGAAAGCAAGAGGAATTATTCCTGATTTCAGGCCTCCGGCGATGATTCGTATTGCTCCTGTGGCTTTGTATAATACATATTCAGAGGTTTGGCAGGTTGTAAAAGCGCTGAAAGAAATAATTGATAATTGTGAGTATGAGAATTTTTCTAATGATCGTTTGGGTGTGTCATAATTTTTTTTATTTATTTAATATTAATTTTAAGATTAAATCGATACTTTTGTAAAAATTTTAAACAGAGACATTATGAAAAGAAACCCTATTTTATTGTTTGTGTTGTTGTATGTTTCAATACTTCAACTTAATGCTCAGGGTGTTTTGCCAACTGAGTATATGTTATCCTCAAAAGCGCCCGATGGCTATAATGTGGCCTCTTCACACATGAATGATATACAGAATTATCAGGAGAAGTCGCAAAAAGCCACATGTCCTGCTCATGCACAGCTGGAAAATGAGCCAGATTGTATTCCTGATTATGAAGATATAACCAATGGCGGTTGTAACAGTACGCCAGAAGTATTTACCTACCTAAACAGCAACTGTTCTCAGACTGTTTGTGGAAAAAGCGGTAATTATAATTATCTTGGTTCTGATTACAGAGATACAGACTGGTATGTTTTTGATTTAACAGACTCATCAGATGTATTTATTGATATTTGGGCAGAATTTGACTACACCGTTTTTCTGGTTGATGGCACATTAGGGTGTTTGGCCTATACAATTATTGATAATATTTCTGGACTTTCAAATGATACTTCACAACTTAATGCCTGGGTTGGTCCCGGAGAGTATTGGATTGTTGTTCTCCCTCAACATTTTTCAGGAATTCCATGTGGTAGTGAATATATTTTTAGTTTTTCAACGGTAGCTGATCCTATAGCTACAGGAGATACAATATGTGCAGGGGAAACTGCAACTTTGACAGCCACAGGTAGTACAGGCAACTATATATGGTATGAAGATGCAGCCGGAACAATCGTTCTTGATGAAGGGGCAACTTTCATTACCCCTGTATTAACAAATACAACAACCTATTATGTAGCAGCAAGAACAGATACTTTTACTGTGTATGTTGGAGAAGATTATTCTTTTACAAATTGCGGAGCAACAGGGCGATATGGTCCTGATCAAACACAGGTAAATAATACATATGCTACTACAAATCTTGCCGGTGCAGTAACAATCAACACTCAGGGAATTCAGGAATGGACAGTTCCTTATTCAGGGTATTACAGAATTGAAGCTGCAGGAGCTCAGGGCGGGATGTATTTGGCAAGTCCTGGTCAGGGTGCAATAATGGCAGGAGATATTTATTTAAATGCCGGAGATGTTTTGCATATTTTAGTTGGTCAGCGTGGACTGGGAGGATTTTATGATTTTGGTTTTTCAGGTGGAGGAGGTTCATTTGTGGCGCTGTCAGGAACAACTCCTTTGTTGGTTGCAGGTGGTGGAGGAACAGATTATAATGGCGTTGCTTCACTTACAACAATACTTGGTCAAACAACCATGCTTGGAGGAACTGCAGGTGCTGCTGTTGGAAGTGCTGGTGACGGAGGAAATTCGCTAAATAATTCAGGTGGTGGCGGTGGTTTTAATACCAATGGTGCCACTGCCGGTGGTGGTTTTGCATTTGTGAATGGGGGTGCAGGATCATATTCTATAGAACACACTTTTACACAAGGCGGCTTCGGAGGTGGTGGAGTAAGGATTGGAAGCTTTGGCGAAGGATGCGGAGGAGGATATTCCGGAGGTAATGGCGGAAATAATGTTTCAGTATGGCAAGGAGGTAGTGGCGGAGGTTCATATCTGGATCCGTCAATGACAAATGCAGCAACTTCAAATGGCCTCTATGAAAATTTAAATCAACTCAATGGGAGTATCACAGATCTTGCTCAGTATAACGAAGGAAATGGTTATGTCATAGTCACATTGTTGCCTTCTGAATATGTTTGCATCTCAGATCCTATTCCGGTTGTTGTTCAGGTAGATGATGTTCCCGGACAACCAAATCCAATTAACGGAAGTGACACAGTATGTGTTGAAACCAATAGTGTTCCTTATTCAACAACTGTGGTTCCAAATACAGACCTCTATAATTGGTATTATTCAGGAACAGGAGTTACTATCAATGGAAATACTGAAGCTGTTACTTTAGATTTCTCAGCTTCTGCAACAAGCGGAATATTAACTGTATCAGCTGAAAATGACTGCGGTGAAGGTTTTGAATCTGATAATTTTTATATTGAAGTTGATCCATGTGATGCAGGAATATTGGAAAATGATATTATTATTCAGGTTGAAATAGTTCCTAACCCCAGTGAGGGTCAGTTTTATTGTGTTTTCTATTCAAGTCAGCCTGAAACATTCAGAATGAATATTACTGATATAACAGGAAAACTGGTTTGGACAAAAACTGTCAATGTAAATGTTGGAGTTAATAAGATAGAAGTTGACATGCTTCATGTTTCTGATGGAACGTATTTGCTACAGGGTTTGAGCGAAACTTCAGTGTTTAGAACTTCATTTATTATTAGTAAGTAAATAGTATAAACAAAAAAAAAGGCTGCAAATGCAGCCTTTTTTTTTATATGGTAGGATTTACCAAACTTCAGTATATGCTGTATTTGAATACAGGTCTTCTAGTTTTGTTTTATGACCTTGTTCCATATTGGCCAGTTGAATAAACATTTGTTTTTGTGCATCGTCAAGGCTGACTTCAGCAAAATTGCTGTACATTTCCATGGCCTCCTGTTCTTTCTTAATTGCAAGCATAATTCCATCAGCAAATGACATCTCAGGAGTTAATTGAGGTAAGTCTGAAGATTCTGCAATTTTATAATCTGTTGTTTCCTGAAATTGCATTTGTTTTGTCTCATTATTTAAAAAGCCCTCAAGAGTTCTCTTGTGATTCAATTCTTCTTCTGCAAGTTCATTGAATGTGGTTTTTAGGTTGTCTGTTTTTGATTTCTGAGCAGCATTGAGGTAAAACTCATAAGCTTCAATCTCATTGTCAATGGCTAATTTTAAAATCTCTTTGTACTGTTCTGTTGTCATATTCTTTAATTTTTTATTGTTGATTTCTTTTCAATTTAAAAAGCAAAAATACTAAAATATTAAATATGTTTGAGTCAATTATTAATTTTAAAGACACCGTACATTCATACACAAGTTTATCTTACTTAAGAATATTTGTTTTTCAATGTGTGATTCGCTGAGTAGTAAGAAAAACTTTACTAATTTTGAAAAAAATAATAATATGACTTGTATACAAACTTCTCCTGATGTTGAAAAAAATGCCCGCCTGATTATTCAGAAATGGTTCGATTTACTAAAAGAAGGTAAAGTACAGGAAATTTCAGACTTATATGATGAAAATGCTGATTTTTTACCCACTTTTTCTCCCTTGTTTGTCCACGAACATGAGGGAGTTGAAGATTACTTCAAACATTTTATCTCAAAAAAGCCCATTGGGATTATTATCGAAGATTCCATCAGGTTTTTATGCTGCGATTGTTTTTTGCATGAGGGAATGTATGATTTTGAAGTTGGAGATGTCAATAACAGACAAATGATTCATGCCCGTTTTACATTCATATGGCAGAAGACAGATGATGATAGTTGGAAAATAGTACATCATCATTCTTCTGTAAGGCCTTAAAAATAAAAAAAAAAGCCCTGCAGAGATTACTGTCTGCTTGTTATGAGCCTTAAGTCTTTGCTCAAGATTGTTGGTAATTCCAGCATAATACAGATTTGCAGTTTTAGAGAAAACAATGTATGTAAAGAATTCCATTGTAGTTTATTTTACAAAAAGAGCAGCAAAATGCTGCTCTTTTGTCGGAGTGGTCCGACTCGAACGGACGACCACTTGCACCCCATGCAAGTACGCTAGCCAACTGCGCCACACCCCGATTACATTCAATTAATATTTTGCAAAAATATGAATTTTTTAAAAACGGAATTGTTTTTATTTAACTATTGAAAACTTTCCATTGAAATCAGTACCTTCAATATAAATCATATATATCCCTGCAGCCATAGCAGAACTGTTAATCTGTGCTGTATAAACTTCAGGAGCTGAACGCGTAAAAGTTGTTTCATAGACATTGTTACCATTGATTCCAATAATACGCAACTTGTTAAAATCAGAAATCAGGTAGTTTGTGTTGAGCTGAATCACCACATGTGCATCTTCCTGAATAATATTGAAAGAATAGTCATTCACTGGTTCATCAATTCCTGCATTCAGATAGTGAATCATACCGGAATTGGTTTCGCATCCCTGAGCATCAGTTGCAATGCATCCATATACACCAGGTTGTGTAGCTGCATAAACATTCGTAAATGCACCCGGGATGTCTACAAAATATAATGTCCATTGCCAGCTTACAAAATCACCAATACATGTAAACACGTTGCCGTTGACATTAATTGTCATGGGAGTTGACTCAAGAACTGTCACATAAATAGAATCTTCCACTTCACATCCGTTGGCATCTTCCATGGTAAGATAGACCCACTGGGTTGTGGGTACTGTCATTTTTGGATTGTAAATAAATGGATTTGAGAAAAAAGCTTCAGGTGTCCAGTGATAATTGCTCCCCTGGTTTGTTACCGTTACTTGCGTTGAATCAGAGCTACATGCCTGAAGAGATGATGGGATGCCAGGCTCAATAGGAGAAAGCGTTGAAAAGGAGGCTGAACCTGTCGTTTCTGAGTATGAACTGTCTGTAACAATGACACTGTATGAGCCTGGACTTAAGTTTGTGAATGTGCCTGAAGTCTGAAAATTTGTTCCACCGTCAATTGAATAATAAAGCGTGCTTAGTCCAACTGCATCAACAACAACTGATCCAAGTAGGTTTGTCGCACAAGTACCATCAATTCCGTTAATTGAATTAATTTTTAGAGGTGTTACTCTTGAAACACCTAAAATAGTGGCAATCCAAATGTGCCCTGAAGGAGCTACAGAAACACCCTGGCAGTTATTACTAATTAATCCGCCTGTAGAACTCACTGTTTGAAATGTATATTGTGGAAAATTGTGATCTTTATATAAACTTGCTCCATTGGAAAAAGTAGCAAACCATTTTCTGTTCATGTGATCAACTGCAATATGTTCTACCTGTTTTCCTGCAAGTCCTTCTGCTGTATTGTAATGAGCCCATGAGGTGCCATCGAAGCTTGTAACACCACCTCCAATTCCCATGCTTGGTTTACTGCCAAACCATACAATACCGTTTAAATCACATGCACTTGAAATAATTTGATCAGCATCTATGTTAACACCATTGATATTAATATGGGATGCCCATGTTGATCCGTCAAATTCTCCAACTCCCTCAGATGTTCCTATCCAGATGTTTCCACTTAAGTCTTGTGTTATCGTGTTTACAAAATTGTGGGGTATGCCATCAGCAGTTGTATATGTTGTCCATAAAGTGGTATATCTTCTCACACCACTGGTTGTTCCAACCCAAATATTATTATTTGCTGCCTCAAATACGCACCTGATAGTGACTCCATTTAAACTGTTGACAAAAGTAGTGCCGTTATACCTGGAAAGGCCATTGTCTGTAGCAATAAGAATATCTCCGTTTTGAGCAACGTGAATTCCGTTCACAGTATTATGAGGAAGTCCGTTTGAAGTTGTATATGTCGTCCATGTACTCCCGTTATACTTTGTTAATCCGGAAGTTGATCCAAACCAAATATTGCCGGCATTGTCTGCTGCTACCTTTTTAATGTTGTTGTTGGGCAACCCTTGTGTTGTTGTAAAATTTGTTACTGTGAAACTTTGTCCTGATAATAGCATTGAACAAAGAAAAAATGTGCTGAAAATCAATGAATAGACTTTTCCCATAATTGCGTTGTTTAAGGTGAGTACTTTAATAAACAAATGTTAGAAGTAAAAAGTTGCGGCAAGTTTAATTAAATTTTTAAAAAATTATCTGTGACGTATCCACTTCCATAATTCTTTGTATGAACTTTTCTTTCCGTACATTAAAATTCCGGTTCTGTAAATCTTTGCAGCCAACCATGTGGTAAGAATAAAACCAGCTATGAGTAAGCCCATTGAAAGCACAAGTTCAGTCCAGTGTACCCCAAAAGGAATACGCACCATCATGATGACAGGCGAGGTGAGGGGTATGATAGACAACCAGAATGATACAGCACCGTCGGGATTATTAATAACAATCTGTGCCATAAGGATACTAATAATGAGAGGAGCAGTGACAGGCAACATAAATTGTTGAGTGTCAGCTTCACTGTCAACGGCTGATCCAATTGCGGCAAATAATGCTGCATAAAGGAGATATCCGAAAATAAAATAAAACAGAAACATTAAAATAATAACCTTGAAATTAATGGCATAAATTCCTTCAAGTATTTTATTTCCTTCGTCCATCGCAACCATGTCTGAGCTTTGAATTTGCTCAATTTCATCAGCTGTTAAACCTTTGTTTTGCAACATCACCTGAGGCGTTTCTTTAAATGTAAATTTTTCTGGCTGTGTTATCTGGAATGTGGAAATTATCAAAAAACTTAAAATAATCCATAATACAAATTGAGTGAGTCCCACCATGGCAATGCCAATAATCTTACCCATCATCAATTGAAACGGCCTCACAGATGAAACAATAATTTCAACAATTCTGCTGGTTTTTTCTTCAATAACACCCCGCATGACCTGTGCACCAAAAGAAAATATAAAAACATAAATCAAAATACCTGCTAATAAACCCAGCACCATTCTTATTTCACTAAAAGAAAAATTTTGCTCACCTCCATCAGAAAAAATATAAGTATTTATTGATAAATTTGTTCTAATATGTTGTAATACACTTTTATCACAACCACTGAAAACGATTTTATGTCCTTCAATTTCTTTTTGTAGAATTAAAGAAATATGATTATTAATCTTTGGATTTAATTGTTTTTTTGCTTGAAAATTAATAATACTGGGTTTGCTAATAGCATCATAAGGAATATGCAGTATTGCATTAATTCCTAGTTCATCAAACTTCTCTTTGGCTGTTTTAATATCTAACCAAATCGGTTTACAAATAATTTTTTCTGTATTCTGTGATGTTAAAGATTCATAAAAATAACCAGTTTCATCTACAATGCCAATTGTTTTGGGCTCATCTGCAATCTTTGCCAGATATACGGGAATAATGACAGTAGATGCAATGAGTATAGGTCCAAGTATGGTCATTATTAAAAATGATCGTTTTTTGACCCTGGTTAAATATTCTCTTAAAATAATTATTTTGATTTTATTCATGAACAAGTTCTCTTGATGCAGTTTTACAATTTGTTGATTTGACCTGTCTGATAAAAATATCATTCAGAGTGGGCATGACCTCAAAAAAAGCATGAATTCTACAATGGGGAAGAATCAGATTTAAAAGGTCATTGGGTGTCTGATCCTGTGGCATTTGTACCAAAGCCTTTTTATGCAGGCCTTCGTCTTTTATGTTTTTAATGAAATATGATGATGGCAAAAGTTTTGTAATTTCAGAAGAACATTCAGAAAAATCAATTTCAAAGATATTCTCCTTAAAACTTTGTTTAATTTCATGAACATCACCCTGAAGAATGGCTTTTGATCTGTTAATCAGAAGCATATCGTCACACAACTCCTCAACAGATGACATATTGTGTGTTGATAGAATAATTGAAGCACCCTGTTTTTTAAATTCAAGGATTTCCTTTTTCAAAATTTCAGTATTGATAGGATCAAAACCACTGAAAGGTTCATCAAAAATGAAGAGTTTGGGATTATGAAGAACTGTGAGAACAAACTGAACTTTTTGCTGCATTCCTTTTGATAGTTCTTCCACACGTTTGTTCCACCAATTAAGTATATCAAATTTTTCAAACCACATTTTCAGCTTTTCTTTTGCCTCTTTTGGTGGAACACCCTTTAGCTGAGCAAGATACATTCCATGTTCACCTACTTTCATTTTTTTGTATAACCCCCTTTCCTCGGGCAAGTAGCCAATTTCATTCACATGATGTGGCTGCATTGGCTGTCCCTGCCATATCAATCTTCCTTTGTCAGGTCCGGTAATCTGATTAATGATTCGTATCATCGAGGTTTTGCCAGCTCCGTTAGGACCAAGTAAACCATATATCGTACCTTCTTTGATTCTTAATGTAACATTATCAAGAGCCTTGTGGTCTGCGTATGATTTACTGATGTTTTCAGCTTCAAAAAAATACATTGTAAATAATAGTCTTTAATTAGAAACTTCAAAAATACAACAAAAGAATGATTTTACTTTGAAAAAAACTCATGCATTCGTTCAAAGAAGTTTTTATCTTTTTTCTTCTTATCAGGTTGAAATCCTTGACTGTTAAGCATTTTCTGCACCAAATCCTTTTCAGAAGAACTTAATTTTTCGGGAACATATACATTAATATATATAAGCTGATCACCAACAATTCCTGTACGATTAAGCATGGGAATGCCTTTGCCTTTAAGCCTGAATAATTTACCAGGTTGTGTTCCAGCTGGTACTTTCACTCTTGCTTTGCCCTCAAGAGTTGGAACTTCAATGGTTGTTCCAAGTGTGGCTTCAGGAAATGACAAAAAATGTTCAAAATAAATATTTAACTCATCCCTTAAAAAATGCTCATGAGGAATCTCTTCAATAACAATAATCAAATCTCCCGGTATACCACCGCGAGGTGCAGCATTTCCTTTGCCGGACATAGATAACTGAATGCCATCAGTAACTCCCGGTGGAAGCTTGACTGTGATAACTTCTTCACCTTTCACTGTTCCGGCACCCATACAAGCTGTACATTTTTTTGTAATTACCTCACCCTCACCATGACAACTTGGACATGTGGTTGTGGTTTGCATTTGTCCAAGAAAAGTACTTGTCACCCTTGTTACCTGACCACGACCATTACATGTGGTACATTTACTGACAGAACCTGAGCCTGCTGCTCCCGAACCATTACAAGTGCTGCAAACAATTTGCTTGTTAACTTTAACCTTTTTCTCAATGCCATTTGCAATCTCTTCAAGTGTTAACTTGACTCGAATTCGCAAATTTGAACCGCGCTGTACCCTGCGTCCACTGCTTCTGCTTCCACCGAATCCAAAAAAATCACTGAATCCACCACCAAAAATATCTCCGAAATTTGAAAAAATGTCATCCATGGTCATTCCACCACTACCTCCATAACCACCTTGCGCGCCAAGACCTGCATGACCATATTGGTCGTATTTACGTTTTTTTTCAGGATCACTCAACACATCAAAGGCTTCAGCTGCCTCCTTAAACTTTTCTTCAGCTTCCTTGTCATCAGGATTTCTGTCAGGATGATACTTCAGTGCCTGCTGACGATAAGCCTTTTTTATCTCATCCTCGCCAGCGCTTTTTGAAACACCCAAAACCTCATAATAATCTCGTTTTGCCACTCTCTTTTATGTTTATTTACCAACTATAACTTTTGAAAATCGGATGACATGCCCATTAAGCAGATATCCCTTTTCAATTTCTTCAATAACTTTTCCCTTCTTCTGTTTTTCAACTTCAACTATTGTCAGTGCCTCATGATAATCAGTATTAAATTCCTGATTCAATGCTTCAATTGGTTCAAGCCCGTATTGTTTGAGAATTGTTTTAAATTTTTTTGAAATTAAATCAAAACCTTCTATAAGAGCTTTGGTTTCTTCACCTGGAATTACTGTCAATAATGCCCTGTCTATGTCATCCAAAACAGGCAAAATGGCAGTAATTATCCTGGCAGATGCTGTTTTATATAAATCCTCTTTCTCTTTTAATGTTCGTCTTTTAAAGTTTTCAAATTCTGCCAGTAGTCGCAAATACTTATCACTCATCAGCTCTATCTGTTCCTTGCAACAATTATTTTCAACAACTTCGGTTTGTGTATCAGATTGTTGCGTAGCTTGAACTTCCTGTTCTTCCATCTCTGAATTTTGTTTAGTCTTTTTTCTTTTCATATCAATTACATCTGTTGTTTTTCACAAAAGCTGCAGCCACTTTACAAAAAATCTGCCAGCGGTCTTTATTGCCAAAATGTCAGAAACTTAAAAAGGTGAGGGGAGTGATAGTTTTTTTAATACACTTTCCAATTCATCGATAATGATGTCATTATATTCAATGCCATTCTGATTTACAACATTTTCGTTTTCTCTTTCTGGGTCGCCAGGAATAATTAAATGAGAAATATTTCCAATGGTTTTTGCTTTTCTGAAGGTTTGAATCCATAAATCCATATATTCTTTGAAAGATTCAGTAGGCTGAAAAGCATCAATTCTCATTGCACCTAGAAAATGTCCAAGCCCTTTTCCCGGTGCATTGGGTTTAGGTTCAAGATAGGCAACCTGAGGAGGAACAAATGGACCAAATCCTGCTCCGGAAAAAACGGCTGAAAAAATATCTACAATGGCTGCCATGCAAAATCCCTTGTGACTTCCATGTTCCCTGTCTCCACCCAATGGCAATATTGCACCACCATCTTTTAATATTGATGGGTCTGTTGAACTATGCCCTGTTTTATCCTGAATCAGCAAATGTCCCACTTCTTTATTCATCTTTTCAAGTAATTCAAGTTTCCCTCTGGCAATTGGAGTAGTTGCAAAATCTGCAACAAACATGGGTTCTGCTCCTGCTGGAATAGCAACTGCAATTGGATTGGTACCAAGCAAACGATCAATACTGAAAGTAGGCGCAACCAAAGGATTGGCATTGGTCATACTAATTCCAATCATGTCCATTTCTGCTGCCATCATGGAATAATAACCTGCTATTCCATAATGATTTGAATTTCGAACAGATGCCCATGCAGTATATGTTTTATTTGCTTTCTCAATTACTTTCTCCATAGCAATGTGAGCAACAACCATCCCAGGACCTAAATCTCCATCAATGACAAGTGTCGTTGGAGTTTCATGGACAATCTCAACAGATGGGGTAGGATTGAGCCGTCCCTTTGACCATAGACCTAAATAATCTTTTACCCTGATTAAACCATGAGAAGGTATTCCTCTTTGTTCTGCTCTGACCAAAACCTTAGCAATGATTTTGGAACTTTTTTCATCGCATCCTATACTGATAAAAATTTTTTCTATCAAATTATGCGATTCTAATACGGTTAATTTCATTATTTTACGCTTTACAAATGTAAATAAACATATAATAAACAATTGATCTACAGTAACTTAATAAGGTTTACAAATGTAAACCAAATATCAAACTGAATTCAATCAAAAATACATCTTTTTTATGACATGGGAGTAGAATATCATTTGAATAGAATCAAATAAAAAGCAATATTAGTTACAAGAGTAGACTTTTTTAAATTCATTCTGGAATGAATTACTTCAATAGCTATATACACACACACATTTGGTTCTAAAGTGATAATAGGTAAATGAATCAGATGATTAACTTTAAGTTTATATAATAATAGAATGTTGTATTGCCTGCTATTTATCCGGCTAAATATCCTGTCCTTTAATAAATGATCGTTCGCTTTAATTATATAGCAAAACTGCAATAGAATTTGGAATAGTTTAATGAAAAATGAGAAATGTAAGCAATTAGATTTGTAAAAACACTTTAATATATTTATAGAGTAAAGAATTAAATATCAGGTATATAAATTTTATTACTTAAAGTATAGAATTATTAAAACTGAAAGTTCTTGTTAATATCTGTAAACTATAAATATTGATTTTGTAATAAACAGTTTAACAGACTTTTAAAACAATATATATAAAGTAAAGATTTATCCAAATTACACATGTAAATCACAAATAAACAAGTGTAAACATTACAAGATGCAAAAAAGTTACATGTGTAAATAGATAATTATTTATCTTTGTAAAAAATATTGCTTATGAATAATAGAATTGGGCTATTACTTAAGGTGAAAGATGTAACAGCATCAAGATTTGCAGAAATGATTGGTGTACAACCGTCAAATATTTCACATATTTTAAGTGGACGGAATAAACCAAGTCTTGACTTTGTTACCAAAGTTGCAGAAGCTTTTCCTGATATCAGCCTTGATTGGCTTTTGTTTGGCAAAGGTCAAATGTATCAGTATTTGCATAATGATAAACTATCTGATCAGGAACAGAAAACGTTTGAAAAATCTATTGAAAATCCCGTTAACAGTGAAATACCGGATTTATTTTCTCAAACTTATCCCTCTGAGAGTTCCATAAATGATGAAAATGTTGATGAGAATATCAATGAGCAAAAAGAAATTGAACAAATTTCAGATAATGATGAAGATTTTCAAAAAGATGATTCTGTAGAAGATAATAAGATTATTTCTGAAGAAATAGAGGCTATAGAAGAACAAGATATGAAAACAAAAATTCCTGATGAAAACATTGATGGAATTTTGGAAAAGAAAATTAAACCAAACAAAATAATTTTTGTTTATCCGGATGATACTTTTGAAATTTTTGATACAAGAGAAAAGTAATATTCTGGCTTAGGGTCACTCATTAAAATCTTTCGTTTTATGACAAAAGTAAATTGCAGGAGTGGATTCCAGTTACAAATACATTTCGAATGAATATCATATTATGAAATAGGTAAATTGCAGATGTCTTCAGGTTTGAAGAAGAATTTACATTCATTTTGAGCATTTTCATCACTGTCGCTTCCGTGCACAGCATTCATCTGAATTGATTTTCCGAAAATTTTTCGGATAGTCCCATCTTCAGCATCTTCTGGATTTGTTGACCCTATCAGTTGGCGAAATTCTTCAACTGCATTTTTTTTCGAAAGTTGAGCAACGATGACTGGTCCTGAAGACATAAAACTGACCAGGTCTTTGTAAAAAGGTCGGTCTTTATGAACTTCATAGAATTTTGAAGCTGTTGTTTCTGACATATAAAACATCTTCATAGCGCAAATGGTGAATCCTGATTCTTCAATTTTGTGTAAAATTGGCCCTGCAAGCTTTTCTCTGATAGCACGGGGCTTGATGATTGTTAGTGTAATTGTTCCGCTCATGGTGATAAATTTGATTTGCTAAATTAAATAATTATTCTTGTATCAAGTTAAAAACTGGTTAAAAAAAAATAAAAAAATATAAATTGTATTAAATTTGATGTAATGTCTTCACAAACCTCTTATATTAAACAATATGAAAACTAACATTTTGAATATTTCACTACTAATTACTATGGTTTTTCAGCTACCTCTTTTTGCTCAGAATAATAATCAACAGGATTTTTTTAATGCCATAGAGACTAATGATACAAAGAGAATTAAAGAAATGGTAATTGCAAATCCCGCTCTGGTTGATTCGTCTTTGACCACGAGCCAGTATTTAACATCTCATACATATTTTCCTATTCACCTTGCAATAATGAGATCCAGTGCAGAAACGATAATTTTTCTTATTGATCTGGGAGCTGATTTTTCAAGAGTGTATAGTAGAAGCGCATTGATGAGTCATACTTCAAAAACATCACTGGAGTTATTGATTGAATACAGGAACAGGGATTTTCTCGAGTTAATAATACCTTCTGTCAATGTATCTGCAAAAGCAATCACATCATCAATCTACCTGGCATATGAACTTCAAAAGTATGATATTGTTGAATATCTTTTGGAAATTGCACCAGATTATTTATTACCCAAATCAGAGAAATAGAACATTTTTAATAGTTTGTAAAATGAAAAATGAATTGAACATAGTAAAATTTTTTCCAATTATAATTTTAAGTTTTATTATTTGGAAAACAACATATTCACAGTCAATACAATATGCTGGTCTAAGGAGTTTTGATTATTATGCATCTCAGCAAACAAATTCCAATTGGTGCTGGGCTGCATCAATACAAATGATTCTCAATTTTTATGGTGTTGACATCACTCAAGAGCAGATTGTGCGTAGGACATATGGCACAGATCCTTATGGAAATTTACCCAACTGGACTGGCAATATTCAGACAGTAACACGCAATCTTAACAACTGGAATATTGACAATAGAGGAAACACATACATGGTTAGGGCATTGGTTTATACAGGAGCACCCACTCCATCATATCTCATTCAGGAACTGAATCAGGGGCGCCCTGTAATGATTGGTTATGTATCTGGACAGGGTAGCGGACATGCTGTTGTGATTACCGGTGCCTATTATAATCATACTCCATATGGTCCTTCGATACAGACTCTTGTGGTGAGAGACCCATGGCCAAGTTATGAAAACATTCAGAATAAAGGGAGGGTGGAATATCCAGGTTCTGTTTTGGCCAATCGAATTATGGCTCATTGGTATGTGAGAGTTGTATATCTGTGATAAATAATGATGAAAAAAAATTGCCAGTGAGAAGTTGCTGTTCAGTATTATGATGATTTGTAGTATATTAGCCTTAAATACTATGTCAGGTTCAATACAGGTCAACGAATTTAAAGGAATAATACAGCAGATTTCTTAATTTTGCAAAGATTATGAAACAGGTTTTGATTATTCAAACAGCATTTATTGGAGATGCCATTCTTTCAACTGCATTGGCTGAATCAATACATGCTTCATTTCCAGATGCATACATTGATATTCTTGTAAAAAATGACCAACTTACATTGTTTGATAATCACCCTTATATTAATAATGTATTTCTTTTTAACAGAGGTTTTGGCAAATTGAAAGAATTGAGACGTTTGCTAAAACTAATACGCTCAAAGAAATATGATGCTGTTATCAATTGTCATCGGTTTTTTTCATCAGGTTTTCTCACTGCATTTTCAGGAGCAACTGTCAGAAGTGGTTTTTCAAAAAACCCTTTGTCATTATTTTTCACACATAAATCAACACATTCGTTGAATCATATTCATGAAATTGATCGCAACATTCAACTGGTTGACTTTGCTGGAATTAAGAAATCTCTGATGCCTAAGTTATATATAAGTGATGACATAGATATGAGTGTTGCTGAATATAAGGAGAAAAAATATGTATGTATTGCGCCGGCATCTGTGTGGTTTACCAAACAATTCCCTGTTGAAAAATGGATTGAGTTTTTAAATACAATTCCATCCAGTATTACTGTATACCTTTTGGGAGCAGAGAATGACAGGGATTTATGTCAATTAATTTTGAAAGGATCAGGTGTTAAAAATACTGTAAATTTGTCGGGAAAATTGAATTTATTACAAACTGCTTCTCTGATGAAAGATGCAACTATGAATTATGTGAATGACAGCGCGCCACTTCATATTACTTCAGCTGTTGATGCTCCTGTTACAGCATTGTTTTGCAGTACAGTTCCTTCTTTCGGGTTTGGTCCATTAAGTTCTGACAATCACATTGTTCAGGTTGAAACTGATCTTGCTTGTCGCCCATGCGGAATTCATGGAAAAAAAACATGTCCTGAAAAACATTTCAGATGTGCTATGGATATAGATATTCATACAATGACAAATATATTACTGGAAAAACTTAAAGAAAACCACAATGGCTGATTTTACCAAGGATGTTGAAAATGCTGTAAAAGCAATGAATAATGGTGGATTAATATTGTATCCAACAGATACAATTTGGGGTTTGGGATGTGATGGAAGCAATGAAAAAGCTGTTGATAAAATTTTTAAAATCAAAAAACGTCCTTCAACTAAAAGTATGATTATTCTTGTTGATAGCATTGAAAAACTGAGCAGGTATATTACTGATGTGCCGGATATTGTGCATAGTCTGATGCAGCAAATTAATACGCCTCTTACCATTATTTATCCAAAAGCTGTTAACCTGGCGCGTAATGTGCTGGCTGCTGATGGCTCTGTTGGTATCAGGGTTGTTAAAGATGCTTTTTGTATTGAGCTTTGTAAGGCTTTTAATAAACCCCTGGTGTCAACATCTGCAAACATTTCGGGATATGATTATCCGCTGATTTATAGAGAAATAGAACAAGAAATTCAGGAAAAGGTAAATTATATTGTTGAACATGCAAGAAACGAAATCAGGCATATAAAGCCTTCCACAATAATCAGATTAAAAAACAATTGTGAATATGAAATTCTCAGATCATAAGTATGATTGATTTTAAAGAACATCTATTGCATGACAAAATTTGCCAAATTGCTTCTCAGATAGCGTCTGAGAAAAAAATTAATGCTTTTGTAATCGGTGGTTATGTAAGAGATATCATAATTAAAAGACAGACTACTGATATTGATTTTGTGGTAGAAGGTGATGGAATTGAATTTGCCCGGGCCGTTGTTGAACAGTTGAATCCTGCACCTGCATTAACTATTTTTAAATCATTTCAAACGGCACATTTTGTGTTTGAAAATAAAGTGTATGAATTTGTTGGTGCACGAAGGGAATCCTATTCTCGTAACAGCAGAAATCCTCTGGTAAAACCCGGAAGTATTGAAGAGGATTTAAAACGACGTGATTTTACAATTAATATTCTTCATTTGAGTTTAAACAAAGATACACTTGGAACATTGTATGATCCATTTGGTGGTATTGAGGATATTAAGAAAAAATGCATTAAAACACCGCTTGATCCGGTTAGAACATTTGATGACGACCCTTTGAGAATGATGAGAGCTATTCGTTTTGCTGCACAACTGGGGTTTACAATTCATGACGATTGTTTTGAGGCTATCAAACTTTTGGCTGAGCGTATTCTTATTGTAGCTCCTGAACGTATTGCTGAAGAGCTGAATAAAATGCTTATGGTCAGAAAACCCTCTCATGCTTTTCATCTTCTTTCAGAATCAGGCCTTTTGAAGAAAATTCTTCCTGAAATATCAGCGTTATCTGGCGTTGAGAGAATTGGTAAATATGCACATAAAGATATTTTGTATCACACGCTTGAAGTATTGGATAATGTTGCAGAAATCTCTGATAATATTTGGCTGAGGTGGGCAGCATTGCTTCATGATGTTGGAAAACCTCCAACCAAAAGATTTCAACAGGGACATGGCTGGACATTTCACGGACATGCTGAAGTGGGTATGAGATTGACTGAAAAAATATTTCAACGACTGAAACTTCCACTTAATGAAAAGTTAGATTATGTGAGAAAAATTGTTGGGCTTCATTTAAGACCAATTGATCTTGTTGAAGAAGAAGTCACTGATTCAGCTATTCGACGTCTGTTATTTGATGCCGGTGATGACGTGGATGATTTGATGTTATTGTGCCGTGCAGATATCACCTCAAAGAATGAAGCCAAAGTAAAGCAGTTTCTCAAAAATTTTGATAAAGTAAACGAAAAACTTATTGAAGTTGAAACAAAAGATAAGCTAAGAAACTGGCAACCACCCATATCAGGAGAAATAATAATGGAAACATTTGGATTGAAACCTTCAAAAGAAGTGGGAATAATTAAAACTGCCATACGTGAAGCAATTTTAGACGGAATTATAAGTAACAATTATGATGAAGCATATGAGTATATGATAGCATTTGCTAAATCAATGAATATTGAATCCGCTTAGGTGGAGACAAAAAAAAAAATATATTTTTATGTTTGGGTTTGAAATATTTTATTAACTTCGTAAAAAAATACACCACTATGCATGCATATAAATTCAGAATACAATTTGAAGAAAACGAAGATTTCTGTATGGATGTAGAACTAAAAGCCTCTCAGACTTTCCTGGATTTTCATAATGCAATCAAGAATTTTTGTCAAATCACCACAAATGAACTTGCTTCGTTTTTTATCAGTGATGATAGCTGGAGAAAAAAGAAAGAGATTATGTTGTTTGACATGAATGAAGGACAGTATGATGATGAAGAATTGAAAGCAAAAAAACCCATGATTATGGAAACATCTGTTCTTAATAAGGTGATTATTAATCCTCATCAGCGGTTTTTGTATGTTTATGATTTTATTAAAATGCATACTTTTAGTATTGAACTTATACAGATTAAGGAAGCATCATCTGCTATTGAATATCCTGCACTTATCAAGAAGGAAGGAGAGGTGAAGTTGACCAAACCCAGCAATGATTTACTTGGATTACTGGATGATGATGAAGCTTTTCCTGAAGATTTGTCCGATAACAGAGAGTTGCTTTACGGTGATGAGCCCGATCCGGAAGAACTGAATGACTTGAGTGCAGATATTTTTTCAGAAGATCCAGACAAATTCTGATTTGTGTCAATTTTTAATAAAAATCACAAGAGTTTAATCATCATTGCCGGACCCACTGCATCCGGGAAAACTCATATCTCTCTTAGTTTGGCTGAAAAATTTCAAACTGAAATAATTTCAGCTGATTCAAGGCAAATATATAAAGAATTTAACATTGGTGTTGCAATGCCCGAAGATGAATCTCTTCGCAAAGTGAAGCATCATTTTATCCGTTCAAATACCATACATGAACCGCTCAATGCCTTTGACTACGGTCAGGCAGCGTTGATGTGTATAAAGCAACTTTTTAAGAAACATCAGCTGTTAATTATGGCAGGAGGTTCAGGATTGTTTATAAAATCTGTGTATCACGGAATTGATGAGTTTCCAGATACTTCTGTTGAGCTGAGAGCTTCTCTTACAGAACTGAGAAACGACAACTATCCAAAAATGCTTAAAAAGTTGCAAATGCTGGATCCAGAATACTATAATGTAGTTGATACCAGTAATCCTGTCAGAGTACAGAGGGCACTGGAAGTGTGTATTTTAACAGGAAGAAAATTTAGTGAATTAAGACAAAATACAGGCAGATTACATGATTTTAAAATTCATAAATATGCTCTCTTGTTACCCATGAAAGAACTGGAAGCAAGAATTGAAAAACGCCTTGAGACAATGAAAAACAGTGGTTTGTTGAAAGAAGCAAGAGCATTGTTTAAGTATCGTCATTTGCCACCCCTTCGAACAATTGGCTATCAGGAGCTATTTGATTACTTTGAAGGAAAAACAAATGAAATGCAGGCATGGGATAGAATCAGATCAAACACCAGAAAATATGCTAAAAAACAAATCACATGGTTTAGAAAAGAACAATTTGAAATGATTGAACCTGCAAGAGCACTAGAGTTGTTTGAATTAATATAAGTTTATGATTCTAATTTACTTTCAGGTGACAATGAGTGACTAATGAATGAATGAACATCACCTCCGGAAGGTGTTTGATACAATTTCAGATTAAAATGGGGGAGGGCTGCAATAAAATGATCAAATATATCACTTTGCACTTGTTCATATACAACCCACTCTTTACTCACGCTGAATGCATACACTTCAAGCGGAATTCCTTTGTCAGTTGGAGCTAACTGTCTTACCATTAATATGGTGTCCTGGTTTATTTTTTCACTTGCTCTTAAATATGCTTCCATATATGCGCGGAAAATTCCAAGATTTGTTTGTCTGCGTCCGTTTACTGCAAATGAAGTATCTGAAGGAATTGCATTGTTATATTCATCAATTTCCTTTTGTTTTGTTTCAATATATTCATTTACTAATGCAATTTTCTTTAACTTGGAAAGTGTTTGGTTATTACAAAAATCCACAGAATTCATGTCGATATGAATGGCGCGTTTAATTCTTCTTCCCTCTGATTCAAGCATTCCCCTCCAGTTGGTAAATGAATCAGAAATCATGGCATAGGCTGGGATATAGACAGAGGTGCGGTCAAAATTTCTTACCTTCACTGTCGTTAGTGTGATTTCTTCAACATCACCATCTGCATTGAACTTGGGCATTGTTATCCAGTCTCCCGGACGTGCCATATCGTTGGCTGACAACTGAATACCAGCAACAAGACCAAGCAATGTGTCTTTGAATACCAATAGAAGGACTGCACTCAGTGCGCCCAAACCTGTGAGCAAATAAAGTGGTGACTGATTAAAAACGATGGCAATGATAATAATTGCAACAATGCAGGAAAGAATGATTTTTATCAGTTGAAGATACCCTTTAATGGGTTTATATTTAGCAATTTCCCATTCATCATAGATATCACTGAATGAGTTGAGAAGTGAAAAAATTGCAAGCAGAACAATAAGTGCAATATATATGTTGGCTACAGCTGTGATAAATAAAATCCACCCCGGATAATATGGAATTGTAAAAGGAATAAGATAAACAATAATGGATGCGGGGATAACATATGCCAAACGATTGAAAAATTTATTGGAAAACAACTTGTCATCCCAGTCATTTTTTGTTTTGGAGATAATAACACTAATAACCCTCTTAACAATGAATTTGGCAATAAAAAAAGAGATAACACAAACAATAACTAGCAAAGCAATCATAATCAGATCTCTCACAACGATACTCCATGAGGAGGGAATGCTTAGCTGAGATAATATCCGTTCAAGTTTTTCAATAATCAGAGAATAATTTGCAGAAAAATTTTCAGTCATAATCATGTTTTTTTTTGCAAATCTATAAAAAATTTTTGAGTGTTTGTTAATAAACAATACGGATGTTCATTTCTTAAAAACAATGAAACTTTTTGTATGAAGTGGAGTGGATTTCATTAGTTTAATCCAATACAGCTGCTATCAGTATTCAGTTTTGTCATCCAGACTTAGCCATTTTTTAAACACTTTGGAGGCGCTTTGAAGTGGAATATGTTTGGTGTGTATTTTTCTTTCAGAATGGGGCAAAAGAATTTCATCATATATAAATGAGTCATCAAAACCGGCATGAGCAGCATCAGTTTTGTTGGCGGCAAAATACACTGCACGTGGTCTGGCCCAGTAAATTGCTCCCAGACACATGGGACATGGCTCACAACTACAGTAAATTTCACAATCTTCAAGTTGAAATGTATTGAGTTTTTTACAGGCTTGGCGAATAGCTACAACTTCTGCATGTGCCGTTGGATCATTCTGTGTTGTTACATGATTGGCACCTTCGGCAATGATTTGTCCATCTTTCACCACAACAGCACCAAATGGACCGCCGCATCCGCTGTCAATATTTTGATCTGCAAGCTCAATGGCCCTGATTAAAAATTCCATATTGAATTCTGGCATAGTATATCTTTCTGTTGACAAAAATAGTAAGGAATTTTAAATATTCTTAACAATTTTACTGATTGTTTCGCAGGTTTCAATCAGAAGCTTGTCATCAATAATAAGGGGAGGTGCCATTCTCATTGCAGCTCCATTAAATAAAAACCAGTCGCAAATGATATGGTTTTCTATACACTTTCTAATAACTTGCTGACAAATATTCTCATCATCAAAATGGAGTGCAAGCATTAGTCCTTTGCCTGAAATATGGTTCACATGGGGCAAGTTTTGCAAAGAGTTTCTTATTGTTTTTTCCTTTTTTTTCACAAGACTTAAAAACTCATTCTGTTCAAGAATTTCCATTGAGGCAAGCGCTGCAGAACAGGCAACAGGATTACCTCCAAAAGTTGTAAGATGTCCCAGAACAGGATCCACGCTCAAGCATTTCATCATTTCTGATGATGCTGCAAATGCACCAAGGGGAAAACCGGCTCCCAGGGCTTTGGCCAAACAGACAATGTCAGGAGTCAGATTGTAATGCTCAAATCCAAACATTTTTCCGGTTCTACCCATGCCCGATTGAATTTCATCCATTATCAGCAAAGCACCATATTGTTTGCATTTGTTACTGAGGACCTGAAGAAACTCGGGATGTGCACACAAATAGCCGGTTTCTGATTGAATGGGTTCAACAAATACACAGGCTGTTTTTTCATCAATGGCTGAAAGTGTATTGATGTTATTGAATTCAATAAAATGAATATCCGGGATGAGTGGACGAAAAGCTTGTTTGAAAGTCTCATCCCCAAGAAGACTCATGGCGCCCTGTGTGCTGCTACCATGATATGCATTTTTACATGCAATAATCTTAGTCCTTCCTGTAAACTTTTTAGCAAGTTTCATTCCTCCCTCAATGGCTTCAGAACCAGAGCTAACAAAATATACTGAAGAAATTGAAGAGGGGAGATGTTCTGAAATTTTTTGTGCCAGTCTTACCTGTGGTGAGAGAATAAAATCACCATACACCATCACATGATTAAAGGAATCCAGCTGTTTTTTAACAGCATGAATAATCAATGGGTTTGAGTGTCCTAATGAAGAAACTGAAATTCCTGAAATAAAGTCAATATATTGATTCCCTTCAGCATCATAAAGAAAACAATCCTTTCCGCTCACAATATGAAGTCCCATGGGGTCAGGTGTGGTTTGTGCAATATGCTGAAAAAAAAGTGATCTGAGTGTGGAATCAGGCATGATGATTGGCTTTTATTAGGGCATTAGATGAAAAAAAGGTGAATTGATGCGCTTCAAATCTTCTTTATCATTAGAAAATAAAATTTCTATTGAGTTGCATGGAACCCTGACATTCATGTCAAGCATCCTGTCGGTACAATCGGATAAAGAATAGGTCAAATTAATTCTGTTCTTATTAATTCTGTTGCCTGTTATAAATATAAATGCGCTTCTTGCTCTTTTCTGTGCAAGCTTAATCATTTCTGACTCATCTTGTATATCTGAAGGACCAGCATATCCTATGATATATAAACTAACATCTGGATTTTTAAAAAGATAATCTATGATAAAACCCAGTTTATTGTATGCCTCATAGGTGAGTTCTTCTGAACTTTGTGGAAAATGAACAACCCTGTAATAATCATCAACTTCATGATTTCCCCTGTTAATAGCATTTGGATTATTTTCAACCACAATCAGGCTGTCTTTTTCAGGTGGAAAGTAAATTGGATAGCCAAAAGAATCAAGCTTATATAAAGCAACATCATCAATATAATAATAGGCTTCACGTTTTCCAAACCCAAATTTTTTTCTTTTGAATTTTTCTTTGTTATTCAGGCTGAAATTTCCGATAGTCATAAACCTTTCACCTCCTTCAGCAGTGAAAACCCCTGCTACTTTATACCAGTCAGTGGTATCAATGATACCATAATGTCTGTAAACTACCAGTTGTGGAGGGTAATCATAGATCCCTTTTTTTTGAGAATATGGTGGTTTGAATGAGTAAAAACTGACACCAACAGACCTGAGGTAAGAATTTGCATGAGGCGATAAAGCCATATACATTTCAAAATAGTATTGTTGCTGAGGTTCAAGTACTTCATTTAGTTCAACCACAAGAAATTCAGTATAACGGGGCCATACTCTCAAGCCAACATATGCGTTTCCGGTTCGTGCTGATCTAAGCTTAAAATTTTTATCTTTAATTTTGGTTTTCAGTACTTTATCTTTTTTTGTCTCATCATATACAAAATAATCAATTGTATTCACCATTTGCCATGGTGACATATTCGGGCGTTTTCCTCTTAAATTATCAAAACTTGGATTGGGAACAAGGTTCTGGCTCTGCAAACTCAGTTTACAACATAACAACAATGTGAACAATACCAGACATCTCATTTAATTCAACATTCGTTTTTTAAGGAATTTCTTATAAAAATATTTTTAAAATATTTTAAATGCCATATAATGTGAAAGATGGATATAAGAGCCATCCCAATTCCAAAATCAACATGCCATTTCATAAACTGAAGAAAATGTTTCATCATGATGCCATAGTTGATTTGAATTACAAGAATGAGTCCCAGTAATCCTGAAATCAGAAAAGTGAGCAAAAGAAGAATGTTCCATATCCTACGGTGTGTCTTCTTTGTATATACTTTCAGCCTAATTAGCAACAAAGAAAGCAAATAAGCTCCGATGGTCAAACTGCTCCATAGAATGAGCCTGTAGCGTGGAGGTGATTTTGTTGTAACCGGTTCAGTAGTCTCCACAGCCTCTGTAATAATCATCTCATTTTCTGTAATTGTTTGACTATCAGTATTTGTGGTGTTTTCATTTTTGTTTATTATGCTTTGATTGTTATTTGATTGTGTATTCTGAATTTGCTTTTCAGTATTTGTTTGTACGGCTGTATCTGCAACAGAAACTATGGTATCAGTAGTTTTTTTAACGCTCCTGTCACAAATACCATCTCCGTCAGCATCAATCCAGCGACCACATCCACCCTGGCAGTTTTCAATATTGAAAGGACAATCCTGTGCTTTCAATTGGGAGGGTATTGTTATTAAAACAACAAGCGCAAAAATTGGCAGTATAAGTGTGAATAGTATTGATTTTGAAGTCATAATTGGGGTTGTTTTTCATTAAACGAAAAATATCCAAAAAAGTTATATTAGTTCTTCAGTATTTGCCTGTAGGATTCAAGGGCATTGAGAACTCCACCTGAATAATTTCCGTTTCTAAACTCGGGAAACATATCACGGTTCATTATCATTTCTGTAAAATCCAATGGCAGTATTGTTTCAGTGGCTTCTCCATGAATAATTCTCAATTCTTCAAGTTTGTCAGAAATAATGAAAATTACATATTTTTTACCATCATCGGCCCATAACAAATCTAAAGCTGAAGTATAATCGTTCAGGTTATCATAGGGATCATAGCTTTCAATTGTATGAATCATAATCATATGTCCCGTTTCTTCATATATGAGATTACATAAATCCTGAATGCTGTCAATGCCGGTGTTCAGAATTTCTTCTGTATCACTCACCCAGCGCGGGGCATCTGGAAGTTGGGGAGCAATAACCACATTGCTGTCATCATTCATGAAATCAATGGGCTCGTTGTTTTTATTGACACAGGAAAAAACAAACATCACTGTAAAAAGATAGAAAATAGCTTTCATAAGTTTTTTTGTCAAAATTAGATTTTTTTTTGTAACTGCTCACCATTAAAAAAATATCGTAATTTTTTAGCCACTAATTCTCGAATTTACACGAATATGTTGCGCTAAGCAATACAAAAGGCTTATGCCTGGCATCAAAATCAACGGTGTTGATTTTGATTTGTTTTGTGGTAATTGCTCCTGAGAATACCTCTCGTCGCAATTACTCCAAAACAAACATAGCCTTTTGTATTGCTAAAATTCGAACAGACACAAATCACAACGATAAATCATTAGAGCGTGATTAGCAAAAACTTTTTTCTGCAAAAGCCATTCTATACCAAAGCAAATCTGAGCATTCAGATTTGTT
>CAZGIW010000048.1:27989-29092 GCA_964526285.1 uncultured Bacteroidales bacterium | reverse complement strand
TACAACTAGGTATTTAATTAATATATATAAACACACGCCTCGTGGCGCACCGAATGTTAACGGAGAAGATGATATTGCAATAGCAAAGTATTTTTGTTTACCCAATAATGTGAACGAAATGAATAGAGATGATTTTTCATTTCTTATTTATCCCAACCCGTCATCAGGCATTTTTCAGATTAATTTACCAAAAGATGCAAATTATATAATTATATATGACATTATTGGGAATATTGTATATCAGGAGAATTTAGTTTCTCAGAATAGTATTGACCTAAATCTAAATATTAATGGAATTTACCTTGTCAGTATTTCAACACCAACAAAGACTATGAATCAAAAACTTATAATAAACCGTTAGCATTATGATTCCATTGCTGGAAATAAAATCTAAAATTTTCATTTCTAAAACAAGAAAAAAAAATCTGATATTCTCACCTTATCCCAATCTCACCCTCGGATCTATGGCAGCATAGATAATATCAGCCAGAATATTGAGCAGAATAAACAGGTATGAAATAAACAGAATGCAGCCCATATTGACGGGAAATCAAACTGGTCAGTGGCCATTACAATCACAATGCAGGCTTGTTTTATGTGAGTAATAAATTCAAAATTGACAATACAAATACAAGATGATATGCGAATTATATAAAATAATTCCATAAATGTATATGGTTTTCCTGAATGAATGTTTTCATCTTTGCATAGTTGTGATAATTCATTCACAATTTAAAAATCCAAGATATGAACAAAACAGAATTAAAAGGAAACTGGAATGAGCAAAAAGGCAAGCTCAAACAGAAATTTGCAAACTTAACGGACAATGATCTGATGTTTGAAGAAGGTAAAAAAGATGAAATGCTTGGAAAACTTCAAATAAAACTCGGAAAAACCAAAGAAGAATTACACAAGATTATGTCAGAAAATGAATAATCTGCTTTTTTTTTTAAAAGATGTCGTTTCGCTCAATATTCGCCAAACGGCATCTTTTAAAAATCTCTTTTTCAGCAGCAAGAAACAGAGGGGCAGGCAAATAAAAAGGAGTCACTAAACTTTCCTAAGAGAATTGGCAAAGACTGCCAGAGAGAGTTTTGATGATG
>CAZGIW010000048.1:0-27979 GCA_964526285.1 uncultured Bacteroidales bacterium | reverse complement strand
TGCGAATCCCTTAGTCTATTTACTGCAGGCGATAATTTATTTCAATTGTAGTGCTTTTTCAGCAATGAAAGTAGTTTCAAAAGCTGACTTGCAAACTCGAAAGATAGCATCAAAACTACATAATCCGGATATTTCACCATTAATTAATAATTTAAAAATAAAGAAAAATGAAAAAAATAGCTTTATATATCGAGCAAGCCAAAAATTCAAAGGAAATGATTAGATATGCCGCATTGTTAGCGAAGGACATTGATGCAATAGTTCATGTTTTATATATTCAAAATCAACAATTTGATAGCGCACAGGGCTATGTGGGGGTAATGGGGACTGCTGCAACACCATCTCCTGTATTATTGCAAAAGAATGCCGATGAAAATTTGGAAACAGTTAGGGGTTATATTAAAGAAATTGAAGCAGAGTACTCTGGAGTTTCCTCCATTCAATTTATCACAGAGAATGGGAATCCGTCTGTAATACTAAAAGAAAAAGTTGAAAGCAAAATCTATGATTTGGTAATGCTAGAGGGTTACACTGATGTGAGTTTCTTTGCGCAAAACCCAATAATTATGGAAGTTGTGCAAAATGTGCCGTGTCCAATATATATCATACCATCTGATGTCAGATATCATCCTTTGAAAAAAATCATTTACGCAACAGATTACAACGAAGAGGACATAACAACACTAAAAAGGTTGGTAAATTTTGCAAGACCATTTGATCCTGAAATCATTGCATTGCATATTTCAGATGACGATGAATTTGAAATAAAACTGAAAAGTGAAGGTTTTGCAAAGATGCTTGGTGAAAAGGCAGCTTATAACAAGATTTCTGTTAAGAGGATAACTGATAAGGACGGAGTTGAAAGACTAATAGGCGAAGCAGAAAAGACAAAAGCAAATCTCATTGTGGTTTTAAAAGAAAACAGAAACTTTTTTGAGCGCTTATTTAAAAGTAGTTTTACAGCAAATCTTGTTAAGGAGACTCAATTACCAATTCTGATTTTTCAGGAGACATTCTAAAATTATTTAATCACATTGAGAAAAGAAAACAACAGTATGTAATGGAAAAAAGCGATTCAGGCTTTTGGGCTATGTCTATTATTCCTATAACAATAAAAATATATGAAAACACCAATCAAATTTAAATTCCAACCACTACCATATTCTTATGATGCACTTGAGCCTTTTATTGATACGCAAACAGTGGAAATTCATTATAGTAAACACCACAAGGCTTATTATGACAACTTCATGAATTCCATTAAAGGGACAGAAATGGAAACAATGGAAATAACAGATATTTTCAAAAAAACCAGTAAATATCCGGAAGCAGTGAGAAACAATGGTGGCGGATATTATAATCATGCGTTTTATTGGGAAGGAATGAAGCCAAATTGTGGGATTCTGACAAAAAGCAAATTGTCAGAAGTAATAAACAACACCTTTGGTTCATTTGAAGAATTTAAAAAACAATTTTCAGAAGCAGGAAAAATCAGATTTGGCAGTGGTTGGGCTTGGTTGTGTGTTGATGATAAAGGAATTATGTTTATTTATTCTACCCCAAATCAGGATAATCCGTTAATGGATATTTTAGAAAAAAGGGGAATTCCTTTACTAACAATGGATGTTTGGGAACATGCTTATTACATTAAATACCAAAACAAAAGGCCGGATTATATAGAGGCATTCTGGAATCTAGTAAACTGGGAAGAAGTATCAAAAAGATACGAAAATGCACTAAAAGAAATAAGTATAAAATAATTTAAGTCATGAAAGAATTCACAGTAAAAATAAAATCAATTGAGCAGCTCACTCATGATGTGCTGCAAATTGTAACTGAAAAACCAACAAATTTCAAGTTTACTCCCGGGCAAGCCACAGAAATATCAATAAACAAGGAAGGATGGCAAGACAAAAAAAGACCGTTCACCTTTACAAGCCTTCCAGATAGTGACTTTCTTGAATTTGTAATAAAAGCATATCTTTCGCATAAGGGTGTTACCAGTGAAATGTTAAAATTAAAAATAGGTGATGAATTGATTCTTCACGATGTTTTTGGCGCCATCGCCTATAAAGGAGAAGGTGTATTTATTGCAGGCGGCGCTGGAGTCACTCCTTTTATATGCATCTTCAGGTATCTTCAATCAAAGAATGAAACAGGCAACAATAAACTCATTTTTGCCAACAAAACAAAAGAAGATATAATTCACGAAGAGGAATTTAAAAAATCATTAGGCGAGAATTTTATCAATATTTTATCTGAAAAGAAAACTGACGGGTATGCTCATGGTCAAATTACCGAAGGGTTACTCAAAACTCATATAAATGAATCCACAGAAAATATTTATATCTGCGGCCCTCCGCCGATGATGGAAGCAATAGAAAAACAATTGATTTCTTTGAAAATTGATAAGAAACATATAATAAAAGAAGTATTTTAAATAATCACAATAAAAAAAATTATTATGGCAGAAATTAAAATTGAAAAGAAAACCCAAATTTGGCCGTGGCTATTGTTAGGCCTTGCTATATTTATAGTTGCATTGCTTATCTACTTCTTAGTATTTCGTGATAACTGGAAAAAATCAAATGAAGTAACCCAAGTAGATAATATCGCCAAAACAAACGAATCTGACCTCATCATGGTAAAAGAAAATAACGTCACTGTTGCAGCATATATTAATTTTATTGAAAACAGTATGAAAAAGATGAGTCTGAGTCATGCATTTACAAATGAAGCGCTATTAAAACTAACTGATGCTACAAATGCTATGGCCGAAGAGGTTGGATATAAAATACAGGCAGATTTGGAAAAGGTAAAGGAATATGCAGCAATAATTACAGTAGATCCTTATGTAACAACACATGCCGATTACATTAGAAAGGCTGTTGATATTTTAACCGATGAATTGCAAAACATCCAAAAGGCAAAATATCCAAGTTTGGCAAATGAGGTTAAAGAATTAAAAATTGCAGCAGAATCAATAAATCCGCAAGTACTTACCCTTCAGCAAAAAGATTCTGTAAAAAACTATTTTGCAAAAGCTTCTGACCTTCTTAAAAAAATGAATTAATAAATTTTTAAAACAATTAAAATAATGACAAATACAAACAGAAATCTTTTTAATCTGGAAGAATTATCCGATTATAAAGTGGCCGAAAATTATAGCGATGTACGAGGCTGGGACGTAAAAGATGCAAATAACCGCAACATTGGCAAAGTGGATCATTTACTGGTAAATAAAACTACCGAACGTGTGGTATATCTTGATGTGGAAGTTAACACAAACTTGCTTGAGGATGGGTATAATACTTATCAGGATCGGGCAATTGATGGTGTTTTTGGCTTTTTAAACAAGGAAGGCGAAAATCACCTGATAATTCCCATTGGAATGGCAATTATTGACGAGAAGAACAAACTTGTATATACAAATCAAATTGATAGCTCAACTTTTGCGAAAGCCAAACGGTTTAAAAAAGGTGATGTTATTGATTTTGTGTATGAATTAAATATCCTTCGTCATTACAGAGGAGATAACAATATTCACAGTTCGAATGTTGTTGATGGATTTTATGACCGCGAAGAGTTCAACATTTTATTTCATAACAGAGAATTAAAATAAAAAAACTATGGAATTACTTACAAAGGAATTGATTCAGGAGCTTTTGACAACAGAAGAGGAACCTTGTCTTTCACTATATATGTCAACCGACAGAACCCATCCTGAAAATCTCAGGAATCCTATCAAGTTTAAAAACCTTGTCAATCAAATGGAGGAATCCTTGCTCCAAAAGTATTCAGCCAATGAGGTAGAAGCATACCTGGAGCCTTTTGAAGACCTGGCAAAGGATAATAATGTTTGGAATGACACAAAGGATGGACTGGCTGTTTTTAGTACAAAAGAAATGTTTAAAGTTGTAGTATTGGACAAATCGGTTGAGGAACTGGCAATGGTGGCCGACAGTTTTCACACAAAACCGCTTCGGCAATATTTGCAATCGGTTGACCATTTCCATTTATTGGGTTTAACTCTTCATGATATCCAGCTTTTTAAAGGCGACCGTTATTCACTTTGTGAGATTGAACTCACTGATGATATTCCAATAACCATAACAGATGCACTTGGTGATGAATTGACTGATAAACATACGACTGTTGGATCTTATGGTGGTATCGGAGGTGATAATTCGACAATGCACCATGGGCATGGAGGAAAAAAGGTTGAAACGGAAAAAGACGCTGAAAGATTTTTTCGTGTGGTTGCAAATACAATTTATGAACACTTTTCAAAGCCTACAGGCTGGCCTCTTATTCTTGCTGCATTGCCCGAACACCACAACCTTTTTCACAAGGTAAATAAAAATCCTCTTCTGCTCGCTAATGGCATTGAAATAAACCCCTCGTCAGTTTCACCAGAACAACTTGCAAAAATGGCTTGGGAAATAATGAAGCCAGAGTATGACCTAAAACTTGATAGTTTGGTTGCCCGGTTTGAGCAGGCAAGAGCAAATGGCAAAGGGAGTGATGACTACAAGACAGTAGCTGTTGCCGCAGTTGAGGGACGGGTTGAGACGCTTATTGTTGAGTCGGACCGGATAATCCCTGTCAGGATTACAAATCTTGTGACTGGAAATACACAAAAAAAAGATTTAATCAATCCGAAAGTTGATGATTTGCTTGACGATATGGGAGAATTGGTAATAAAAATGGGTGGACAGGTGATGGTGCTTCCAACTGAAAAAATACCTTCTGAAACAGGGCTGGCAGCAATATTTCGTTATTAATTAAACAAAAAGAAATGCAAATACAATTTAATACAGATAAAAATGGAACTGGAAGCGAAGAACTTATTGCTTCGTCAACTTCTTTAATATTGGAAGAACTAGGCAGATTCAGTCAACAGATAACAAGGATGGAAGTTCATCTATCGGATGAAGATGGCAACAAAGACGGGTTCAACGATAAACGCTGTATGGCGGAAGCGCGACTTGCAGGCATGAAACCAATTGCAGTTACCAACCACGCAAATACATATGAGCAGGCAATTTTTGGAGCTATAAGCAAATTAAAAACTTCTTTGGAAAAAATTACAGGACGTTTAAAAGAGTATTAATATGGGAAAAATCTATACAGGTGACACCAGAGCTGAATATATTGAAGTTGAACCCAATGTTCGCCTTCATATTACAGATGCAGGTGAAGGCAGACCAATTGTTTTGGTACACGGTTGGCCTTTAAGCGACGAAATGTTTGAATACCAATACAATGCATTGATAAAAAACAACTTCAGAGCAATAGGTATTACATTACGAGGCTTCGGAAAATCAGATAAGCCTTACGGAGAATATGATTTTAATATTCACGCATTGGACATTAAAACCGTTTTAAGCACTCTTGATATAAAAGATGCTGTTTTAGTTGGCTTTTCAATGGGTGGCTCTATTGCGATTCGCTATGTTTCTAAGTATGATGGAGCTCATGTTTCTAAGTTGGTATTATGCGGTGCAGCAGCACCCCTATGGACACAACGTAAGGACTTCAAATACAATCTACCCATTAGTGCAGTTGATGAATTAATTGAATTGAATTATAAGGACAGACCAAAGCTTTTATCTGATTTTGCTAAGATATTCTCTGCTACAGAAACCTCACTAAGCGAAGGAATAGGCAGTTGGTTAAATGGAATTTGCCTGAGTGCTTCTTCTTATGCAACAGCACAATGTTTAATTGCTCTTCGTGATACTGACCTGAGAAGTGATTTGAATAAAATTTCAATTCCTACATTGATAATGCATGGAAAAAAAGATAAAATTTGTTCTTTTGATTTAGCAGAACAGATGAAGTTGGGTATTCTAAATTCGCAACTTGTTATCTTTGAAGAAAGCGGTCACAGCATGTTTCTGGAGGAGACAGACAAGTTTAATTCTGAGTTGATGAAATTTGCATAAAAATTGTGTAAAGGGCTTTAGCCCTGAGCTAAATAAAAATTTTCACAAAGAAAAAAATAAAGCAATAAAAATCATTAGCAACGGGCTTCAGCCCGTTGGAAGCCAATCTCCCTTCATGTGTTTTTTCCCAAGCCATAGGCTTCCCGATCCCATCGGGACAAGTCGGGAAAGGGATTTATTTGGAACAATTCACAAATTTGCTCGAATAATCCCGTTAGTTCTTACGAATCACGCTCTGATGATTTATCGCTGTGATTTGTGTATGTACAGATTTTAGTAATACAAAAGGTTTATCCCAGCCTCACCCTCGGATCTATGGCAGCATAGATAATATCAACCAGAATATTGAGCAGAATAAACAGGCATGAAATAAACAGAATGCAGCCCATGATGACGGGCAAATCAAACTGTTCAAGTGCCATTACAATCACATATCCGATTCCTTTCCAGTCGAAAATAAATTCCACAAACACGGCACCTGCAAATAAAGACGCCAGCCAGTTGGATGCTGATGTAACAACCGGATTGAGTGCGTTTTTCAGAGCATGCTTCAGATAAATTCTTTTTTCGGAAGCACCTTTTGCTCTTGCTGTTCTGATATAATCGGAGCCAAGTGTATCAAGAAATGCATTGCGGGTCAGTTCTGTCATCACTGCCAGAGGTCTTATACCCAATGTTAAAGCGGGTAAAATCAAATTTTTCAGTTGTATATATTCTCCTCTTCCCAGAGGGTCCACTTCATATAAACTGCCAAACAAATTGAGACCTGTGAAATCTCCAAGCAAATATGCAAACACCCATGCAATGAGAATGGCAGCAAAAAAGGATGGCACCGACATACCGCCCACACTGATGATAAGAATTGCTCTGTCAAGCCATGAATCCTTAAATCTTGCACAAAGCATTCCCAGGAAAACGCCAACAATAAGGGCAAATATCAATGCTGCCAGGGCCAAAACCAAAGTATTGGGAAATGCTTCACCAATAATTTCAGTTACAGGCCGTCGGCTTTGATAAGATCTTCTTAGATAGGGCTTTTTTCCAACAATCTGGCTGTTTCCAATTTGAAACAATACTGTGGAAGAAACATATTTTTCATTGTCATAATGCCAGTAACCGGTATCTTTGGTATGCACCGAAACAGGTGATAAATCGTTGAGATAATTGAAAAATTGTGCCATCAGAGGCTTATCCAGTCCCAAATCTTTTCTAATTGATTCAATTCCGGCCATATCGCTTCGTTGACCAAGCAACATTCTGGTGGGATCACCGGGCAGAGCATGAAACAGAAAAAAGATAATAATAAGAACGCCTGCCAATACAGGAATTCCGTGCAAAATACGTCTGAAAACAAACTTCAGCATATGATACCGCTAGAAAAAGCGGGAAGATAGTTTTTCAAAATCAATTTTTTCAAATTCTGGAATATCGAGTTGACTCCATTTTTTAATCACTACACCGTCCTTAATCAATACCAGTCCCGGATTTGAGCGAACAATTGTTTTCAGAGTAATCTCATCGGAGAAGAAAATCTCAAATGGCAGACTATAATCTTCTCTGAATTTTGCAGCAGTTTCGGGAGTGCTACCGGTAATAGCTATGAAATCAATATTATTTTCAAGTGATTTTTCAGCAAAAGTTTTGATATGATCCATCCGTTTCAGGCTGGCATCTTCAATATAGTACAAAATCAGCATAAACTGATATCCATCATGTTGTGTAAAACTTTTGAAATAATCCTGTCCGGATTCATCTCCAATGTAAATGTATGTTTCGGGAAAGGGAGCAGCTTCAATTCTCTGATCAACAAACTCCCATGTGGCCATCCACAAAGAATCGTCCCATGGAAAATCCGGAGATAAATATTCCTGAATTTCACCGGTTTCCTTATTTTTATAAATCAAAAAATATTTGTCTTCACCATCACCCTGAATTTTCATTGAACTTCCTTCCTTCCATGGGCGAAAATCCATAACAGGAAGATGACGCAAACCATACACACTGAAACTTACAGATATCAATGTAAGTAAGGCTACCACAATCCACTCTTTGCGACAAGACATAAGAACTTTGAATTTTTTTCTGTAAATAAATGTGATAATTGCAAAGATAATTAAGACAACATTTTTATAAAAGGTTTCCCAGTTTGTCATTATAATTGCATCACCAAAACAGCCACAGTCTGTTACTGGATTTTTAATTGCAAGATATAGTGTGAGCGGGGTGAAAAATGCCATAAACAGCAGCCCAAACAGGGAAGATAATTTATTTTTTACACCAAACAGAAGGGCACCACCTATAACGAACTCAAGAGCTGATAATGCGATTCCTAAAAAAAGCGCAAAAGAATTGAGCCATACCAAATTAAAAGCAGAAAAGTAATCAATAAACTTATATGCAGAGCCAAGTGGATCAACAGCTTTGACAAATCCTGAGAAGACAAACACAGCTCCAAGAGTAAACCGGAAAACATAAGCAACATATTTCATAAATGTAAATTTAGTTATTGAGAACTGCAAATTTATAAATATTTTTTGGGAAAATGTTTTTAATGTTATTTTGTAACGAGAGCGACTTGAGCGACTTGAGCGAGGTAGCGACTTGAGCGACTTGAGACTGTCTCAAATCGGAATAAATCGGGATAAATCGGGACGAATTGTCCGAAGTAGGAACTACGAAAAGAGAATAAAATTAATGATTGGCATATAATCTTAAACATTAGAAATATACGGACACTTAAACATTAATCATTAAAATTTCATTTGCGATTCGTCACTGCATTTGTTCTTCAAAAGCCATAATAAAAAACAAATTAAATCTGCGACACCAGATTTACCCTGCTGAGTATTAATAAAAAAAGATGTCGTTTAAAAATCCTGTTTTGTATAGAACTGTAAATGATGATAAAATAATTTTGTAATTTCGTTGGTTGATAATCTACATAAACAATTTAAATTAAATACATATGAAAAAGTTTGTCCTGACAAGAATCGCTCTTTTTGTAGTTCTGTTTATTTCTGGATTATTGTTACATTCACAGAACCAGAGTGTGCTCCCTTATGAAACTGTTGATGGAGACAAAATGGGGGTTCGGATATACACTCTTGAAAACGGCATGAAGGTGTATATGAGTGTCAACAATGAAGAGCCACGTATTACTGCCTATGTTGCAGTACGGGTTGGCGGCAAAAATGACCCTGCAGAAACAACAGGGTTGGCGCATTACTTTGAGCATATGATGTTTAAGGGCACACCCAATTTCGGCACTCAGGACTGGGAAGCAGAGCAAAAATTGCTTGCTGAGATTGAGGCATTATTTGAAATTTTCAGGCTTGAAACTGATGAAGAAAAAAGAGCTGCACTTTATAAACAAATTGACAGTTTATCATATGAAGCATCAAAACTTGCCATTCCCAACGAATATGACAAACTGATGAAACTCATCGGTAGTCAGGGCACAAATGCAGCCACATCTCTTGATTATACATTCTACATAGAGAACATTCCCTCAAATCAGCTTGAAAACTGGGCAGTGATTCAGGCAGACAGGTTTGCTCATCCTGTGCTTCGTCTTTTTCACACAGAACTGGAAACTGTGTATGAAGAGAAAAATATGTCCCTTACAAATGACAGAAGAAAGGTCATTGAAGTTCTTTTTCAATCCCTATACCCCAATCATCCCTACGGACAACAAACAGTGCTTGGTCATCCCGAGCATTTGAAAAATCCGTCAATGACTAATATTAATGAGTATCATGCTACATACTATGTCCCCAACAATATGGCTGTGATTCTGGCAGGAGATTTTGATCCCGACAAGGCCATTGTTATTATTAACGAACATTTTGGCAAATTGCAATCAAAAGCAGTTCCGGAATTATCTTTTGATCAGGAAGCCCCAATCACAACACCAATTGTCAGTGAAGTGAAGGGTCTTGAAGCTGAAAATGTTTTGATTGCCTTCCGTTATCCTGGAGTTGCAAGTGATGATGCTTTATATGTGAACATGATTTCAATGATGCTTTATAATGGAAAAGCAGGCCTCATTGATTTGAATATCAACCAACAACAAAAGGCACTTGAAGCATATGCTTATCCTTATATGCTTGGTGACTATTCAGCTTTGATATTGGCAGGAACACCCAAAGAAGGTCAGACACTTGATGAACTAAAAGATTTGTTGCTGCAACAAGTAGAATTATTGAAGAATGGTGACTGGCCCGACTGGATGCTGGATGCTGCCATTAACAACCTGAAACTGCGTGAAATGAAGCAGGCTGAATCAAACTCCTCACGTGCCAGATTGATGATGAATGCATTTTTGTATGATATCCCCTGGAAAAATCAGGTTGATTACATTGAACGCATTGGTCAATTGAAAAAGGGAGATATTGTTTCTTTTGCCAAAAGCACCATGATGAACAATTATGTCGTTATCTATAAACGTCAAGCTGAACCAGACGATTTACCCAATGTAAGCAAGCCACCTATTACTCCTATTTTTATTGATCGTGAAGCTGAATCTGATTTTCTTGTACAAATCAGAAACAATAAAGTTGAGCCTTTACAGCCTGCTTTTGTGGACTTTAAGACTGACCTTACAAGGCTTAAAACAAAAAAGGGACAAGAAATTTTTTATGTTGAAAACGTAGAAAACAGCACATTCAATCTTTACTTTTATTATGATATGGGTAGTTGGAATGACAAATTACTGAGTCTTGCTGTTTCTTATCTTCCCTATCTGGGAACTTCAAAAATGAGTGCTGAAGAAATTCAACAGGAATTTTACAAACTTGCATGTACATTTTCAGTTAATACAGGCAGCGAGGAGACATGGATTTCTATTAGTGGTTTGGCTGAAAACTTTGTTCCTGCTCTTCAGTTGGCAGAAACAATTCTGAAAGACCCGGTTCCCAATCCAGAGGCTCTGAAAAATCTTATTGCTGATATTCAGAAAGAAAGAATGGATGCAAAATCTAATCAAACAGCTAATTTCAGAGCTCTTGCAAACTATGCCAATTTTGGTCCAAACTCTCCTACCCGATATTTTCTGACAGATGATGAATTGCTTAACGTGAAACCTGAAGAACTCATTGTTAAAATTAAGCAACTCACATCGTTCCCTCACAGAATTCTGTATTATGGTCCTGAAAACCCAAAAAACCTTGTTGGAATTCTCGATAAGTATCATGCTGCTCCAAAGAAAACACTAACAATCCCTGAACCTGTTGTTTTTGAAGAACAAGTAACCTCAGAAAACCAGTTATTTTTTGCCGAATACAATGCAAATCAATCATATGTGCAACTCATATCCAAGAGCATTCCCTTTGATAAAAATATCCTGCCAATTGTACAATTATTTAATTCATATTTTGGAGGGAGTATGAACGCTATTGTTTTTCAGGAAATGAGAGAAAAACGCTCACTGGCATACACTGCACGTTCAACATTTTCCACACCCAACAAAAAGCATAAGCACTTTGTAAACTATGCGTTCATTGCAACACAAAATGACAAGGTACCTGATGCACTTGAAGCTTTCAACCTTCTTTTTGATGATATGCCACTGGGTCAGAAATCATTTGAACTGGCACAATCGGGCATTCTCAATAGAATTGAAACCGAAAGATTGACAAAAATGAGTATCGTTTGGACTTTCCTTAATAATGAAAAGCTGGGAATTGATTACGACTATCGCAAAGATGTTTATCAGATTGTTCAAACATTGACACTGGATGATGTAAAGAACTTCTCAGAAAAATACTTGAAAAACATACCTAAAACTTATGTTATACTTGGGCGTGAAAAAGATATTGATTTTGATGCTCTTCAAATCTATGGACCTGCAAAAAAGCTAACACCCGAAGATATTTTTGGATATTAATCAGAATCATTTGGTATTCATTCCGGGTATTTCTATTTCAATAATAAAAATACAATTAATCTGAGTTTCTTCGAAAATTGATATTTTTGTTTGTCAAAATAACACAGTGAAAATTTCAAAACAAACATATTTAAACTGGTTCTTTATTCTTGCAGTTCTTTTTCTGCTGGTTTATATTATTCTGAGATCTATACTTGTCCCTATTCTACATGATGAAGTAGCCACTTTTCTTTTATACATTGAATCCGGAAAATTTCTACCTGAAAATGCCTGGCCTGATGCAAACAATCACATCCTCAATTCTGCGCTTGCAAGAATCACTTATCTCTTATTCGGACATCAACCATGGAGCCTCCGACTTCCCAATGTTTTATCTTCCTTAATCTATTTTATTGCCATTATTGGAATCTCTAAGTCATTAAATAATAAGTTTTTGCAGATTGGATTTGTGGTTGTGTTATTGTTCTCACATGGATTTATTGAGTTTTTTGCATTGTGCCGGGGATATGGATTGTCCATGGCATTTCTTATGTTGTCAATTTGGATGATTATGTTGTGGAAGAGAAAGAACAAAATGCTTTTTTCCAGCCTGGCAATCTTATCTCTTATCCCAGCCTTTGCAGCCAATCTCAACCTGCTTCCTTCGGCTGGTTTAATCGTGTTTTATATCGCGGTTCTTTGGTTTACCAAGATGAAATCATTCAAAACTAACAGCCAGATTTTCCATATTGTATCTTTGATTCTGTTTATTATTTTTTATGTATATGCTTTTAAATACAGTATGATTCTAAAAAAAATGGATCTTCTTTATTATGGCGGGGAAACTGGATTTTGGAATGCTGTGTTGAAAACAAATGTTAAATTATTATTCTTTTCTGAAAAACAATTTTTAATCATTTCTTTGGTGGTTATTTTTACTGTTACTTCAGTATTTTTTATATATCAGCTTTTTAAAGATAAATTCATGAAATGGAAAGAGCCCGAGTTTACTCTTTTTCCTTTTTTGCTTTTTGGTTCACTGGGAGCTATTTTTTTTATGCATTTTGTGTTAAATATCAACTATCCCGAAGACCGAACATCAATGTTTCTTTATCCCTATCTGATTGGGTTCACTTTTTTTACTTTTGATCATTTTAAAATCCCGATTATCAAATGGGTGAGCATGGTTTTTCTTATTATTCCCCTGCATTTTTTCATTCATATCAATACAGCTTATTCTTTTCACTGGCATTATGAAAGAATACCACCTGAGTTTGCACAAATGGTTTTTGAAACAAATGATAATGAAAATCCTGATTTTGTAACCATGTCAGGATATAAAACCCATGCATTGACATGGGGATATTATGTGCGGTTTTTCTATCCGGGAGTTCCTCTCATCAACACAAAAAACTATCCCAACAACATGGATGATTTCATTCTTGTCAGGAAACAGGAAACAGATACCCTGAAGGGATTTTTTCATGAATACAATTTACTTGCCCGGGACCCATATTCTCACAACATGTTAATGAAACGAACAACATCATGCCAAAAAGAATTATTATTTGAAAAAGATGTTTTCACCGAACCTGTAACAACCGAAAATGAGTTTATAAATTTTTTTCCTGATACTTTATTTGATTTTCAAAATACATCTCTTCTCTTTCATTTTCAAGTTCAGTATTCTCATTCATGCAATACACAGGGAAATGTCATTGTTTTGTCTGTTCGTGACTCCAAAAACCAAAATCTGGTTTATCAGTCCACTGAAACAGACTGGATGGGAAAACCTCAAAATAACACCCTTTCAATTGCTGTAAGTTTACTGAATATTCCTGAAGAATCAGATGGTTTAATTGCTTATTTATGGAATAAAAATAAGCAATTGTTAACTATAGAGAAGGCATCAGTCAGGGTTTTTGAAATTACAGAATAATCAAAGGCCTATCAGAAAAACTGCAGGCATTCCTTTCAGCACCGGGATATTTTTCTTCCAATCACTGATTTTCATTGTTTTAATGAATTGCTTTTCAGTATCTATGGATGCAGCAATACAAAGACAAGTCGAAGGATGGCAAACATTGATGATTGTTTCTAACATCCTGTCATTTCTGTAGGGTGTTTCAATAAATATCTGGGTATAACCTCCATTTGCATGTACTTCAATTTTTTTCAATTGAGATTTCAACTGATCCTGCTTAACTGGGAGATAACCATGAAATGTAAATTGCTGACCACTCAATCCTGACGCCATGAGTGCTTTCATCACAGAAGATGGTCCACCCAATGGCACAACCCTTACACCTCTTTCATGTGCCATCCTGACAACAGTAAAACCGGGATCGGCCACACAGGGAATTCCTGCTTCACTGATTAATCCAATTAAAAAACCATCTGCCAACGGTTTTAAACATTCAGAGACACTATCAAACTGGTTGTGTTCACTGATTTCATAAAACCAAACATTGTCAAAATCATGAGGATAGCCTGCTGCTTTAAGAAAACGTCGTGCAGACCTGAGATTTTCAACAATAAAATGTTTCATAAACGGCAAAATATTCAGAGTTTCAGAAGGCAACACTTCATTATGTCGACCTTCTCCGATTGGTGTGGGAATAAGATATAGAGCTGAATTCTTACTCATGCCATGGTAATTGATGAATATCTGCATTTCCGCCTGAGATAATTGCGCCAATGGTTTTATTTTTAAAAACATCAGGATGTTCCATAATTGCTGCAAGGACAACCGCAGAAGAAGGTTCGGCAATAATCTTCAATCTCAGCCAAATATGCCTCATTGCTTCAATTATTGATTTTTCACTAACAGTGAGGATATCATTAACATGACTGAGAATAATCGGAAAGGTAAATTTACCCAGCGAGGTTCTCAAACCATCGGCAATTGTGTCAGGTTGAACTGAAGGAACAAATTTTCCGGAACAAAATGACTGCCAGGCATCATTTGCCTGAACTGGTTCAGCACCAATCACATGCACACCAGTAGCAAAATAATGACAGGCAAGAGCAGTACCGCTGAGCAGTCCGCCACCCCCAACCGGAGCAATAACAATATCAGGGGCAGGCATTTGTTCAAGCAATTCTTTTGTGGCAGTGCCCTGACCCGCAATAATCAATGGATCATCATAGGGATGAATTTCAATTGCATTTGTTTCCTTCATCACATCTCTGAGTGTATCTTCGCGTGCCTGAAGTGTAGGTTTGCAAAAAGTAATTATTCCACCATATTCCTTAACAGCGGCTATTTTAAGTGGATTCGAATTTTCAGGCATGACAATATGAGCTTTAACGCCAGCAAATTTGGCCACACGTGCCAAAGCCTGAGCATGATTCCCTGATGAATGTGTAGCAACACCATTTTTATGTGCCAATTCAAGATTGTAAAACAATGCATTAGAAGCACCCCGAGATTTAAAAGCTCCTGCTTTTTGAAAGTTTTCACATTTAAAAAAAACTTTACACCCAATCATATTGTTTAAAGATTCAGAAGAAAATACGGGTGTATAGTGAATATAGGAAGCAATCAACTGATGCGCCTGTTCTATTTGAAAACGAGAAACACAGGTATTCAAAATAAAAAAATTATTATTTTTTCTTTTCGTATTTTTCAATGATTGCATCAGCTGCTTCACTGAGCATTTCAAAAACCTTGGAAAAACCCTCATCAATACCATAATAAGGATCAGGAACGACAGTATCAGTGCCTGGACGTGACATATTCATAATAAATTCTACCTTTTCCATGTCTTTTTCATTTCGTGACATTGAAGCCACGTCTGAATAATTGTTTCTGTCCATAACAAAAATTTGATCAAAATTATCAAAATCATCGGCTCTAAAAAGCTGTGCTCTATGAGAAGAAATATCAATTCCATTTTTTTCAGCTACTCTTTTTGCACGAAAATCTGCAGTGTCTCCATTATGATAAGGTTCAAATCCACGTGATTCCACAATTGAGTCACTCCCAATTTCTTTAAGTTTACTTTTAAGTATTCCTGCAGCCAAAGGAGACCGGCAAATATTACCCAAACAAACCATTACATACTTCATAATTTCTCAATATTTTGTGCAAAATTAAACATTTTTTTTCATAATTGCAACTATGAGTTTATTGACTTTTTCATAATGCGAATATTATCTATTTTTGCAAAAAACTAACCATGAGGTTCAAAATAGTTATACTGGGTACTGGAAATGTAGGGCACCATCTTGCATGTGCTTTTTCTGCTGCAGGACATCAAGTAACAATCTGGAACCGTACTGTTGAAAACATAAAACAAACTATCTCTGCCTGCAATGCAAAGATTTTAAATAAACCTGAACTCATTGATAATAAAACTGATTTCTGTATTCTTGCACTAAACGAAGATGGAATAGTTTCAGTTTGCAAACAAATTCCCCCAATTCAGGGAATTCTATTGCATACAGCAGGCTCTGTTCCTATTGATATACTGAAACCATTTGCAACCCATTACGGTGTTTTATATCCTTTTCAGACATTCAGCAAGGAAAGAAAATTAGATTATTCAAAGATTCCAGTTTTTACTGAAGGATCTGACTTACAAGCTATTAAAACAATTAATTCAATCTCTACAGGAGTGTTCGGAACTGTTTCAGAGCTTGATTCTCTCAATCGGAGTTATCTTCATCTTGCTGCTGTATTTGCCTGCAATTTTGTCAATGCCTCTCTCATGGCAGCACAAGAAATTAGCGAAACCTATTCGGTTGATTTCAACCACCTTATGCCTCTTATTGAAGAAACAATCGAAAAAAACAAAAACAATAATCCTGTTTCAAACCAAACCGGACCGGCTGTTAGAAATAACATGTCCGTTATTGAAAAACATATTGAAATGATAAAAAAACAACCAGAACTTCAATCTTTTTACATTGCAGTAACTGATTATATTCAAAAAAAATTCAATAAAAAATGAACGATTACAGAGAAAGATTAAAAAATATTACTACTCTCATTTTTGATTATGACGGAGTGCTCAGTGACGGAAGAATTCTGTTCAGTGACGACGGACAGCAAATGCGCAATGGCAATGTAAAAGACGGCTATGCCATTCAGCTTGCTCAAAAAATGGGACTTCGTATAGCAATTATTTCTGGAGCCAATACCCCGGGGATGCATATACGATGTGAACTATTGAAAATTGAAGACAGCTTTCTGGGAATTCATAATAAAACTGAAGCATATCATAAATATAAAACAGAAAAAAACATCAAGGATGAAGAGGTCCTTTATATGGGTGATGACATCCCTGACATAAAAGTGATGCAGGAAGTAAGCATTGCCTGCTGTCCTTCAGATGCAGTCATAGATGTAAAAAAACAAGTCCATTATATTTCTCATCTCAAAGGTGGCGAAGGCTGTGCAAGAGATGTAATTGAACAGGTTTTAAGGGCTCAGGACAAATGGTTGACTCCTGAAGCTTTTATCTGGTAATAAATAATATAAACACAAACAAATGAAAACACTCACTGCGTATTTAAAACTTTTCAGAATACAGAATCTGCTTATTATGGCTTTGCTCATGTATTTTGTACGTTATTTTCTGCTTGCGCCGGTATATGGATTTGAAATGATGGAACTGCAGACTGATAATTTTTCTTTCTTCCTTTTTGTGTTGGGATATTTATTTCTGGCAGCAGGTGGTTATGCAATCAATGATTATTACGACATTGGAATTGATGAAATAAACAGACCTGAAAAAACTATCCTGAGAAAAGACATTCCGCTGTCACACGGTCAATATGCATATTTTATTATGACAATATTGGGAGTTATTATTTCATTGTGGGCAATTTTCAGAATTAATGCACCCAAACTAATATTTGTGCTTGTCATTGTGACTCTTCTATATTGGTTTTACAGTACAAAATATAAGCGCGAACTCATAGTTGGAAATGTTGCAGTGGCATTTATGGCCGCACTCTGTGTAGGTATTGTGTGGTTGTATGAGTTTTTTGCATCAATATATAATGGTATTATTCCGCTTTCTCATCTTAAATATATAACATACACTGTGTTTGCATACTCCGCTTTTGCTTTTGTGCTTACCCTTATCAGAGAAATAATCAAAGACATGGCTGATACTGAGGGGGACAAGGAATTCAATTGCAAAACACTTCCATTGGTTATTGGCAATAAAAAGACTCTGATTATCGTTCACTTTCTTCAACTGATTATGCTGATTGGAATTGGTTTTTCATCCTACTTTTTTTACAAAAACAATTATTTATATATGTTAACATTTGTAGCTGTGCTGATTGTTCTCATGATATACTTCAGTTCAAAACTAATGAAAGCAAAAGAAAGAAAAGATTATATATTCTTAAGCGACCTTCTGAAAATAATCTTTCTTGCAGGAATTATTTCTATTCAGTTATTTAGCATTGAAATACAATGAATTTAAAGCTATTTGAAAATTACAAAATCAAACTCGCGTCAAATAGTCCACGACGCAGGCAATTACTTGCAGATATGGGTATTAAATTTGATACAATTTCATCTGATATTGATGAAACTTATCCTGACAACCTGCAGCCATGGGAAGTTGCCATGTATTTATGCAAAAAAAAATCTGAAGCCATTGATCCCAATAAAATGAAAGATAATGAAATTGTTATAACTGCTGACACGATCGTTTCTGTGGAAGGAAGTATTATTCCAAAACCTGCATCAAGAGACGAAGCCATACAGTTTCTGAAACTCCTTTCCGGATGTATGCACTATGTGTTTACTGCTGTTACAATTAAGAATAATTACAAAAACAGAACTTTCATTTCTGACTCAAAAGTATGGTTTAGAAAGTTTTCCGATGATGAGCTGGCCTATTATGTGGATAATTTTAAACCTTACGATAAAGCCGGAGCATATGGAATACAGGAATGGATTGGTGTTGTGGGTGTTGAGCATATCGAAGGCTCATATTTTAATATCATGGGACTACCAACAGCGACATTATATAAAGAACTGATGGAGTTTATCAGTGAATATTAAAAACCTTAACTTTCGTAATCCTTTATTTTGTAAACAGAAGCTGTATTCAAAAACACTTCTTGGCTGTGCAAATATTTGACTATTAATATTTAACATTACTATGAAGCAATATAAATTCTATCTTACTTTTTTCTTGATACTTCGGCGGGCTCAGCACAAGTAAAAAAGTAAGCAAAAAATCAAGAACGGCACATGCTTCACCCCGCCCTTGCAAAACATAAGAACCACTTGCAAAATGGTGTATAAAACAAGACAAATTGTGTTAATAGAATAAATTTCAATCGATCTTGTTTTATACAAACGCAAGCGATTTTGCAGTGTTTCTAAAATGTTTTGCAATTCACGCCAACGCCGGCCCGCAATGCCCTTCAGGCCAACGCTTTTCGTCGTCAGATGCAAGATGAGAATTTCAAACAAATAACATTAAAAAATAGGTTCTACTGTTATTTTAATCGAATAGTTTTTTTTTTTGAGATTCAATGTGCTAAAGAAATCATAAACTTTCTTCTCTTGCTCCGTCCTTTAAGTGTTTTTGTCACAAAATTTGCATCTTCGAGCAAATTTTCCGCCAAAAACATTCATGGAATTGTGCTTTTTCCTGAGGCTCTGCCTCAGGCTGAAATAAATTCAGGCTTTCAGCCTGAGAAATTTGTTTTTTGATTTTTTTCCATAGGGATGTCTATGGCAAAATTCCCATTAAATTCGTGGTAGAACCATTAATAATATGCGAAGTTTTTCTGCCAATTCATCAAAATGAACTAAAACGAATTCTGCTCTTTAGGTGTCAACTTTTGGAAACAATGAAATGAGGAATTGGATTATCTAGAAAGATATGCCAAGGGAAAACCCAAATTTCACTTTTGTTCCGGTGTTCTTAGGTCCGGTAAGGCTGGTCAGCAACCCTCCTTTTCCAAGATTAATATCATACTCTTCTGTTCTCTGATAACTCATATAAGCAGGACCAACATAAAAGTCAACGATAAAACCATTTTGAAAAAACCACTGATTTCCAAATATAAGTCCACCTCCTCTGCCAATTGCAGTCCCTATTATTTCTTCTTCAAACCTGTCAAGTGTTAGATTTTCATGCTCTTCATAATTAAAGAAACCTCCAATGTATATCTTGGCAGGCAATTGTGAATCCTTATAAAAATAATGCCTTATCTCAGGTGTGACAGCATAACCTGAATTATTGTATGTTGTTGTTCCTGAGCCACTCTTATTGCTTATTACTGCTCCTCCCGCAACAACTGAAAAAGACTGTTCAAAAAACAATCTTTCAATGCTCAGTGGAATTGCAGAAGCAAAAGCACCAAATGGGTTTATTTTTACAATATTATTACTCTTATTATCTTGAGATTGAACTGACACAAATAACAACAATATTATAGCCAGTGATGTAATGGTTTTTCTTAAGGATGTATTATTCATTTATCAAGACTTTTGATGTGACAATTTCTCCATGTGTAAATACAACTCTGACAAACAAAATGCCCGTTGGTAAATTAAAAACAGGAAATCTAACAAAGGATGATTGTTCATTGAAAAAATCCATTGATTGTAAAGATCTTCCCTGCATATCATAAATATCAACAGTTGAAATTGAGTGATTTTGATTTACAGAATAAATATTTAAAAACCCATCAGAAACCCAGGAATTCAATTCTGGTTTTTCTATTTCTTCAACAGAAGCAGGATATGTAAATGTAAGATTATCCACATAAAAAGTACTGTTTGGTTGAGGAGCAACTCTGTCAGATGACATAATAATTATATTCAGGTGAGTTGGGGTATCAGTTGACCGATAGGTTAATGTTGCTGTAAAATTTGTCCATGTCAGAACAGTGGCATTGCTGGTAAAACTCCCATCTGCTATTGTGTCCCAGTTTGAACCATTTTGCTTCAGTAATATTACTCCAACAAAAGCCTGATCATTTGCTACAGGTTCATATTGAAAATATCCATGCAGCGCTTCAGGCTTGTGAATAAAAGGAACTCCACCAGTAATGGTTGCCTCAAAAGTCATAATATTAATATCGAAATCACCCAATGTAATTAAACCTGGAATTGGAGTTCCGAGTATACTTTTTGATTGAAGTTTTGCAGCAAAATTTCCATTCTGAACATATGTACTCTCTTGGTATACTGTAATAACTCCCAATGTTGATGATGTTGAATTGGGAGTGTCCCAACCTGTAGGATCATCATAAGTGGAAGCTGCAGTCCAGTTTTCAAAATTCCCATTGGGCACCTGCTGTGCTATAGTTGTGAAACCAATAATGAGAAACAGTAAAAATATATTGAGTTTTTTCATAATTACTTTTGCTTCAACAAAACTTCATCAATAACCTGCTTGAAAGTTTCTTTTGGCAATGCTCCCATGGCCATCTGTGGTTGCTCATCTTTGGGCACAAAAAGTAACGAAGGAATACTGCGAATTCCAAAAGCTGCTGCCAACTCGGTTTCCTGTTCGGTATTCACTTTATAGATATTTATTTTTCCTTTGTATTCTTCAGAAATTTCTTCCAGAATGGGTGCTACGGTTTTGCATGGACCACACCAATCTGCATAAAAATCAATAATACATGGAAGACCTCCTTCAAATTTCCATTCCTTATTTTGTTCGTAGTTGAATACTTTTTCCAAGAACAATTGTTTTGTAAGATTTTCTGTCATGATAATAGAGTTTAAGTTGTTTTAAAATTCATGTTATTTTAATAAATCATTTTCAATCCAGTTTACAAAGTCAGATTTTGAGTAGGCTCCAACCTGCTTTACAGGATCTCCTGTTGTTTTACATAATAGAAGAGTGGGTAAATACTGAACACCATAAAAATTCGTTAATTCTCCCTCAAAATCAGTATTTACTTTATAAATGTATATCCTTCCTTCGTACTCCTTTGCAAGTTCATCCAAAATGGGTGCAATTTCACGGCATGGACGACACCAGTCAGCATAAAAATCAACAATACATGGCAACTCCCCTTTGTATTGCCACTTGGGATTGGCCTTGTAATCATGAACCAACTGACGAAAAGAAGCATCATTGAGCTGAATGACCTTTCCCCCTTCAGGTGCTTCAACAGTCTCCACATCTGGAGTATCATCAACAATTTCCACATTGGGGTTATCATTCTCCGGAGCTTTCTCCTTTTGTTCTGAATTACAGGCAATGAAGAAAACAGATAGTAAAATTAACAAGTAAGTTCTCATGGTTTATTATTTTTTTTGCAAAGATATAAATATTTTTTTTCTTATCGCATATTTATCACTAATTTTTTTTTCTTTTAAATTATTTTTGTAATTTTGCATAATTATTACAAAAATATATATAATTGTTTAGTTGATGAACCACAAAAAATTTTTCTCTGTACAGCCCAATGATTTTCTACAGCTATTCACAACTGAAGAAAAGTGTATTCAGTGGTTGACTGAGTTGAAATGGGAGTCCGGTTTTATTTGTAAAAAATGTGGACATAATCACTATTGCGAGGGAAATCATCCAGGTTCACGCAGATGTACAAAATGCAAAACAGAAGAAACAATAAAAGCAAATACAATTTTTCAGAACTGCAAGCTTCCTCTTCGCACATCAATGCATATGATGTTATATGCCTACCATCAACCAGATTCAACCACTTTAAAAATGTGTAAAGATCTTGGAATAAGACAAATGACATGCTGGCGAATAAAAAAAATTGTAAAAGAATTTAAATTTTAAAAATCAAAAATTATAAACAAAAAAACACAACTATTATGAAAATACATATTTCAGAATTAATTTCAAACAGATATAGTCCTATGATTTTTGATACCAAAGCGGTATCCGGCGAGGACATTAAAGTTTTGTTAGAGGCTGCATCACTGGCAGCATCAAGTTACAATGCACAGCCATGGCGATTTATCTATGCTCTAAAGGGAACAAAGGATTATGAGTTGCTTTATTCATTATTGTCAGACTACAATCAAAACTGGACAAAAGATGCACCTGTTCTTGTTTTATCAGTTGCACAGCACATTGATGAAAACGACAAAATGAATTATTACGGGATGCATGATTTAGGCCAAGCTGTATCTTCTATGGCAGTTCAAGCCTCATACATGGGTATTCAGATTCACCAAATGGGGGGATTTGACATGGATAAGGCACGTGAATTATTAAAGATTCCGGCTTCTTATATACCAGGAGCAATGATTGCGATAGGCTATCCAGGTGACAAAACAAAACTGGAAGGACATTTCAGGGATCGTGCTCATGAACCAAGAGTTAGAAAGCCCATTTCAGAAATCAGTGGAGGGGTGAATTTTTTCAAATCCCGCTAAAAGAGCATTGATTTTTTACATATGAAATACCGTAAAACTTGTTGATAAAAAAAAATTAAATATTTTGTTTTTTTTTAACTCACAATTTTTGTAACTAATTGATTATTTGAATATAATCAATTAGTTATTATATCTTACATTCTACACAAACACCTGACAAACAGCCAGTTTACTTATTAGATTTCAACTATAAAAGAATTTGTAATTTTGCAAATTCAAAATAAAACAAATATGTCAATTAAAAGAAAATCACAGGATTTAAAAAAACGCATGCAGGATGCTCTGCAGGGCGGTGGACAGAAAGCCATTGAAAAACAGGTAGCCATGGGTAAAATGACTGCCCGAGAAAGGATACTGGCATTGCTTGATCCTAATTCATTTCATGAATATGACCTCTTTGTTGAGCATGCTGGAAAAGATTTTGATATGGATAAAAAATATTTGCCCGGCGATGGTGTTATCACAGGTACTGGAACAATCATGGGGCAGTCCATTTGTATATATGCACAGGATTTTACTGTAGCAGGTGGATCATTGGGTTATATGCATGCAAAAAAAATCACAAAGATTATGGATCACGCCATGAAACTAAAAGTGCCCATAGTTGGCATTAATGATAGTGGTGGTGCCCGTATTCAGGAAGGAGTGAACTCACTTGCCGGTTATGGTGAAATATTCTGGCGCAATACAATAGCAAGTGGAGTTATTCCTCAGATTTCGGTTATTCTTGGACCATGTGCGGGTGGTGCAGTATATTCTCCAGCACTTACAGATTTTGTATTTGTGGTTGATAAAATCTCAAAAATGTTTATCACTGGCCCTGAAGTCATCAAAACAGTTCTTGGAGAAGAGATTTCCATGGAAGATCTGGGAGGTGCCAGAGTTCATGCTGAAACAACGGGCAACGCACATTTCTTTGCTCATTCTGAAATTGAATGTTTTGCTCAGATAAAAAAATTATTTGAATTTATCCCATGGAATAATACAAGAAAAGCAAGACCTTTTCCAGTAAAAGCTCCAAAAACAAGAACTTACAAAATTGATGATTTATTTCCTACAGATGCCAGAAAGCCATACGATATCAGGGACATTATCAAATGTATTGTTGATGCATCTGAATTTTTTGAGGTCATGGAACTTTTTGCGCCCAACATCGTTATTGGTTTTTCAAGAATAAACGGAGAAACTGTAGGCATCATCGCCAATCAGCCTTTGGTGCTTGCCGGGGTACTTGACTGTGATTCCAGTGACAAGGCTGCGCGATTTATCAGATTCTGCGATTCTTTTAATATTCCCATATTAACAATGGTTGATTTACCTGGTTATCTGCCTGGCATTGATCAGGAACATGCAGGTGTTATTCGACATGGAGCAAAGCTTTTATATGCTTATAGCGAAGCAACAGTTCCAAAAGTGACAATGATTCTGAGAAAAGCTTACGGTGGTGGTTATATTGCCATGGCATCAAGCCATTTGAGGGCAGACTTTGTTTTGGCCTGGCCAACAGCTGAAATCGCTGTAATGGGACCTGAAGGAGCTGCCAACATCATCTTTAAAGCTGAAATTCAGGCTGCTGACAACCCAGATGAAATGCGCAAGAAAAAAGTTGCTGAATATAAGAAAAAATTTGCCAATCCTTTTGTTGCAGCAGCATACGGACATGTTGATGCTGTGATTGAACAAAATGAAACACGTAAGTTTATTATTCACGCACTTGATATTGCCAAAGACAAATCAGTTCACGTTCCTGAAAAGAAACATGGAATTCCTCCATTTTAAAAATTTATTGTTATGCCACGTTCAAAAAATCCAGTAAAAGTAAAACCAGCAGATGTTAAATATGATCATTCACCTGATTATGTGACATTTGTTGTGCATACAGCAAAATACAGAACCCTTCCCACAAAGAAATATCTTAACAGAAAAAAATGGGAAGCAAAAGATCCAAATAAAATTGCTGCCGGCATTCCCGGTTCAATTCATAAAATCTATGTCAAAGAAGGTGATAAAGTAAAAAAAGGAGCCGTTTTGATGGAACTTGAAGCCATGAAAATGTTTAATAAAATTCTTGCTCCTTATGATGCCATAGTGAAACAAATTTTCACAAAGGAAAAAGACAAAGTATCAAAAAACTTTATATTAATTGAACTTGAATAAAATAAAGATAAAAAAAAAGAGGTTGGAAATTCAACCTCTTTTTTTTTATTTAAGATTATACTTCTATTTCAGTACTCCCAATTCCTTACCTACTTTGGTAAATGCAGCAATACATTTATCAAGATGCTCTCTGTCGTGAGCAGCTGATACCTGAACACGGATACGAGCCTGATCCTTAGGTACTACAGGATAATAGAACCCAATCACATAAATCCCTTCTTCAAGAAGTTTTGCAGCCATTGTTTGTGACAATTTTGCATCATATAGCATAACAGCAACGATTGCGCTTTGAGTTGGTTTGATATCAAACCCTGCTTCTTTCATTTTTGCAGCAAAATACTCAATGTTATCATGAAGTTTGTCTTGCAAAGTATTGGTTTCTGACATCATTTTGAACATCTGAATACCTGCCTGAACAACAAGAGGAGGAATTGAATTGGAAAACAAATAAGGACGTGAACGCTGACGAAGCAATTCAATAATTTCTTTTTTTCCTGTTGTGAAACCACCAATAGCACCTCCAAAAGCTTTTCCAAGTGTACCGGTAATTATTTCAATTTTTCCCATCAGATTAAATTTTTCAGTCACACCACGACCGGTATGACCAACAACACCAGCTGAATGACATTCATCAATCATAATCATTGCATCATATTTTGTTGCAAGTTCATGAATTTTATCAATGGGAGCCACATTACCGTCCATTGAGAACACTCCGTCGGTAACAATCAGGCGAAAACGATGTTTTTGTGCTTCAATCAACTGTTTTTCAAGGTCTTCCATGTCAGCAGTTGCATATCTGTAACGCGCTGCTTTGCAAAGACGAACACCGTCAATAATTGATGCATGATTCAATGTGTCTGAAATGATTGCATCCTCTTCATTGAGCAAAGGTTCAAAAACACCACCATTTGCATCGAAACATGCTGCATACAAAATTGTATCTTCTGTTCCAAAGAAATCAGCAATTGTTTTTTCTAGTTCTTTATGAAGATCAGTTGTTCCACAAATAAAACGAACGCTGGACATCCCATAACCATGAGTGTCAAGACCTTTTCTTGCTGCTTCTATCAACTTGGGATTATTTGATAATCCCAAATAATTATTGGCGCAAAAATTTAAAACTTTTTGACCTGTGTTAAGTGTAATCTCCGCATCCTGGGGTGAATTAATGATACGCTCATTTTTAAACAACCCGGCTTCTTTGATGCTTTCAAGTTCTTTTTGAAGAAATTCCTGTACTCTGTTATACATATTTTTTAAGTTTTTAATTTGAATTGCAAAACTACATTTTTTTTTCAATTTTTTATAAAAAAACAAGATGTTTATTCACATTTCATGTAAGTTTGCATTTCATTCCAAATCAATATTCACTTGATCGGCATATGGAGAATTATTTCTGAAAGTCTTGTGTTTGCTTTTTATGAATTGAAAGTTAACAAAACAAGGACATTTCTCACTTTATTGGGAATCTCAATCGGTATTTTCTGTATAATCAGTGTATTTTCTGTTGTAGATTCAATGAAAAAACACATTCAAACAAGCATTGAATCTCTGGGGAGTAATGTGCTTTATATTCAAAAATGGCCATGGGAATTCAGTTCCGATTTTGCATGGTGGGAATATATGAAAAGACCTGTCCCAAATCTGGATGAATATAAAGAAATAAGACAAAGATCAAAAACTGCTCAGCATATTGTGTTTGTTGGTTCAACCATGACATCAGCCTCTGTAGGGGAACTGATTATTGATGATGCTGTGTTGATGGGGATTACTGAAGATTATCCGCTTATGCAAACTATTGATATTGCTGAAGGTCGTTTTTTTAATGAAACTGAGTTTCACAGTGGTATCAACGTTGGTATTTGCGGTTTCAAAATTGCTGATGAATTGTTTCCCGGGATCAACCCTATCAACAAAAACATCAAATTGTTTAATCAAAAAGTGAAAATAATCGGGGTACTTACTGAGGAAGGACAAACTCCATTTTCCAACAGTCATGACAACTCGGTGATAGTTCCTGTAGAATTTTACAGAAGAATAATAGATATCAAAGATGCCAACAGTTCAAATCCTTTAATTATGGTTAAGGTGAAACCCGGCATTTCCAATCTTCAGGCCTCTGATGAACTCACAGGAATTTTGCGTTCTGTGAGAAGATTAAAACCTTCGGCTGAAGATAATTTTTCAATCAATGAAGCAAGTCTCATCTCTAAAGGTTTCGAAAGTTTGTTTGGTATTCTGAATATAGCAGGTTGGTTTATTGGGAGCTTTTCTCTTCTTGTGGGAGGATTTGGTATTGCAAATATTATGTTTGTTTCAGTAAGCGAAAGAACAAGAATTATTGGCATTCAAAAAGCAACAGGTGCAAAAAGCTACTATATCCTGCTGCAATATCTTTCTGAGGCCGTATTTCTTAGTGTTATTGGTGGTGCTATTGGGCTTATTATTGTGTATTTACTTACTTTGCTTATTTCAACAGGAACTGACTTTTCTCTTTTTGTAAGTACAGGTAATGTAATAACTGCACTTGGTGTTTCAGCCCTCATTGGCATTGTATCAGGTCTGGCTCCTGCACTGAGAGCAGCAAGAATGGACCCTGTTGAAGCAATTAGAAAATAAGTTTTATTTAAACAATTTTAAGAATCTCTTCTAAGG
>CAZGIW010000047.1:0-29687 GCA_964526285.1 uncultured Bacteroidales bacterium | reverse complement strand
TTGCTTTGCAGAAACAACGTGAAGAAATTTAACTGTCTGTTTTATAGTGTTTTTTTGTAACTGCTCAGCAAACAGTTTTTTTTGCCGCACTAATTTGGACAAATCAGGAGTTGAGTCACCCTGCAACTTGCCGAAGTATTCGTCACATCGTAATAAATGATAAATTGGCTAAAAAAAACTGCGAGATTTTTTAAATCACTTCAGCGCCTAATTCCTTACAAAAAACCATTTCACACTTTTATAAAGTCCCACAAAAACATAACCAACAATGCCGGGCTTCACTTTTTCCTTAACATTCACTGTAATGCTTGAATATGCTGTGATGTGCTCAAGGCGGTTAATCTTTCCCTGCAAAAGGTCAATTTCATTATTGAGTCGCTCAAGCTCTTTTTCCACCATCAGGGCAGCCTGCACATTTTCAGCTTGAGATAGAAGTTCAAGGTATCGTTCTCTGGCTTTTTGGGCATTCTCAAGGCGAATATTCAAATCCTGATATTCATCTGTCACATCCTGTCCCCAAATTCTTTTGTTTTCTGTTTTTCCAAGTTGCCCGATTTCTTCAAGCGTTGATTCCAGTTGACTTGCCTCTACCCTAAAAACTGTTCGGGTTGCAGATATACTCACAATATAGCCTTTGCGGCTACTCACAATTTGTTTCAGATACACAAGTGTGGTGTCAGGATTTTTCACTATTAAATCTATTGATGCATCATAAGCAATCATGCGTGCTTGTTCTTCTTCAGCACCTCCGCGAACATTGGAATAAGACGGAGAATAGCCTTTTTGTGATGTGCATGCTGCAAGTATGCCAACTAAAATCAGAAGAATTGTTGTAATTTTTTTCATAGGCAAAAATTTTGGGATGAACATATATAACTATGTTTTTGCCGTAAAATTGTTTTTTTCAACCACAAACTGTTTGTATGTTGAAATAAAGAAGGATATGTTTTATTTTTGAATTCAAATTTTTTAAAAGAATTAGCCTATGAAAAAATTATTTACCTTTTTGATTATATTGTTATTGTGCCATTCTTCCTTTTCGCAAGGAGGAGCATATGCTTTTTTGGACATAAACAATATCAAAGCAAGAATTAATGCTAACGGAAATCAATTTCGAGATTTAAACGGTATGCCGGTTTTTGAAGTACCTAAAGGATTAAACAAACACACCATCTACAATAGCACCTTATGGATTGGCGGGCTTGATTCTACAGATGCTTTGTACATTTCAGCCGAACGTTCCAGTCTAAGTAATTCAGATTATACATACGGTCCTTTGTCTGTTGACGGGTTGCTGTATACTGATCAGCAAACCATAGATGATTACAACAGAGTTTGGCTGGTTAATCGTTTGCAGGTTGAAGGACATATTGCATGGGCAAACAATCCTTCTGCAAACCCAACATACACCATACCTGCCGATATACTTGAGTGGCCTGCGCACGGTGATTTGTCAAAAAATCAAAGCTACAACCTTGCTCCTTATGTTGATGTAAACGGAAACGGAGTATATGAGCCTCACTTGGGTGATTATCCTCAAATAAGAGGTGACAGATGTGCTTTTTTTATTTTTAACGATGCAGGTATTCCCAATACTGAATCAGGTGGTACACCACTTGGAATTGAAGTACACGCTATGGCTTATGCCATTGACTGCCCGCAAAGTTATGCTTTTGATCATACAATATTCATGTATTATAAAATTTTCAATCGTTCTCAAAGAGATTATTACGAAACATATATGGGGCTTTATGTTGATTTTGATATTGGTTATCCTTGGGATGACTATATAGGTTGTGATGTGGAAAGAGGGAGTATATTCGGATATAACGGCATAGATGTGGATGGCTCAGGAGGATTTGATCATTATGGCATAAACCCTCCTGCCCAGTCATTAACAATTTTGGGAGGCCCATTTATGGCTACGGACGGAACAGACAATCCCAAATACAGCATTGTTGTTGACCCTGTTACCGGAGATACTCTTTATGTTCAAAATTGTGATGAAAGCATTAACGGCATGAACTTCGGAAATGGAATTATTGATGACGAACGTTTGGGGTTAACAGGATTTATTGCACCGCCGATTATTCTTCCATGGGGAGTAAATCTTGAGGATGTTTTTTTCTATAATGCATTAAAAACTTTAAAATATGAAGGATCTCCATTTTTATACGGAGGATATGGTCCTGAATGTAAGTTTCTATACCCTGGTGATTCTGACCCATGTAATTGGGGCACTGGAGGACAGCTGCCAAATGGGCCAGCTTACTGGACAGAAGAAACATCAGGAAATGAGCCTTCTGATAAAAGAGGACTGGCTTCTTTGGGGCCATTTACTTTTACAGCAGGGAGTGCGCATATGCTTGATTTTGCATTTGTGTATGGAAGAGACACTGCAGGAGTCTATTCATCCATTGATGCCATGAAAGCAAACATTGATACAATTCGATCTTGTTTCTTTAGTAATATGAATCCTTGTGGAGTTCCAATTATCAATTCTGTGAATAGTCATCTTTCCCCCGAAGAAACATTATTCCGAATTTATCCCAATCCGGCAGAAGACATTCTCCATGTTGAAACAAATTCTCCAGATATGTTCAGCTTTCAGATTTTTGATTTAACAGGAAGATGTATTATAGAGTCACACAAAAACATTCAGCTTGCATACGTTGATGTATCAAACCTGAAAACGGGTATGTATGTGATTAGAATAAACTCAGAATCTCAGTTAAAAACCTTCCGGTTTGTAAAGACAGAATGATTACTAAACCAAAATGCCCTTCCCCAGGGAAGAGCAAATTGTATACGTAATATTGTGAAAGTGTAGTTGAATATCAGAACTTTAAAAACTTCAGGGTTTGGTTTTCTGCATCTTCATGTTCTATCAACAGAAGATACATCCCGGATTTCAGGTGCTCAATATTAATGTGATTTGATTTGTCTGAAAAGACTCCCTGATAAACGATTTTTCCTGAAAAATCAATTATTTTGAATTGTAATCCCGATATTGTGAAACTGGTGTTAAGGAAAATTCTTTCTTCAGCAGGATTGGGAAAAACAAATACAAAGTTTGAGCTTTCGTACTCCACAGTCTTTGCAACAATCTGTGACTGAGAATAAGTATCCGAAAAACTACAGTGTGTTGCAATTAGTGTAACATTATAATTTCCATTGCTTGAATACACATGAACAGGATGTTCATCGTTTGAGTAGTTTCCGTCGCCAAAATCCCACAAGTAGGTAGTTGCAAACTCCGAAGCATTAGTAAAAGCCACAGAGTTTCCGGTAATATTTGAGGTGAAATTTGCCACCGGATCATATGCCCCAATATACCATTTGGACAAAGAATCATAAACAACTGTTTTTACAGCGTTTCGTATTATCAGGGCATCACCTGAATTGACAGTACTGTTGAAGGTGACATTGGTAGGGTTTTTTCTGAAGAAACAACTATAAAAGCATACAGCAGCAGCATATGAGCCTTCAACAGAAGGATGACTTTCGTCTCCCAGGTATAATTCAATTTCAGGATGATTGACTCTGAGATATCTCCAAACAGCTCCCACAGGAGAAACAACAGCATCATTCATTTGGCCCATCATCATATATCTCAAATACAGCAAACTATCCATTCCTTCATAAGTACATACCGGAGGCCACACTGCACAATTGGAAGCATCGCCGTTTTTTCTGCCCCAGGTCATATAAAACATGGTTTCAGCACAAGGATTATATTCATTGATGATACTGTCAAGTATGGCAGCATAGGGAAACACCTCAACCTGAACCTGTGCATCGGAAAAAGAAGGTCTTTGACTTTGCTCCTGAAGCACTACAAAATCCCAGTTGCCCGACTGAATTTTTGAAATTGTGGTTGCATTGGTTGTGTGTCCCTGAAAGGTCATTCCTCCCGGGGTGTTGCTGTCAAACACCACAGTATCTCCGGCAGAAATTGCAACATCATACACCATTTGAGGCAGATTGTTCCCCGCTGTATAACTGTTTCCGATAAAAAGAACCTGCTTTTTGCTCTGAGCCAACAGCTGATTTTCGCCAAAGAATAAAATTACCGCAAGAAATAAGTGGAAGAAAGATAATGGTTTCATTTTGAATTATTTGGCATTTAGGTTGTCGTTATATCATGACCGCTAATGGATTTGGGGCAATCCGCAGATGGCAAATTACCGTACAGAACTTCATTAGAGGGAGAGAGCTTGGATTTAGCACTTCACCTTCATAGAAGCACAGCCTGCGCGGATACTTTGTGGAAACCCCTGCTTGCGTGTAGGTGCTGTTATGCGGTCGTTGTTCTTTCATCTGTTAAGTAGTTGGTTTTCCAAGCTGTAAAATAGTCCGCTACAATTATCTCAATATTTTCTCTTGTCGCTCCGTCCCAATACCATTGATTTTCCGAATAGGATAAGTCGTCTTTGGCGAAGTAAAGGAAGAAGAAGTCATACAAGTATTTTTCAAAGTCAAGTTCGACACAAATGTCTTTCAGAATTTCAAGCACTTTGAAGTTATCAAGTTCTCCGTCAAGCGATTTGTCAATGAGATAACACGCATAATTTTTTATAGTTTGGTCTTTGTCCGAATAGTCAAGTCGCAATTCCTTAAAAACTTTCTCCGCAAGTTCCTGCATTTGGAATTGGTTAAAAGGTTCGCTTTCTCCTGCAAGAATTGTCGAATGTTCGGTTTCGAAACCAGCCATAAGCATATCAACTGCCCAGTCAACCCAAGTCTTGTCAATGTCTCGGTTGAGTGCTTTAAATGCTAATATTTCTGCTGTTGATTTTACTGGTTTCATTTTGTTTGTTCGGTCGTTGTTTTATTCTACAATGCGCATACGTTTTTAGACCAGAAAAACCTGCTACAAGCCCACAAATATCCATTAACTTGCAACAGATTAGCCTGTTATTACTTCCCACAAAACTAAAAAAAATATTAATACAAAAGAAAAAAGCAAACAGATAAAATAATATATGGAGGGCATAACCGCAATTCGGAAAGGAATGGCACTTTTTGAACCGAAATGCTTGCAAATAGGGCTTGGTGTTTTTTTTAGTACTTCTTTTTTTATTTATGAGCCGTCTTTGAGTCCATAATGAACCGATTGAGCCCTTTGTGAGCCCTTTAGCGAAATCACAACCTGTTGATAAACAGTGACTAAACAGCTATTATGGGATTTTACTGCCGATAATTGAGCCCTTACTGAGCCCTTTAAAAACATACTCAGTTCCAACTCCTGTAGAACCTATTTTATCAAGCCATTTGGTTTCTAGTTCTCCTAAATACCTTGTGGCTGTGGCTTTACTTACATCACAAATCATTTGCACCTCCGAATTTGTTACACTTCCATTTTTCTGAATGTGCAGGATAATCTTTCTTAATTCTTCCTTTAAACCAGATTCTTTGAGCCCTTTGTTTGTGTACTTAATGAGTTCAACTTGAAAGTCAGGTGGTATATTTGAAAATATGGGTGGTGCTATTTTATGACCCTTACAAGCATTAATCATTTTTATGGTACCACGCCCCCAAGATTCTATATAACCTGCTCTGAAAAAAGTATTGGCTATATCAGGATTGTGTGGTTTTGAAGGATGTTTTTGAGTTAACTTCTCCACTGTCCAGTTTTCGGGTAATTGTCCTTCATTCCAAAAAATCATTTTATTGGGATAAATGCTGATTTGAATAGGAATGCCACTACTATAATCTTTATGAGTAATAGCATTATAAAGTGCTTCTCTAACGGCTTCTTCAGGGAAAGTGAACGTTTCTTCTCTGCTACCATCTTGGTAAGAAATGATTGCTTGAGTATATTTTGTTTTGAGTAAATCCAAGGCTTTTTCTGCTTGCTCCAGTAGATTGCCTTTTACTTCATCTTGAAACTTTAATTCATCATCCGATTCAAAAAAGCCGATCTTTATATTCGCTCCTGTAACATATTTTTCTGGTTTTGGATGAAAGAGAAGAACTGCTGCTCGTTTGAGCATTTTTTCATCTTCCAAATACAATTGCAAACTTTCCAACAACTCTTGATTAGTGCCATCTAAATCTTCCTGTTCTAATCGGTTGCTTTTAGTGGCCTTCTTTCGAAAAAAATCAAAGGTGTCATTTTTCAATTCTTTCGCAGTAACATTGGGAACAGGCACACCATCCCATTTTTTGCCTTGTCGTTGCAACAAAAATTTAGCCAAAGCCGCACCTTTCAATTCTTGTAGTGTGCTCCCTGAACGGTAATAGTATTTACCTCTCAAACTTATAGGAAAAGGGTATGGCTCTACCACAATTTCCAAATAATCAGTTCCTCCTTCTGTATGCAGATTAACATCTACCATTAATCCGAGAAGGTCTCTTACCTGATTTGGAATATCTTCTAAAAGTTTTCTTGAATTTGCCAAGTGCTTAACATTACCGTCATCATCTTTACCAATAAACAAAGTGCCACCATGTGCATTCGCAAAACCACAAATCCATTTGAGGTAGTCGTCGTGCCAACTGCTTTTATATTCTATGTTTTGCTGTTCGTACATATCTCATATTTTTCAAGTTCAAATTTAGTATTTTTATTTGAGCTTCATAAACAAAACTTTGTCTATGTTTTGATTCATAAAGAGTGCAGTTGGCTAAGATTAAAAGCATCGAGTCGGCTTTACCTTCTTTTTTTTATTAATTTACTTTCACAATGGTATTCATTTTTATTTAGTGCTTTCGTTATCTCATGACCGCTAACGTTTCGCTGCTTAATACATGTGGCTGGAATCAAACATCTTCACTATCAGGCTACTACAAAGTTATATAAAAAGATGTTATTTGCAAATAAAGATTCACCCCGCAATTGAGCTAAGCCCTGTTGTTATAACCAGTGGTTCTTTTCATTCTTCGTTAGTCGGTATATATTTATCTCTACAATAGTTTTCAACTTCTGTGTCGTTGGCAAAGTATCGGTCACAAAATTCGTCAAGTTCTTTTTCTGCTCCTGAAACATACTTTTCGCTTGCAGTCATAAGTTTTTCAGTCTGTTCAATGAACTTCTCAAACTCCTTATTCATTTTACAAAGTTTGTCAATCGTTTTAAAGTCTAAATCTCTGTAAACTGCAGGAAATAGAACTTTACTTTGATATGGATTTGCATTTAGTTCAATAATTCCGATTCCGAACGATTGATTTAGTCTTGCCATTTCTTCGTTCAAACTATCGCTAAATTCAAATGCAACTAAATATCCATAATTAGCCCAACTCGAATTTGAAACAGCTTGAAAAAATGCTTTTTTTAGTTCGCTGTCGCTGTTGATTTCTCTTTTCAGCTCGTATGAACTCAATTTAAAAGTGTCAACTCTATTTATTGATTTTAAAAAATTTTGACTAGCTTTGGTCTGTAAGTTCAAAAACTTAATACCAACCATATCTGGATGTGTCCAAATTTGGTTATTGTCTTTTACGTTAGATTGTTCGTGAAAGATTGTCTTTGAGTAAGTGTCCGCATTTTTCAGATAGCTACTCAAAAGTTTATGTAAATCTCTTTCTTCGTAAGATTTCGATTTGTTTATTTTGGTTGTTTTTACAATTTCAGCTTCGGTGTCGCCACTCAAAACTTCAATACCAATATTTTGTTCATTTTTTGTCAAGTAGTAAGAGTAAGTACCGTTGCTTTGTTTGATTCGTTTTACTCTTGTGTCTCCGTTACGAATGAAGTCTCCTAATTGAGCGAAAACTGTCGCAGATGGTGTTTTTCCAGAAAATTCATAATAATTGTTTGCTAAGATATGGTCGCATATTTCAATAGAATTCGACAATCTGTCAAAATTTTCAAGGCTTTTAATTATTGCTTCTTTTATTGTCATTTATTATCTGTTTTTATGTTACGGGACGCTCGTCCTATTATTGCCTATAACTCATTCATACTCCAAGAAAAACCCACTATAAGTCAGCAAATATCTATTAACTTGCAACAGTTTATTCTGTTTTATTCCCAACAAAACTAAATAAAAAATGAATACGAAAGAAAAAAGCAAACAGATAAAAGAATATTTGAAGGGCACAGCCGCAATTCCGAAATGAATGGCACTTTTTGAACCGAAATGTGTTGGACTACTTTAGTTCGGAATAATCAGCGGCTTACTATAGATGTTTAAAAAAACATCTGAGTGTTGCCTCATATTTGCATCGGACAATAGTGATTTTGAATCGAGATTAATTTATCTAACAACCATTCGTGCTGTCATTCTGTTGTTTTCTGTTCTAACATTTACAATATAAATACCAGCATTCAAACCAGAAACATCTATGGTTTTGTTTCCTGCAATGCACTTTTCAAAACTTGTGCTGTAAACAGTTTTGCCCAAAACATCAATAATGTCAATTTGACCAGCTTCAGGTTGTTTCAGATTGAAGGAAACGTCAACATAATCTTCGGCAGGATTGGGGATAATGAACATTTCAGCAACAGAACTCTTTGCAACAAGCTCTTCTTCTGTTGAATTTGTGAGTCCCACTGTAAATTGTATATACACTTCAGCCCCAAAATCAGAGTTGAAATTTTTAAGTACCTGAGGTGTTGTGGCACTTCTGAATCTGATATAACCGCTTCCCTGAGCTGAGTTTGCCCACCATGTGAGACCATCATTTCCTGTGTCTGTTAGTTTGAAAATATAACAGCCCTGTAAAAGTGTCAGTGTATCGCGATATACTGTGTTGGCTGTGAGTCCCGATTTGCTTAAAATAATATTCCCCTGATCATCTGTAAGTGTGTATTGATTTTCCTGAGGACGGTTATTTGTTTTAAACTCAATAAAGAATGTTTCAGGCATTAACAAGGGATAAACAAAATCAGAAATCCATTCATTATTATGCGGATATTGGTCAGTGCCTCCATTGGGATTTTTTATGCTGATTTGGAATTTTGAAGCACTCTGGGTCCAGTGGAAATTGCCCAGATTGACTTCTGCTGTTTCAAGAAACTGAAGATTTCCTGTCCACTGATAGGTAGAAGACTGACCACCAACCACCCCAAAATCAATTTCCAGAGAAGTCAATGGTGTTGTTCCCGTGTTTTTAATTATCACAATTGGGTCAGTACATGCAGGATTCTTTCTTCTCCACATATCATCTGTGGTAGGCACAAGCACATTTTCAATGGCTGCATCCAGAGTGAAATTGGGAGCACCATAGAAAACGACCTGATCAACGACTTCATAAAAACTCCAACCCGAGGTTTTAACATATGGTTGTGCTCTGTGACGTAATTCAATGGAATCGCCAGGTGTGATGAAAGGTGTCAGTTCAAAATTATATGTTTCCACTTCCGCACCCGGACACCAGTTTGCACGGTTATATACCCATGTGCCTCCTTGAGGAAAGAGTGGATTTACCCCGCAATTGTTTCTCCACACAAGTTTTGTAAATTGCTGAACACCGTTCACATCGAAATAGTGCCACTTGGAGCAAAACTCTGCACAGTTTTGTGGACTGTCCATTCCATGACCGGTAATTCTGGATTTCCATCTTGCATTGACAGTATTTTCAGGAACTTTAATCTTCTTTGGAAGAACCAGATCGTCAAAGGGAACACTGGGATCACCATAATTATACTGTCCGTACCAAAGCGACTCAATAGAAATAATATCCCTTGGAGGAGTTCCTTTTATCATGAGAAATTTCAAATCAAGCAGTTCTTGCCAGTTGCCTGCTGTTAGTCTTACACTGTCAGCAAGTAAAGTTCTGTAGTCTGACACATCAAATGTCCATGTCCAGCCGTCTCCTAAACTCAAGCCATTGCCATAGGGTGTGATGTATCTGCCCATTTCATATCTGATAATTTGCGGAAAGTAATGAAAATAATTGTACGAAGAATTTACAAACATTGAATCAGTAACCACAAATGTAGAATCTGTAATAATTCCTTGTGAATCATATACATACATGTAATAGTTGGAGGGCCATACAACCAGTGTATCGGTAGGAACACCCGGATTATTGATTGAATCGCTGTAAAAAACCACCATGAGCGGATTGTTTGCAATGGAATCAGTAACAAAAAGAGAATCAATATGTTGATTGAAAGTTCCTTGTTCAAAAATGATGTCCGGGCGGATTTGTGTTGAAGTGAAATTATTTACATAATCTTCAGGTGATTTGAGAGGATTTGAGGCTCCGAACATATATGAAGGCACAGTGTTGGCTTTAGCCGAGTCAGTGACAAAAATTCCGTTTCCTTCATTGAACCTGAAGTACATTATCAAATCATCATAATGTGGATGAGTAGGAGTGATAGGGGTTTTGTAGTTGTCAAGAATTTCATTTGCTGACATTTCAGTTCTGAAAATTGCAAACTCATCCATTCTGCCTGAAAATGAAGTTGAACCACTCCAGTTTCCTCTGCCAATCATAAAATTTGTTATTACATCAAACTCATGACTTTTGTTTGTACCTGAGTGCCAAAGTATTCCGTTGAGATACACCTTCATGGTTTCTTGTGTTACATTTTTTGTCATGGTCCATTGATTCCATTTTCCCATAAATTCATCAGGATTGGCAGCTTTATCAATACGGTCATAATTTCCGGCAGCATTTACCCCTGCATCCCAGTAGATACGGGAATTTGACCAGGGAATATGAGCATTTAAAACCCTGTTTCCGTTGGCTCTGATTCCTTCAAAACAGGTTCCGTCCTGAGGTTGAAACTGGGGATTTCCATAATGCCAGAATGATACAGTAACAGCTGTATCAAGTGTATTCAGGGTGTCAGTAACAGCAACAGATATATAGTTATTTCCTTGAAATTTGACACATCTGTCATTATCAGCACGAACAGCACCGCAATCAAATCCTGTGTTTTCAGAAAAAACAAGAGGAGATACGGCAGAAGTATTATTTTCAAATGAAATTTCGATGATGATATTATCAGTGCCGTTCCAGGCAAAAGCTTGCAGAAATGCAAAATCATTCCAACCGGGAGCGATGGATGTGTTCATGCTATAAACCAAATCAAAGCCTTGAAAATCAATGTCTTCGGAGTCTATTGTATTATCTGAAGTTTGTTTCAGTCGAATTTTCATGTTTTTTAGGGTCACGCTACCCGACTGCACATTGAATCTGAGGCCGGTAATATTTCCTGCGCTCATGCCGGCTGTAGTTAGTTCTGATGCTCTCCACAGGAAGAATGCTCTGGAAACAGGCATTTCGGCTGCAAAGGGATGAGGAGAAGTTGTGCTGCCTGCTCCCAGAGGATATGTGCTCAGGGTCAGGGTATCATCATACACATTGAAATACTGAAAGTTGCCAGTGGTGCTAAATGTCTGGGAATAAGACGCATAGAGGGTGTCGGGTGCATTTCCATTGACACGAAACACAGGCTGATTAATAACTGATGAATCCTGCAGGCCTGTATAATCATAAAGGGTTGTTGAGGTTTGATAATCCCATTCCCCACACGCTGGGTTTTGGGCCGGATTACATTTCAGGGTGTATTTCATGATTATTTTTTCAAACCTGACTGTATCAGGAGGAAACTCAAACCATGCATCCTGAGGTGATCCGAAAGTAAAAGTCTGAACTGTGACTGTATCACCACTCTGACTGAAACAAACTGTTGAAATCATAACAGCTGCTATAATTGATAGAATTGCACTTTTCATAATTTGTTGGGTTACTTTTAAAGGACTATCAAAAATACATTAAAAAACAAAACCAAAACACTCTTCCCTATGGAAAAGCAAATTGTATGAATTGTTTTTGTGGTTACTAATTGCTCTTTTATTTAGTGAAGTATGCCCTTGTGTTTTGTGTGTTTCATTAAGGCCTGTCTGCATTTTTGATGCCGCACCCCTTGACGTTATCTGCATAAAACCAATCAATAAGAAAATCATACAGGCAGATATTGCTGAATCCGCAGTCATTATATGTACACAATCCTATGAAATATACATCGCTTTGTTCAACAGAGAAAACCAGTGTGCGTGTTTCTGTATTATCAGGATTCCTTTCAACTGAGCTTTTGGCCAGATCAATGTATCTGAAATTATTTTGGTTTTCAAGAAAAACATAATACTTTGAAGCAGGTAGTTTCTCATGCGATTTATAAGAGAACGATATTTCGTACTTATATTGAGCAACCAGATGAATACCAGGGGTTACAAGACCTTTGAAACCATTATTGCTGAAAGAATATTTTGATTCCTGTGGTTGCTTTTCCTTATTTTCAAAATAGAATTCTGAAGTAAGAACATTGATGTCACATGATTCAATGCTTGTATATTGCTCAAATTCAACGTATAGCGGCACCTGATTGCTGATTTGTCCATATGCTATAATACCAGTATAAAAGTAAACAAAAAAAAGTAATTTAAAGTTCATATATATTCTCATTGAAAAAAAGAAAGCAAAGTTGATGGTTTTTTTTTGTCCGGCAGAAAACTTGTGATGAAATGTAAAAAAATGTGACAAAATGCACACAGCAAAAAACCAAAATGCCCTTCCCCAGGGAAGAGCAAATTGTATGTATTTATGAGGTATTTTTTTTAAAACAACACACCCGAGGGCGGCCCTCCCCCCCCAGAAAGGACCATGAATTGCCCGGGTTGTGTGTGTATGTGTGTGTTATCTTGTAATCTGCAGTTTTGATGTGTGCTGTTTTTGAGAATAATTGTCAATTATTTGAATTATGTATGTGCCCATTGATAAATGCTCAATGTTTAGCATACTTCCTGAACATAATTCGTCTGTAGAAAATGTTTGTGAATGAACTGTCTTTCCCGCTATATCAATCACCTTTACTTCAACCGGATAAACAAATTCTGCTGAAGGACAATATTCAACAAACAGAGCTTCATGGGCAGGATTGGGATATAATAACGGCATAAATTCCTGCCCCGAATTACATTGTGTAAAAATTACACCCGAAACAAATTCCTGTCCGTCCACATCCACTTCTCTAACCCTGTAAAAAGCTCCTTCACTTTGTCTTGCTATTTCATATTGATATGTTGTCAGAGTATTGGTATTTCCTGAAGCATACACAACATCAATATGTTCCCACACATTCATATTATCGCTTTTTTCAATAAAAAACATCTGTGTGTTTTGTTCACTTGCTGTTATCCACTGCAGTAAAGTATTTTTTTCTCTGCACTCGTATGAAAATTGTACAAATGTCAATGGCAAGGGCAAATCATTGGGGCAGAAGTATTGAAGATTATATGCCATTCCTGTTGACCCTGTAAAGCCCCAATATACCATAGGATCACCTCCAAAGACACTATTAATTATGTCATAGGTAACGCTTAGTCTGAGTTGTCCGTCAAAATACACAGAAAAAAGCATCGAAGCGGGGTCCCATACAATTCTCAACAAGTGAGTGTTTCCGTCTTCAATATTTGATGGAGGATTGGTTGCTGATACAGGTCCTGCAATGAGTGGCAGAGAGTTATCACCATTGGCAAAAATTGCAATATGATCATCAAAAATATCATGCCAAGCCCAACCATTGTCATATGTATCAATTTCCACACTCCAGGATGGAGAAACACCCAGCATACCCAGATGACCTCCATTTGTTCCGCATGCTGTTAAGCCAGCTGGATCACGATGAAATGTGAAAGTAATTCCATCAGCACCTCCGTCATTATCTCCCAGATATACAGTTATTTCATAATCAAATGTCTGACTAAAATCAATCAAACCGGTACTATTCCATACACAAGCTCCCTGACTTGGTGAATTTTGTGTTATGATAACACAATCTGCCCCATATTGCGGAGCCTCCTGAGCTGAACCATTGAGAATATATCTGGGATCTGATGCACAAATCTGAAAAGTGCCTGTTCCTCCTCCAAATCTCCACACTCTGATCCATATTGTATCGCCGGGAGTCAGGCCTGTTCTTAATATTTTTTCCATCCCACCGGGACCACCATCATCATTACATTCAATAAGTGTGAGAGAATTACAGCTTCCTGAATAAATTGCAAGTCCTCCGTCTGTTATTGTTCCTGCATCAGTTTGTACAAGCAGGTTCCCCGATCCTCCTACCACTGTTTTATACCAAACATCCGCGCCATTATAGCTTGCACAGCCGGGAGAAGGTATTCCCGAATCCGTTGCATCAGAATTACTTTCCCACTGATAATTGCATGATGTGTAAGTTGAAAGCAGAATGGCATCACATGGAAAATCATTCACCGGTGGTATAAGAACATTAAAATTCAACACATTTGATGTGGCTGTTTGCAGAGGACAATCAGAACATCTCATTTTGAGTATCACAAACATATCGTTTGTCGCAGTAGTTGAATAATTTTGGCTTGTCGACCATGGCTGAAGCACTGTTCCTCCTGTTGTTTCCCATTGATATTCCCATGAGCCGGAACAAAGGCCTCCTGTGTGAGAAACATACGAGAAAGTGACTGCAGTGCCCGGAATCACATCGTTTGCACTGACTGATGCTGTTACCGTTGAGGGAGCTGCACATGTAACACAACTACCAGTTACTGTATGTCCCGGAGCAGACTGAGGTTCAACAGGACCCAACAAACCCGCCATTGTGTTGTCAAAGATTTGGATTTGCATTTCCCATGGATAAGAACCGTCAGCTGTTCTTACAATATTTATAACATCACCAGTTGATGCAGTGAAAGCATGATCCTCAGGACCAGACCCTGTTGCAAGCGTTATGTCTGTAAGGACAGGAGTTCCGTTTACTGTAACTGTTACAGTCCCTCCGTTCCATCCATCTCCATATGTGTCAGTTAGCCGGATAGTGTGTGTACATTGACCTTGTGCAATTATTGCAAACAATGTTAACATAAATGTTAGGATGATACTTGTAACTGCAAAAATGTCTTTTATCTTTCCTGTTTTCATGTTTATGTGGGTATTTTGATTTGAGTGCAAAACTATACTCACTTAATTATCAGAAAAAATTTATGTGACAAGTATCACATATTGATGACAAGAAAGTAATTTCTGTGATGAAATTGCAATTGTTGTGATAAAAAAGACTACTTCTTCATCAGGTTTTCATTATAGAAGTGTTTTGAAAGTGGAATTTGTTCGTTCACATTTTGCATTATAAGCAAATAGCCCCTGGAATTTCCAGTAATTCGAACTATATGAGAAGTGTTGACAATGAATGACTTATGACATCTCGCAAGTTGTGGGTGGTTTTTACATTGTTCTTCTGCAAGTTTCATTGTGAGTCTGATCATTGTTTTTTTCAATTCTCCTTCTTCAAATCGACATACTCTGCAGTAATTTCCCTGTGCTTCTATATACAGAACAGATTCGGCATCAAAAACAAGTTCTTCTTTTGTTAGGTTTGATTTCAAAATCAAGGGATGTTGCAGGGATTTAGATTCATTTGTCCTTGATTTAAATTCCTCGTTCAGCTTTCGGGCTTCAGTAACATTCTTTTTTAGTAAATATTTTTCAATAATTATAATAATAATGTATAACGGCAAAATATACGCTGTTAAAGTAAACAGCACAAGTGAAAAATATAAATACCATCCTGTTGGCAAACCAGCGAAAAGGTTAAGATAAATCATAACTGAAAAAGCTGTTGTAAGGTTAATAACAACAGACATCACTATATATCTGTGTTTTACAAACCAGGCAAATAATATTTTTCTTTCAATCCAGGCAAAAAGCCACAAAACAACCATCAGGTTGAGAGAAAAGATAATACCAGTAATGAAATGACTTAACAGCCCGGGACTGTATACCGATGATTCAAGGCCAAAGGGAGTAAACAAATAGAAAAACAAAGCAAAATATACCGCAACAGAAAGAATAACCATTACAAGTTCGAAAAGTGAAAGATATGCAAGAAAATCACCAAGAAGTTTAAATCTGTAATTGAATTTTCTCACGTTTCCCAAAGCAAACAGGATAAGAATTATTGAACTGAAAATGAAGTAATAAAGAAGATTTGATCTGTTTCGGCTTTGCAGCAAGCTTATATGGTTTTCTTTTTCCATGTTTTTCATTTCCTGCTGAAGCTGTTCGCTCATAATAAGAAATTCCATTTGCTTGAGTTTTGTTTCTGTTTCACGGTTAAAAATCAGGTCATCCTGTTCATTGTAAAGCAGAAGAAACTCCAGTGCTGTTTTGTAGTCTTCACGGGAATAAGCAAATTCATAGTAGCGATGATATATCATTCTTTTCAAAGGAATAATTCCTGTTTGTTCTGCAAGTGAAACCGCGTTTTTAAGGATTTCCAGCGCTTCTGAATATCTCCCCTTTTTTTCATAAAGCCTGGCCTTTTCAGAAAAAACATATGTCTGATATTCTTTGTGATTGATGCTGTCAGCAAGTTGAAGGGATTTATTGTAAAATGATTCAGCCAAACTGTCATTATTAAGTGAAGAATAAATCCTGCCAAGGTTCATATATGATATAACCAGACTTTTATAATTGCCGGCAACCAGCTGTATTTCAGCAGCTTTCTTATAATACTGCTCTGCTTCCTCCCAGTCTTCTGTGTTGATATGTAAAGACCCGATTTGTGTTAATGAAAAAGCCACAAGGTTACTGTCCTGCAAATATGATCTGATGTCCAGAGCCTTATTGTAATATGTCAGAGCAGAATCATGTTTTTCCATCATAGAATAACATAGTCCTATATTGCTAAATGAAGAAGCTACTCCGTAATAATCTTCCTTTTTAAGAAATCTGCTGGCACTTTTGGAATATATTGCAATGGCATTTTCGTATTTTACCATATGATAAAAAACATTGCCGATATCATACAATGTCCACATTGCTCCCTCAGCACAAGCAGGGTCTTTTATGCTGAATTCAGAATAAATAACATAAGCTTCAGTATAATGTGTAAGGGAGTGCTCATACAACCCATTGGCTTCAAAGACCTTGCCCATTCTGCTATGAATATCTGCAGTCAATCGTGATTGTCCATAGTCATGTGTTTCCTGCAACAATTGCACAAGAATTTTTAAATCTTCCAAAGAACTCCAGTCACGACTCAACAACTGTTCGTTGTTTTTCAGAATACCAGATTGACCGGCACAATAATTACTACTGATAATCAACAGATTCAGCAGCAACACACACATTATATTTATAATCAGGGGAGGTTGAAAGGAACGGTGTTTTTCCATAATTATTTATTTCCCGTCAGGGCAAAAATACAATTTTTTCATAAATGCAGCTTTTTATTCGCAATAATCTTTATATAAATCCATATAGTCGAAAATTATTTTGATGGCTTCTTCATTCATGTCGCGTTTCAATGACTTGTTAATCCTTACACTGTGGGTTGCCATAAAAACAAGACACCAGTCAGAATCAAATAAAATTTGTGCATGTATAATGGCATTGATAATATTGAACGTATAGCTTTTTTGGTTCTTTGCCAGGGCAAGTTCTGCCCATTCATAAGCTTCGAACACCTCAAAATAGTTGTCCATGGCTTTTAGATAGGCCATACACAACAGATGCCCGGCCTTCCCCTTGTCTCTAAACTCCTGAGAAGTTTTATAGATGCCCTTTTCCAACAAACGATTAAGATAAATCTGGGCATTTTTCTTTCCGTTGAAATCCCATGACAAGCAGTTGATTACTGCCATTTTCACATCAATTTTTCCTTTTTTGGAAATCAGAAAATCTGCCAGTTCTGTTGTGAGAACTCCACCGGCATTCTGTGCTTTTTCTATTATTTTCTCGTGTTTATAGGCTGTCCAGAAATCGGTTGAGGTGATTGGTGAGTCAGCAAAACACAAAACACAGGACATCACTAAAAAGCTAAAAATAAAGCTCTTGCATTTCATAATTATTTGTTTTGTGCAAAGATAAAAGGCTTTTGTTACAAACCTTCTTTATTTTATAAATTTGATGTACTTTTGGTGTTAAAAACCATGAAAAATATTATTTTTAAAACAATTTCACTTTTTTCAATTCTATGCTTTCTTGCTTGTCAAAACAGTGGTTCAAAAGACAGCGATGTCAATGTTTTCGACATTGACGAACAATCAGACATTGATTCTCCTTCCTATACATCAACACCTGAGAGTGATTATTTTGCGATACATCTTCAGGGAACCATTGATGACAAACATGATATTGAGATGTTTCTTTATAAAAACGAAACTGAATTCAATGGGTATTATTTCTACACAAAATATGGAAAAACCATATTGCTAAATGGGTCATTAAAAGGCAATGGCAAGCTTTATCTTTCAGAAGAACAAAGAGCAGAGTATCAAACAACCGGATTTTTTGACGGGCAGTTTTCGTCGGATTTTGTTTTCTCAGGCAACTGGACAAATTCAGCAAACTCAAAAAAAATGGATTTTGAGTTGTATCCCACACAAGTTATTGATCTTGATTTTTCAGAACAAACATATGAAACCACGCATCAACTTTCCGGGAATAATGATGGACCAATTTGCTCAATCAATATAAGATATCCTGAACCTGTTGAGGCAACAAACTGCAAAAATCCTGAAAAACTTAAAAAAACCTTTGGAAAATTCTTTTTTGGAGATCATTATACCGGAAATACTCAAAACGATTTGCAAAGCCTGGCAAAATCCTTTCACAACATGTTCAATGATGAATATGCATTTGTTGAAGAGTCAGAAATGAAACACATGATGGACTGGGAATTTATTTGTAATGCCGGAATTGAGTATGCTGATGGTCGTGTAATAAGTATGATTCGCAATTCTTCCTATTATACTGGTGGCGCTCATGGGGAATATTATAAAGATTTTGTTCACTACAGCATAGTACTTGGCAGAGCGTTTACACTCAATGACATTATCAATCCTTTAAAGGAAAAAGACATTGTTAAGATAATCCGCAAGTATTTGGTTGATGCTATGAGACTTGACTCAGAAGAGGAGTTAAACAACATTTTGCTTGAAGAGGTCTTCATTCCTGAGGCCTTCTGTTTCACTAAGACAGAATTAATTTTTGTTTACAATATTTATCACATTGCTCCTTATGTGTTTGGAATTATTGAAGTTGCTGTTCCTTACACTGAATTGTCATCATATCTTAAACCTGCTTCGCCAATTTCTCATTTATACAATTAATACTGACTGGCGTTAGCTCTCTGCACTATCAAACCTATTATTCAGCAGGCAACAAATCATTGAATCGCCTGTAATGTTTGTAGTTGTTCTCATCATGTCAAGCGGACGATCAATACCTAAAATCAGAGCCAGTCCCTCAAGCGGAATGCCAACTGATGACAGAATAAACACCAGCATCACAATACTACCGCCCGGAATTCCGGGAGCCCCGATTGAAGATAAAACTGACAGAAGAATGATAAACATCTGCTGTGAGAAACTCAGGTCAATGCCAAACACCTGTGAAATGAACACAACAGCTACAACCTGATATAAACTTGTACCGTCCATATTAATTGTCATCCCCAGCGGGAGGACAAAACCGCTCACCTTGGGATGAATACCCAGTTCATTTTCTACCTGTCTTTTTGTAACTGGAAGTGTGACTGCGCTTGAGCTGGTTGAAAAGCCAACAATCTGTGCAGGAAAAATTCCCTTTAAGAACTTTCCGGGCTTGATCTTTGTAAAAAACCTGATTATAAGAGGATAAATAATGAGTGTGAGTATTACCAACCCAATGATAACTGTCAAAGCATATGTTCCAAGTGCCTTCAGCAATCCAACGCTTCCTCCAAACTCAACCATCATTCCGGCCATGAGCGCAAACACTCCAAAAGGCGCTGCTTTCATAATAATTTCAACCATAAAAATGAACACATCATTCATTTGCAGAAAGAACTGACGAACCACAGTTGTTTTTTCATCAGGAATCAACAAGATTACCATTCCCAAAAAAAGAGCTATAAAAATAATTTGTAGCATTTTTGTGTTGTCGGTTGCAGCAGAAAACATGTTGTCTGGCACAATATCAACCAGAAATCTAAGTGGTCCTCTTTCTTTCATTTCATCAGCTGATACTTGTCTTTGAATAACAATTTCTCCATATTGCTGCTGAAGCTGTTGCTGTTCGGTTTTATCAAACACCCTGCCTGGTTTTATACTGTTTACAAGCATCAATCCAAGAGATATTGCCATAACAGTTGTCAGGATATAAAGCACAAAAGTTCTGCCTGCAAGTTTTGAAAAATCTTTCAGATTGCCAATTCCGAATATTCCGCAAACAATTGATAAAAACACAATGGGCACTGCAATCAGCTTGAGCATATTAAGAAAAATTTCACCCCAGGGCTGTATCCAGAATTTTACAAAACTCTCCGCTCCAAAAAGGAGAAACAGATACCCTGCAAGAAGGCCAAGCCCAAGGCCAATAAGAATTGACACTGACAATGGAATTTTTTTCAAATATTTTATCATATGTTTTTAACTCAACTGCAACAAAATTAATGCATTTCGACTAAATTGATAAAAAAATTTGGTTTTGGTATAAAGAGTGTTGTATCTTTGTAGTTGATTCCTTAAAAAAAAACGTATGAAGAAAATTGTATTTTTAATGAGTTTATATGTCTGTGCAATTGGATTATCCGCACAGAACCTCAGTTTGTCAAATGCAAACGGAGCATTGAGTCCGGGCGACACAATTTCACTTTACATTGCAAATAATGTTGATCATTATGAGCACGTATATGTGACCAACAACAGTGGTTCATCAATGGATGTGAAAGTGCGCAAACATGAAATTGAACTTTTGGCAGGGGCAATGAATACTTTTTGCTGGGGAGTGTGTGTTGCTCCATCTACTTTAGTGTCACCCTATTCAATCACTATTGATGCCGGACAAACAAACACAAATGACTTTTCCGCTGATTACAACGGGAACGAAAATGACGGACTGACAATTGTTCGCTATACTTTTTTTGATGATGCCAATCCTTCTGATACAGTTGATATTGTGATAAAATTTTATACTTCCCCTGTATCTATTGGTGAAATTGCTGTCCTTAAAACAGAAATTTCAAACCCCTATCCAAATCCGGCAAGCACAAACTGTCAATTCAATTACATTATACCTCTTTCTGTGTATGATGCAAAAATTGTTATTACCGATTTGGCAGGAAACATAGTAAACACAACATCACTTATTCCCGGAGAAGGAAAAGCCTCCATTGATGTTTCTGCTTTTGCTTCCGGAATATATTTCTATTCATTGTGGATCTATGACAAACCACATACAACAAGAAAGCTTATTGTTCAGAGATAACTCTGATTTTCTTACATTATTATAATGAGTACTCCAAAACCCTTAGGAAATTAATCTCCTGAGGGTTTATTTTTACCTGAACAGGAATAATTTCTACACCTTCCCTATACGCTTTTTTCAATTTGTTTGCATAATCAGGGTCTATCTCTTTGGCAGGAGCAAAACTTTCCACATCAGTGCGCTGAACAACATATAACATGACGGCACGTTTTCCTGATTTTTTTACATTAATCAGAGTTTCAAGATGTTTTTGCCCCCTTGTGGTTACTGCATCAGGAAACAAAGCCATAGTTCCTTCTCTGAGAGTAACATTTTTCACCTCAACAAAACACTCTTCCTTTTCATTGCGGGCAAAAATATCAAACCGACTGTCGCCAAACTTCACTTCTCTTTCTACATGTGTATATCCTTCCAGTCCGGGAATTGTGCCCTGTTTTATCCAATCCAGAGCCAGTGTGTTGGGGTTTGAAGTATTTATTCCAACCCAGTCATTATTGATTTTAATCATCTCCCATGTGAATTTTGTTTTTCGTTTAGGATCATTAACAGGTGACAAATAAACATCAGCACCTGGTTCAAGGCAGCTTTTCATTGATCCTGAGTTTGTACAGTGTGCTGTCACAATTTCTCCGTTTTCCAGTTTTACATCAACCAGAAAACGCATATATCTTTTGATATATGTGCCTTTTACAAGGGGACCGTTGAATTTCATACAATATAATTAACAGATGAATACAGATGCAAAAATCAGTAATTTTACTGAGAAACAAACAAATACAGTGAAGTATTTTTGCCTCATTAACTCAAAAACAAGAAAACTATGAAAAAATTTATTTTTATTTTATTAGCACTATTACTACAAACAGGTTATGCACAGTATGACCAGAAGCTTCTTGTGCCGGGCACAGGAACAGGAGTTCAGAACATTTGGCCGATGAACATTAACTGGGGTTACACAAGAAGTGCTGTTATTTATTTTGCTGCAGATATTGATCATACAGGTGGTGAAATCAGAGAAATTATGATTCCCATGTCTGGAACAATTCCCAATGATAGCATTCCTCTGAAGTTGTATATGATGACCACCCTTATGTCGCAATGGGGTGGAGACTGGTCATGGAATGATGTAATGAATCATGCACTTTTGCAAGAAGTGTTTGACGGCAAGGTGATGCCAAACGGTGGTTGGTGCAGAATTCGTTTGAATACACCAATTACGTACAATGGAACAGACAATCTGAATGTCGTTTGGGAAACAAACTGGGGTGGCACTGGGGTAGTAGATCCTCCCACATATCCAAACAAAGACATAAATTTCACTTCAAGAAGAAACCTTGTTTGGGTTGCAGACAACGCGCCTCCAGCCGGAACACAAAATGGTTCGTCAATAGAATTTATTCCTTCAATTGTATTGAACATATTTAACCCGGGATTAAATAGTGTGACAAACTTAAGTGTTTCTCCCAAATGTGACAGAGACTCTGTGAAGTGGACCAATAATGCAAGTAATGACAGTATTATTGTAGTTACTTCTCCTAATGATGTAGCTCCCTATTTATTTAATGGATATGTAAACTCATATGATGTTGGCAGTACCGTTGGTGGAACTACTACTGATACAGTTATTTTTAAAGGAAAAAGTTCAAATTTTATAGCCAATCATAATTATACAGATTATGTTAAACGCACATATTATGTGTGGCACTATACTTCAGGATCAACAGGAGTATTTTCAGATTACAAAAGTACCACCACATGGGGGGCAAAACATGGCCTATATTCCGAAGACTTCAGCACCTCTTTAAATGTACCTAACGGATGGTCTGTCACGAGCAACGTAAGTGTTCTTGCTAACCACGGAAACTCAGGTAATGGGTTGGCTGTTTTGCTAAACACTGCTAATTCATTCGCAATGATTTGGTCTAGCTTTTTCTGCGGAGTTGATGAAAATACTTATTTCAGGTTCAAATACAGATATGTGAATCAATCCGATTATCCATCAACAGGAACAGCTCCAGCGAATATTGGTACTCTTGATATTGCTTTTTCAACCCCAACGGGAGCAATGGAATTCAGAATTGCTGATACAAACCATGTACAATCAACAAATTTCGCTACACTTACTTTTCCTGTAGGAGATTATGCCAGTACAGATCCGGGGATAATCTCATTTATCGCCTTCAGAGGTTCAACCAACTACTATCTTGATATAGATGATATTGAAGTGTTTACATACACCGGTGTGCCAGAAGAATATGTGTCTGATATTCAGATGTATCCAAATCCTGCTGAAGACATTCTCACCTTTGAAATGGAACAAAACAGCAACTATACAATCAGCATCATGAATATGTCTGGTCAGCTTATCAATTCATTCAGCAATGTGAATGATGCTCAGTTTGATATGGATGTGAGCAATCTTCAATCAGGGATGTATATGGTAAATATTCAAAACTCGAAAAAGAGTAAAACCCTGAAATTCATCAAGCTGTAAACAGAAAACTTTTTCATACTCAATTCATAGCATAATTTCACGGGGCCTTTTTCCAGAAAAAAGCCCCGTGTTTCTTTAACCAGCCATAATAAAATCAATTCCTTCAACAAATCCTTTGGTTGTGAAATATTTTCTTATGGCATCACCAACACCTCTTTTTGAAATAAAGTTAATCAAAAACCAGTCTTCAGCTTTTGTAAGTTCTTCATAGTGAATAACGTCAGCTTGCTTTTGTCGTCGTAGGCTCACATCGGTAAAACCACTGATTTCAATTCCGTTCTTCTGAAGCAATGCAGCTCTTTTGCGGCAAATTTTACTGCTTCCGCAAACAATTATTTTTTTTGAAGCATGGACTTCTTTTTTTATCCATCTTGTAAGATAATTGCTTCTGACAAAATTAAACGCCTCTTTTGAATAATTGCTATGATTGCGTGAAAGCCTTTTCTGATGATCATTCCATTCAATTAAAACTTCAGGAAGCTTGTAAAAGCTTACCCCATTTTCCATCCATCTGAGCCAAAGCTCATAATCTTCAGGGATATCATCTGTGGAGTATAGTCCATGTTTGTCAACAAGGGTTTTTCTGAACATCACAGAAGGATGTGCCAAAGGTGATTCAATAAAGCGATACAACTGGTGTTGTTCATTGGTGATAATACTGTTCTGCCATTCAACAAATAACCCATAGCCTCTGCTTTCATGTATGGTTGAACCAAACTTTGTCTGACATGATACCACATCATATTGCTGATTATTTTCAAGAAAAAACACTTGTTTTTCCAGACGTTGTGGCAAACTTCTGTCATCGCCATCCATGCGTGCAATATATTTGCCGCGGGCATGACTTATTCCAGCATTTAAAGCATATACAATTCCCTGCTTTTCTTCCTTCAACAAGACAATGCGTTTGTCTTTTTTTCTCCAGCTTTGTGCAATTGAGCTTGCAATTTGGGAAGCATTATTGCCAACAAGTATCAGTTCGAAACTTGTGAATGATTGATTTAAAACACTTTCTATGGAAACATTAAGCTCTTGCTTTTCCTGAAAAAACGGGAGAACAACTGAAATTAACGGAGTTTGCATGTATTAAATGGGGAACTTGCCCTGTCTGATAAGAATTAAAAACAAAAACCCAATCCAACCTGCAAAATTGGACCACGTGTTCTTGTTCCATAGCCATTATATGACTCAAACTGGCCTGAAATTCCTGCGTTATAACTAAGTCCTATATTGATAAAAACATTTTCCACAGGGTATATCTCAAGATTAACTGCACCATATACATACAATGCAAAATTTCTGGGACTAAATGGTTCATTGTTGGTTTCCTGAAGCGTAACAGGATCAGGGTCAAGTGAAAGCGTTGCTGAATAGGGAAGCATTCCCTGAAATCCCAGAGTAATACTGCCTCCTGCCATATCTCCATCTTTGTGCTCACGAATGGTTACTCCTGCATACACTGAATTTGCTTTCAAATCAACAGTATGTGTATATACAAACTGAGTATCTGTACCAACATGGTAAGTATCATAAACACTAAGATATGATTCTCTGCTGCCCCCTACAGAAATAAAAATCTCATCATCTTTGAGTATTTTCACATCAGCAAGAACATTTATACCATACATAAAACCATCAAGGAAAGCTCCTTCTCTATAATCATCATCATTTCCAACTCTGAAAAAGCTGGCATAGGCAGAAGATCTCATATAAAAAGTTTTTGTTCCCGAGTTTTGAGATACTAATTCATTTCCTGTAATGAAAATTACCAAAATCAAAAGTAAGGCGTTTTTTTTCATACGTTATATTTTTAAAAATCAATCTGTTTCGTTCCGTTTTCTCTTATATAAGCTCTGAACATGGAAGTTGTGTTAAATGGCATAGCAATATTCCCTTCTTTATCAACAGCAATGAGTCCACCTGTGCCTCCTGCATCTCCGATTTTTTTAATTACTTCAGCTGTTGCTTCAGACAAATCCATGTGTGCATATTTCATCAGGGCACACACATCATAGGCGGCCACAAAGCGGATAAAATATTCCCCGTGTCCTGTACATGAAACTGCACAGTGTTGATTATCAGCGTATGTTCCGGCACCAATGACAGGAGCATCTCCAATGCGCCCATACCGCTTCATCATCATCCCCCCTGTTGATGTGCCTGCAGCAAGATTGCCATGTTTGTCAAGAACCACAGCTCCAACTGTGCCTTTTCCGTCTTTTTTCAGTTGATTATATCTATCAAATATTCTTTCATCATAGAACCACTCCTCACCAACCATTTCCAGTCCCTGTGATTTTGCGAATTCATCGGCACCACTGCCTGAAAGCATCACATGTTTTCCGTCTTCCATCACTTTCATTGCAGCCCTGATAGGATTCTTGATGTTGCAAACTCCTGCAACCGCGCCTGCATTCAGGGTTTTTCCATCCATCACTGAGGCATCAAGTTCATATTTGCCTTCTTCTGTCATCACTGCACCTTTGCCAGCATTAAATAATGGACAATCTTCAAGCATTACAATACAGGCAACAACAACATCCAAGGCATCTGCGCCATTTCGTAGCAGAGAGTCGCCATGTAAAAGTACTTTGTTTAGCATGTTCTCGTATTCGGAATACTGTTCAGAGGTAAAAGAGGAAGAGTTGAAATTTCCTGCTCCTCCATGAATAACAAGCACATAATCACTGTTTTGAGCATGGCCATAAACAAAAATAATTAACCAAATAATTGTACAAATATGTTTCATTTTTCAGCAAATTTTCCGTCAAGAGTAAAATAAACTGTTTGGGATGCAGATGTTCCGTCAGGAGGAATCAGCTTAACAATATAATAGCGTTCGTTGAAAGGGTTGTTTGATATCAGGCATTTTTCAGGATGAAAACCTGCATAGTTCATGCTGATGTGTTCTTTAACCGAAGAGGGAGCATATTCATATTGGATTTCCAGAAAAGTATTAACCCAAAATCCATTTTCTTTTAACAGTACTTCCACGGGATAGTTTTCATCAAGGAATCGGGCAATATACAAGCTATCTTCAAGAGTCCAGCTTATCTCAACATTTTTATCCAGAGGATATACAATTGGAAAATACCTTTTTACAGGATCCGGAAGATGCCGATATTCAATTTGTTCCTGAGCAAAAATTGTCATAATGAATACAACGTAAAACAAGACACCGGCGCAGAAGTATTTCATCAGTCATTCTTTTTTAGAGAATGTAAAGGTAGTAATTTTTTAAAAATCGTCTTGTACTGTCTAAAAAGTGAAGACTTTTTGTTATTCAGACCTGTCGAAGGCGAATACACTAAAAATTGTTCTTAATGCATAAAACCCATTTCTTAAAAAGAAGTTTTATCCCAAACAAAAACTGCGAAGGTCTTCTTTCCGGGAGCAACAAATGCATTATTTCTCAGTAAACACCATGTTTTGCTGCATTTCAAGAATTTGCTGCTGAATATCATTCATTTGCGACTGAAGTACATTGTTTTGCTCAAGTAAAATATCAATTTGGGATTGCTGACTGATGATTATTTCCTGTTGCTCCTGAATTGCTTTTGTCAAAACAGTAACCATAGAGCTATATGCAACTGTCATTTCTCCTTCTTCTCCATGAACAATTTCAGGAATTATCACTTTCACTTCCTGGGCTATAAAACCAAAATCACTGATATCTGTTCCTTTCCATACGAAATCAACGGGTCTTAGCATTAATACTTCATTTAGACCATATTTGGAGTCTCTTATATTACATTTCCTTGTGCTATCTGAGCCATTTGTCCATGCTCCTGCAAGAGTTAATGTAGCATTATTTCCATTTGTGGCATTTGTTCCAACTCTTATGGCAGCAGCCCCGGGTGAAACTCCGAACCCCCAGCCTACAACCGCATTATTACCAAAGACCATATTGTTGCTTGCAGTAACCTGTGCCCCATTTCCAATAGCACTAACATTTGTAAGTGAATTAACTGTTGGTCTGGCATTATAGCCGAGAAAGGCTGAGTATGATGAGGCAGTAATAGTCATATCACTTCCCCCTGCCTGAAAACCTACGGCTGTTACGTAAGAAGCATCAGAATACCAGTTAAGAACCTCTCTTCCAACAGCAACATTATAGGAGCCGGTTGTGTTTATTGTTAGTGTATATGAACCTAAAGAGACATTGCCTTGCCCTGAAGTATTTCCCATCAGAGATTGGTATCCCAGAGCGGTATTGTGAATACCTGTATTGTTTGCAGGAGTTACACTTCCCATTAACGCCTGATATCCAACAGCGGTATTAAATGTATTGCCTGCTGCTGTATTATTTGTATTTCGCATGGCTTCGTAACCAATTGCTGTACTTTGGCTCATGCCAACATTTGTGGACAATGCCCTCGTCCCCATGGCTACATTATGTTGTCCTGTTGTATTCTGTGATAAACTTGCATCACCTACTGCGGTGTTGCCTGCTCCTATTGTGTTCTGTGAAAGAGATTGATTGCCAATCCCTGTATTCCCGCTTACGGTATTCTGTCTGAGAGCATACCATCCAACAGCAGTATTGTATGTACCCGAAACATTATACATCAGAGCCTCACAACCAAATGCTGAATTAAAAGCACCGATTGTATTACTGTTCATCGCAAGGTATCCTGTTGCTGTGTTATAATTCCCTGATGTATTGTTATACATAGATCGATAACCAACGGTTGTGTTTAAAGTTCCAATGTTATTGGCCGGTGTTGTGCTCCCTCTTAATGCTTCATACCCTATAGCTGTATTGCCCGTGATTGTTGGTGTTGTTGTATTGTTTGCATAAAACATTGCACAATATCCAACTGCAGTACTACTGCTACCTGCCCTGTTATAAACAAGTGTTGCACTTCCTATTGCCACATTTCCTGTTCCATGTGTATTTTCTTCGAGTGCACGCAACCCAAATGCAGAGTTTAATTCTCCTGTATTATTGCCAGGTACTGCACTGCCCCTAAGTGCCTGATAACCAACAGCTGTATTGCCTCCACCGCCAAGTGCTGCACTGTTGCAAGCATATTGCATTGCATTATATCCTATTGCAACAGAATTCGTTCTTCCAACATTGTGCTGAAGAGCATTGACCCCTATTGCTGTATTATACCTGCCTATTATGTTGTTTGTTAAAGCACTGGCACCTATTGCTGTGTTTTCATCTCCGTGAGTATTGTTGAGCATTGCTGAATGGCCAACAGCAGTATTCCATCTTCCTGTGTTGCTGGCCGGTGTTGTGCTCCCCCTTAATGAACTGAAACCAACAGCTGTATTGAATGTGCTGCCTGCGACTCCTGTATTATTTACATAACGCATAGCCTCAGAACCAATAGCAGTGCTCTGGCTCAATGCTGCATTTGAGACCATTGAAAGGTAACCAATAGCTACGTTATCCGAACCTGTATTATTTGCTAAAACTCCACTACCCTGCAGTGTTTGATACCCTATGGCTACATTGTTTGCTCCGGAAGTATTTTGAGATTGTGACTGAAATCCAACAGCTGTATTGTTATTGCCTGTGGTTCTGGCGGAGGCTTGATTTCCAACAGCAACATTGTAACTTTGAGCCGTTCCCTGTTGCAAAGCACAATAGCCCACAGCAACGTTATTCTGTCCCGTTGTGGTTCCATACATGGCTGAATGTCCAAAAGCATGATTGTTTGAGCCGGTTGTAAGTGAATAAAGAGCCTGATTTCCAATTGCAGTATTTATTCCTGAACCTGAGGTTGTGTATAATGCTCTGTATCCAACAACTGTATTATCAGTTGCATTTGTCAGACTAACTGCAGCCTGATATCCAACCACTGTGTTAAGAGAACCTGTTGTGTTTACCAATAGCGCCTGATATCCTATTGCAGTGTTATTGACTGTGCTCACATTCCCTGCCTGGTAGCCCAGAAAAGTTTGTCCCCCCGACGTTATCCTTCCTGCCCTCTGATTATTCACTCTAAAATTCAAAGGCACATTGTTTTGTGTACCAACAAAATGTGTT
>CAZGIW010000046.1:0-30130 GCA_964526285.1 uncultured Bacteroidales bacterium | reverse complement strand
TTCAAACCCTAGTATTTCCGCCATTTTTTATGCTCGAAATTAGCCAAACTTCAGATTGAAGCAATTAATTTGTTAAATTTGATTTATTTATGATGCCTTAGATCATTTACTTGATATAATCAGTTTATTTCCAGATGTTTTCTTGGTTCCATAACTTGATATGCGAAATCTGAAAAGGGGTATATTTGCAAAAGAAAACTACTTTCAATGATTTCATTGCTTATTCATTGGTATAAAAAACATGCACGAAATCTTCCCTGGAGGATAGATTCGCAACCATATCATGTCTGGGTGTCGGAAATTATTTTACAACAAACGCAGATGAGCAGGGGGGTTGACTATTTTCAGAGGTTTATTAAACAGTTTCCTGATGTCTATTCTTTGGCATCGGCTGATGAGCATGATGTTTTGCTTCTGTGGCAGGGTCTTGGATATTACAGTCGTGCAAGACATATGCACACTGCAGCACAGCAGATTGTCAATCAGTTTGACGGGAAAATTCCTGATGATTATGAACAACTGAGAAGTTTAAAGGGAATCGGTGATTATACTGCCTGTGCAATTCTTTCAATTGCATTCAGAAAACCTTTTGCTGTGGCAGATGGAAATGTGTTAAGAGTTGTGTCGCGTATGCACATGATTGAACTCCCTGTTGACCGGAAATCAACAGTAGAAATTATAAAAAATGAAGTGTTGGCGATGATGCAGGGTTTTTGTCCATCTGATGTGAATCAGGCATTAATGGAACTGGGTGCTTTGGTTTGCACTCATGCTCATCCTGATTGTTATCATTGTCCTTTCTCATCAAGCTGTAAAGCATTTGCATCTCAAAGACAAAATGATTTTCCTGTGAAGCGAAAGGCACTCCCAAAAACCATGAGATATTTTCATTATTTCATATTTATTGACGATGCTGATTCAATACTGCTATACAAAAGAGAAGACAATGATATTTGGAAGGGCTTGTATGAGTTCCCGCTTATTGAAACAGAAAGTAGTGAGGCAATACAGGTTGTGAAACTGAAAAAGATGTTTGCCTTTTTAAAAAAGGAGAAATTTGATAACCCTCAATTCGTTTTTAACAAAGTGCATATTCTGACTCATCAGTATATCAATTCTTTTTTCTACAAAGTACAAATAAAATCAAAGCACGTGCATGATGCAAGCCTGTATGTGAAAACTTCATTTTCCAGACTAAAAAATTATCCCATACATAACCTGATGAAATGGGCAGTGTCTTCTATAAATGAGAAAGTTTAGAAACCTTTTTTGAAAATGAAAGTTGATTATTCCATGTTTTTTTGTAATTTTGCGTTCAAATAGAAAAAAATGAGAGGATTAAACAAAGTTATTTTGATTGGGAATCTGGGAAAGGACCCCGAATACAGGGAAGATGTGAAAAGAACTTCGTTTTCACTTGCAACAACCGAGTCATATAATGACAAGGACGGACAACGGGTTGATCAGACAGAATGGCATAATATTGTAGTTTGGGGCAACCTGGCAGAAGTTGCTGCAAAATATTTAAAAAAAGGATCTCCTCTCTATATTGAAGGTCGCATCAGAACCAGGTCATATAATGATCAGGACGGGCAGAAAAAATTTATCACAGAAATTCGCACAGATAATTTTATCATGCTGGGAAGCGGTAAACGTGATGAAGATCAGGATACAACTCAAAATACAGCTCAAAATATTCAGGACACACCCTTTTCTCCATCTGAAATACCCCAGTCACCTCAGCCCGATGATGACCTGCCGTTTTAGTTTGAATTTGTGTATGGTTTTTTTAATTGGAAAAACATAAGCTTTGGAATCATCAATATCTGAATATTTGCCGAATAGCCTGATAATTATTCTTACAATCGGAGCATTCAATACTTTACAGAAGTATCTTGTTTTTTTAGGCATTGTATTTATTATTTATACTTTGCTCAAAATCAGTGAAAAAATTCTAATCAATAAAGCCGATTCCGAAGAAGATACAAAAGGTGCTGAATTTGGCCCCGTTAAAACCGGCATAGATGGAAATTCTGATCTTGTCATTTTTGTTGCCAATATTTTTCTTAGTGTATTACTTGCCTCTTTGCTCACAGCATCATTTATTTATCTTTATTCTATTCAACTTTCAAACAGTTCAACCTATTTGCTTTTTATCCTTTCAATACTTTCAGGTCTCATATTATTTTGGATGTTTGATTTTTTATCAGGGCTGCTTTCTACACTTATCGTGAGAAACGCAAAGAAACCTTTCATTCTGAGCTGGCCTTTTATCCTGGTAGTCATTGTGAGCTACCCGTTTCGTAAACTTATTGAACGTAGTATAAGGCAGGAAAAAATCATTCGAAGAAATAATCTCACCTTCAGTGATTTGTCTGAAGTTATTGAACATTCTGAAGCCCGTCCTGAAGAAGAACAGGAAAAGGAATTGATGAAAGGGGTTATTAATTTTTCTGATCTGGAAGTAAAGGAAATAATGAGATCAAGAGTTGATGTGGTTGCATTTCATGAGCAAACCTTGTTTTCGGTTGTTAAGAAAGAAATCATTGATTCAGGTTATAGCCGTTTTCCTGTGTATGCAGAAAATTTGGATAATGTGAGTGGTGTTCTTCATATTAAGGATTTGTTGCCTTACATTTCAGAAGATGATAGTTTTCAGTGGCAAAAATATATCAGGCAGGCATTGTTTGTTCCTGAAAATTTGAAAATCAATGAATTATTAAAAGAGTTTCAAATCAAAAAAACTCACATTGCAATCATTGTTGATGAGTATGGCGGAACTGCCGGTATCGTTACACTTGAGGATGTCATTGAAGAAATAGTTGGAGAAATTGATGATGAATTTGATGAAGCAACCGATGGCATTGTGTATGAAAAAATCTCAGATTCAGAATTTGTCTTTGATGGAAAAACTTCATTGAACGACTTTTGTAAAATTATTTCTTATCCATTTGATGAACTGGACGAAGTGAAAGGAGATGCCGAAACATTGGCCGGATTAATATTGAGCATTGAAGGAAAATTTCCTGAACTCAATTCCGTAATCAAACACCGAAGTATCCAGTTTCAGATTACTGCTCTTGATAACAGAAGGATTCAGCAAATAAAAGTAATTACTAATACAGAAGATGAAGAAAATTAATTTGTTTCCTGTTGGATTGTTTATGGTATTTTTGTTTTTTGCTGCATGCAGTGGAGATGATTATTATTCACCCAAACCCAGAGGATATTTTAGAATTTCTTTACCCGAAAAGGGATATCATAAAGCTGATACAGTGTTTCCCTTTACATTTGAATATCCTGTTTATTCTAAAATTGTCATTGATACTGCTGTTGGTAAAGAGCACTGGTTTAATGTTGAATTTCCCGTTCAAAAGGGGAAACTGCATTTCAGCTATAAGCCTTTACAGAATAATCTCTATGAGTATTCTGAAGACACCAGGTCTTTTGTTTACAAACATGTGCCAAAAGCAGAAGATATTACATCTGAAAGTATTCAGTTTCCTCATAAAAGAGTATTTGCCCTTCTATATCACATTGTAGGTGATGACGCTGCCTCTACTCTTCAGTTTTATGTGACCGACAGCACAACTCATTTTCTCAGGGGAGCATTATATTTTGAACATATTCCAAACAATGACTCAATTGAACCGGTAATTGATTTTATTACTGCTGATATTATTCACCTGATTGAAACTCTTGAATGGAAAAATTAATTTCTCCCTTTTTCATAATCCCATGAATCAGTGAGTTTTGGAATAATCACTGAATCAGTGCGAAAGGTATATCCCGCAAAAATTCCAAACCCGTTTTCAATATTATTATAAACCATCACAGGCTCTGCAAAAAAACTTTCCATTGATTGCTGTTGGGCCGTGAGTGTCAACAAATACATGTACATGTCCCTTGATATGCTAAACAACTTGATATACACTGTGGTGGAATCTTCAACAAAATGATATAAGTCCAGATCAAAGGACAACAACTGATTTTGTCCGTTGAATAGATTATCTGAAAAAATCCCATATTCGTTGTGAAAGGCTTCAATATACGGTTCTTCAGTGTCAAAGTAAAGCGCAGGATTGAAATGATCTTCTTCGTAGTAGAGGTTCTTGGTTTCAAAGCCAATAAGATAATAATTTGATTCATTGGCAGAATCATTAATTCTGATTCTTAATCTCAATGCTTCATTGAATTCACTTTGAATCAATGTTGTGTCTTCTAAAGCAAACTCTGCAGGCTTTGGAATGAAAGACTGAGCAGTGACAGAATAACTTCCGTAAAATGCCTCAATTTTATGGGTTGCGTTCATGGAAGGGACAAACCCGTTTGAACAATATCTTCCGCTATTGATTTCTGTAAGAGTGTCAACAATGAATCCGTTTTCATACAGGTAAACATGGGCACCTGATATTGCTGAGAAAGGAGCATTATCCAGGATAAACTTGCTTAATGAAATATTAACAATTACATTACCTGTGTCACTATAAAGGCAGTTCATAACAAGTTTTCTTCCTCTGTCGGGAATTTCCATGTCAATGTATTTTTCACATCCAATGAACAAAAAAATCAAAACAAATATGATGATGTATCTTTTCATAATATTTAAAATTTAAAGGAATATGAAAAAGAAGGAATAATTGGAAACAGGCTCATTTGTTTCAGTCTTGTCACTGATTGACCTGACTGTTGATTCCACTCATTACTGAAGTATATCATAAAAGGATTTTTTCTGTTATATACATTATATATATTGATGCTCAATGTTCTTTCTCCACGTTTTTTCTTTTTGTAAAAATTGACACCAAGGTCCATTCTGTGATATGCAGGTGCTCTGAATCCGTTTCGGCCTTCATAATATTCAACATTGTTAAAGTAGTAATAGTAATCTTCAGTCTGATTTAATCCAGTACCTGCATATTGCTCAATTGGAAGTGAAAGTGCATTTCCTGTGCCATATACCCACACCAGCCCCAGGTCAATATTGTCTTTCAGTTGATGTGTTATGGCTATTCCGATATCATGTCTTCTGTCATAACGATATGGAAATGGCTTGCCAAAATTCAGGTTGTCAAACTGCCTGTTTGCCCATGAGAGTGTATAGCCAATCCAGCCGGTTGTTTTTTCTTCATTTTTCCTTATTAATACTTCAGCTCCGTATGCATTGCCAGTGCCACTTTCAATTTTTTCCTCCCATGTTTGCGACGGACTGAAAAAATCAGCCCCTTCTTTATATTCTATGAGGTTTGTCATTGTTTTGTAAAAACCCTCAACACTGATTTCATAGGTTTTGTTTAAATCATGAAAGACACCAGCAGCATATTGCCACGATTGTTGTGGCTTTATGTTTTCAGTAACTGGAAGCCAAAGGTCGGTGGGCAAACCAATACCACTGTTGGTTAAAAGCAGAATATACTGAGTCATTTGAGATGCTGCCACTTTCACTGACCAGTTTTCCTTTAAAATATATCTTGCATTAAATCTGGGTTGCAGTGATTTGTAATATGTGTCATGAACAAGAAACATACTGGCATGTAGCCCTGCATTCATCTTCAAACGGGAAGTTATTGTAAATTCATCTTCTGCATAAACTGAAATTTCATGGGCATATACCTGTTTATTGCCGTAAGTGGTTTCAAAATCAAATCCATTGTCAGCTGAATCATTGAATTTGAAAATTGTACTCCCAGGACTGAATGTATGATAAATGTCAGATGCCCCAAGCAAAATTCTGTGTTTTGGTGATGGATGGTATTCAAAATCAGCTTTTAGTGCATAATCATGGATCCCTGAAAAGTACTTAAACATGAAATCTTGAGTTGTTTTCTGTCCGTCTGTGGTTTCAGCCGAAATAAATTGTTCGCTTACTTCAAACCTGAATCTGCTGAATGTGGCAGTCACATTGGAAAACCATTTTTTATTGAAGATGTGGTTCCATCTTAAAGCTGTTGTGTAGTTGCCCCATTCCAGTCCGCCTTTTCCTTCAAAATCATGCTGAGTATTGTCATAAAAATATGAGTCCTTATACTTAAAGTATGCTCTGTCACGACCAGTGTAGAAACTGAGATAAACTCTGTCCTTATCAGACAGAATGTAGTTTAGTTTTGCATTGATATCGTAGAAATAGTAACCTCCTGAACTGTTATTGTCAAATGCTTTTATCATGGGTTGAGTCAAAATATCAATATATGTTCTCCGTGCAGAAATTATGAAGGATGATTTGTTTTTTACAATAGGTCCCTCAACCATGAGTTTTGATGAAATAAGGCCAATTGATGCCTCTCCGTGATACTCTTTGTTATTTCCTTCTTTCATTCTGATGTCAAGAACTGAGGACAGGCGTCCTCCATATCTTGCAGGAAACCCTCCTTTAACAAGAGAAATATGCTGGATAGCATCAGGATTAAATACCGAAAAGAAACCAAACAGATGGTCTGCATTATAAACAGGAACTCCGTCAAGCAGAATCAGGTTTTGGTCGGGACCGCCACCACGAACATAGAGTCCGGTTGTTCCTTCACCTCCTGACTGAACACCCGGAAATAACTGAATGGCTTTCAGAATATCCTTTTCTCCAAGAAACACGGGAAGTGTTTTTATTGTATGGATGGGAATTTCAATTGTACTCATTTGTGTTTGTTCAACCTGAGTTTCTCTTTTGGCTGATATAACAACTTCCTGAAGTAAAATTGAAGGTTGAAGAGAAATTTTTATAAGCGTATCTTTTGTCAGGTCAAAATCATATTGAATAGCCTGGTATCCTACGTAAGAAAAAATTATGCTCACAGGTCCGTCTGATAAGGTCATGGAAAAATATCCATACACATTTGCCACAACACCAAGTTTTGAGTTTTGTTCATATACTGTGGCAGAGATAAGACGTTCACCTGATGATGCATCCTCAATGTAGCCACTGATGGTATGTTTTTGTGCATCTGAGATGATTGGAAAAAACAATTGAAACCCCAGAAATCCATAAAAAAATAACTTCCTGAAATATTTCAGGAAGCTATTTTTCGGTAGCTTATGTTTATTCATAATTTACTCGATGCCCATTTTCTTTTTAACAAAGGGCATAATATCATCTGTGTCTTCAAAATAGAGCACAGCACCTGCTGAAGTGTCAAGGATATAAGTATATCCTTTCTCTTTGGCCACATCCTGAATAGCATTTTGTGCTTTCATAAGCAGGGGGCCAACAAGTTCGGCCTCTTTGTTTTGAAGTTCTTCCTGAGCCAGTTCCTGAAATTCAACAATTCTGTTTTGAAGGTCAGTCAGTTCCTTTTGTTTTGCATTTTTAACAACTTGTGTCATTTTTGTTTCATTATCAAGATAATCCTGATATTTTGTTTCAAACTCCTGAGTCATCAGTGTAAGTTGTTGTTCAAGCTGTGTGGCAAATTCAACAAGGGCTGCCTGAGCAGAGTCTTTGCCGGGCATCATCTGCAATAATTCAGCAGAATTGATATGACCAATTTTAACTTTTGACTGAGCCTGAATACTACTTGCAGCAAAAATGAATAATGAAGTAATAATAATAAATTGAAAGATACGTTTCATGGTTGTTTAATTTTTAAGTGTGCAAATATACGTTTTTTTTATTTGCAGAAGATTAATAGCCTAATTTTTTCAAAATATCATCACTTTTGTCCATTTTTGAATTGACATACATCATGAAACTAGAGTTTGCTCTGTCAAGCACGAGACCATAATTTCCTTCTTCAGCAAATTCTTCAATTGCAGTGTAAACTCTGTCCTGGATAGGTTTCAATAACTCCTCTCTTTTTTTAAACAGGTCACCATCAGTGCCGAATCTTTTTTTCTGAAGATCTTTAGCTTCTTTTTCCTTCTGAATAATTTCATCCTGCCTTTTTACTTTCACATCTTCAGGCAGAAGAACAGCTTCAGACTGATAGGCCTTATAAAGCTTTTCAATTTCTGCAAACTGCACTTCAATTTCCTGTTGCCATTCAACGGAAAGGGTTTCAAGTGTGTTTTGTGCCGATTGAAATTCAGGTATTTTGTTAAGGATGTAATCACTGTCAATAATAGCAATTCTAACCTGTGCCTGAGTGCTTCCCAAAAAAGCTGTTAATAGAAAGCATGCGATTAATAATTTTGTTTTCATGGTTTTTTACCTCCTGTTAATTATTATTAAATTAATTTTCTTAATCAATTGAATTATTTATGGAAAAGTGGATCTGACTTCCGCCTGCCTGATCATTTCCGGGTATCTGATCGAAACCATATCCCCAATCAAGTCCAAGAATACCAAAAAATGGCATATAAAGCCTGATACCAACACCTGCCGAACGTTTCACATCAAATGGATTGAATGTACTGAAATCACCCCATGCATTGCCTGCTTCTACAAATGTCAGTAAATAAATTGTTGCCATTGGATTCAATGATACAGGGTATCTCATTTCCAATGTATACTTGCTGAAAATTGTTCCTCCGATATAGTATCCCTGAGGACTTTTTGGAGTGAGAGAATTATTTGTATATCCTCTCATCCCTATGAGTTCCCGTCCGTCAAGAGAAAAGCCTGAGAGTCCGTCTCCACCTACATAAAATCTTTCAAAGGGCGATAACCCAAGCTCTTTGTTGTACAATCCCAAAAAGCCAAATCGGGTGCGCGTGTTCAATACCAAATTTCCTGCCAATCTTGTAAAAAACGATGAATTGAATTTCCATTTGTGATATTCTAACCACAAATACTTTTCCTGATCTGTGGCATCAGTCCAGTCCTTATTGCCAAAAGCACTATAGGGAGGAGAAAATTGTCCCATAAGAGAAATTTCTGATCCAGTTCGGGGATAAATTGGAGCATCAACAGAGTTGCGACTGATGGTTGCAGAAAGATTGATGTTATTTGAAAAACCAGTGCTGAAAGCAAACGCGGAATAAAAATCCTTCACGTCATAGTGCTGATAAGTGGCTCCCATATATATGATAAAGTAATCGTCAGGCCACTTCAACCTGCGAGCAAGTCCCAGACTAAGTCCCGAAATCTTTATGTGTTGTCGTTTTAATTCTGTGCCGTATGCACTGATGGTGCCGTCTTCTTTTTTGCTCACACCGTTTGTTTGAACTGAATGATATAAACCAATACTCAGAGCATTTGGTTTTTTACCTCCAAGCCATGGCTCTGTAAACGAAATATTATATGCTTGAAAATATGCACCGTTACTTTGAATTCGGAGACCAAGGGATTGACCATTCCCGGAAGGAATTGGTTTCCATGCATCACGCTTCAGAAAATCCTGAATGGAAAAATTATTAAATGAAACTCCAAGAGTTCCTACAATTCTTCCAAGACCCCATCCTCCAGATAACTCAAGCTGATCTGTTGATGTCTCTTCTACAATATACTCAATATCAACAGTGCCGTCTGTGGGATTTGGTTGAATATCAACATTCATGGTTTCCTGATTGAAATAGCGCAATTGCATCAGCTCACGCTGTGTTCTTAGCAAATCAGCTCTGCTGAATAATTGACCTGGCTTTGTCCTCACTTCACGCATAATCACACGGTCGTTTGTTCTTGTATTTCCTGATATAGTTACTCGGTTGATATATGCCTGTTGCCCTTCGTAAATAATAATACTTAAATCAATTGAATCAGTTCCTATAACAGTTTCAACAGGTCGGGCAGAAAAGAAAAGGTATCCATCGTCCATGTATAATGAGTGGATATCTCTTCCGTCGGGACTCATATATAAATATGTGTCAATGATGCTTTGATTATATACATCTCCCTTTTCAACCCTGAAAATGGCATTCAAATCATCATCTGTATACATAGCATTGCCAACCCAATTGATGTTTCGGATGTAAAAGCAATTTCCCTCTTCCATTTGTATATGAACCCCAAGCTGTTTTTCATTGATGATGTAAACTGAATCACTAATAATCCTGGCATCACGATATCCTTCTTCATTATATTTTGCAATAAGCAAATTTTTGTCTTTATCGAAATCATACTGAATATATCTTGAAGCTTTCCATACTCTCCACAATTTTTTTTCTTTGGTATTTTTAAATTGCCTTTTAGCCTTGTTATCAGTAAAGGAGTTGTTTCCTTCAATGATGATTTCTTCAATTTTAAATTTTTTATTCTTTTCAACATTAAAATCAAGAATCATACTGTTTGATCTGCTCGTATCAGGGGAAAGGGAATATGATACATCAATATTATAAAAGCCTTTGTCAATAAAATGATTTCTGATGATTGTTTGTGTGCTGAGCAAAAGGTTATCAGATAATACGTCGTTTTGAGAAATTCTGAGTTTTTCTCTGATGCTTGATGCTTCTGACTTGGATACTCCATTGATAGAATATCGTGAAAGTCTTGGTTTTTCCTCTAGAAATATGTCTAAAAAAATGAAATTGCCCTGAACTGAAGTTGCGTAAATTTCAACTTTACTGAACAACCCTTGTTTCCAGAGGTTGCTAACGGCTTTTGAAATTTCATCACCCGGAACCTGAATCATATCACCAATGGAAAGGGATGAAATTAAAATAGCCACCGAAGGATCGATATAGTTTGTTCCTGAAACAGTAATTCCTCCAATTTCATACTGACGGGGATTTTTGTAATCAATTCTTACCTGAGATGACAGCTGGTTTGCTGAAAAGAACAAAAGTAGAATTAGAAAAATAAAAATGTATTTGATTTTTTTTGTCATGGTAAAGTTTGGTTACAATTGTTCACTAATTTTTCCAAACCTTCTTTCTCTGCTTTGAAAGAAGTTGAGGGCATCATAAAAATCATTTTCATCAAATTCAGGCCAGAACTTTTGACTGAAATATAATTCGGTGTAGGCAGTTTGCCAAAGGAAGAAGTTGCTGATACGAAATTCTCCACTGGTTCTGATGAGTAATTCAGGGTCAGGCATTGAAGATGTTGATAGAAAAGACGAAAAAAGTTCTTCTGAAATATCTTCTTGTTTAACTATTTCATTTTTAAGCATGTTTGCCATTTTGGTTGCAGCTTGCAAAATATCCCATTTCCCGCTGTAGCTAATGGCAATGCATAATGTCATTCCTGTGTTTGATGATGTTTGCTTTATGCTGTTTTCAATTGATTCTCTGCAATGTTTGGGTAAAAGTTGAGTGTTGCCGGCAGTTTTTAAAATGATGTTGTTTTTGTGTAAATCAGGAAGCTCTCTCTCAATTGCCATTACAAGTAGTTCCATCAGTCCTTCTACTTCTTGTTTTGGGCGGTTCCAGTTTTCAAGAGAAAAGGCAAACAAACTGAGATATTGTATTCCGGTTTTTACCGAGAGTTCTACAATCCTTCTCACAGATTCAACACCTTTTTGATGACCGAAAATTCTCTCTTTTCCCTGTGCTTTCGCCCAGCGACCATTTCCATCCATAATGACGGCAATATGCTTTGGTAAAAACTTAAAATCAGGAGAATTTTGGAGGTTCATTGAAAAAGATAGTGTTAGTCGTATTTATATTCTTTGTATTTCCTTGTTTTCTTAGGCATCCCCGGACAGTCATCCTTTCCTGTTTTGATTTTAAATGTGAGAGTAATCCCTGCAAATGAATACCAGTCATTTGTTGAACTGTTTCCTCTTTGCTTTCCCACATTGTTTGCAGGCTCTTCATTCAATCCGTAAATTGTCCTGTCTGCCAAAATTGCCGATAATGGAGAATTCTCAGCAGAAAGGATAATCGGGTCAGCATATGTGGTACTGATATCATCCAGATAGTCTGTGAATGTTTTACGCATTCCCCATTCCAGAGCAATGCTAATACTTTTGCCAAGGCTGAATTTGGCTCCTATGCCAAAAGGTATTGCAAAACTTCCGAGAGTATAGGGTTTTCTGTCTGGATAGGCTGTGGTCCCCTGTCCCTCTGTTCCCAGAGGCTGAAGATCATACCAGGTATTTAAATGTTTTGCCTGAGGGTTGAATTTGAAATAGGCCAAACCGGCAAAAATGAAAGGAGCATAGCGCATTTTTTTTTCTCCGGTTTTGTAAGGAAAAAAATTCAACTCCATTCCGAGTGCAATTTCTGTAATGTCTGACCTGAAACTCAGATTCCTTTTTGCATTGTATCTGATTATGGCATCACTGCTTTCAACAGTACCCTGAAATACATTGAATCTCATAGCCCAGTGAGGATTGAGATTATATCTGTAAATACCTCCGAATGCAGGCTGAGTCATGGCAAATTGCTGTTTGGGGTTAATATCTCCAATATAATACGAACCACCACCAAACAAACCCAATTCATGACGTTGCCCCATTAAGGATATTGAAATCAGTAATGAAAAAAGAAATAATATATTAGTCTTGCCGGCTTTCATCTTCACAATTTTTTTGCTTGCTTAACGTATTAAATTAAGTCTTTAGTATGATTTTCATAATTTTGTGCAAAATTAATCAATATTTTGTTAATCAATTTAAAAAATATATATAAGTATGTGTGCTGATTGTGAGAAGTTTATGTTTCGTTTGGTTTTTCTGTTGCTGTTGGTTTTTGCCAATACTTATATTTATGCACAATCATTTGTGTTGAGTGGAATGGTGAGGGATTCTGTGAGTGGAGAGCCGCTTCCTTTTGTGAATATTGTTGTCAATAATGGACCATGTGGAGGTATTTCTGACATTGACGGAAAATTCAAACTTCAATGCAATGAGCATCCTCAAACACTTCAATTATCTTATGTTGGCTATCAACCCCAAAAAATATTCATTGAAGATCAAACCCAAATCGAAGTGTTTATGCTCAGAAGAGCTGTTGAGCTCAGCGAAGTGATAATTTTACCAGGGATTAATCCGGCACACAGGATTATTCAAAATGCAATCAAAAATAAAAATATCAACAATCCTTTTAACCTGAAAAGCTTTTCATATACATCCTACAACAGGTTTTCTGTCAGTCCTGATATGGATGTGCTGAGAATTAGAGCTGAAAACGATTCAGATACTGCCATGCAGACCTACAGGAATTTTTTTGAGCAACAGTTTCTTTTTCTCATGGAAAGTGTGTCGCGTTTCAAATATCTGAATCCTCAAATTTCTGAAGAAAAGGTAATAGCTTCAAAGGTTTCCGGATTTTCTGATCCTTTTTTTACATTATTAATGACCCAGATACAATCTTTTGCATTTTATGATGATCTGATTTCAATCTCAGACAAGTATTATGTCAATCCCATCAGCCCGGGATCAACAGAAAAATATCTTTTTCTGATTGAAGATACAATTTATGATAACAGGGATAGTATTTTTGTGATTTCTTACAGGCCTTTGAAAGGGACAAATTTTGATGGACTTGAAGGGCTTTTGTATATTCATAGTGACAGGTGGGCAATTCAAAGTGTAACTGCAAAACCGGCAAGAGAAGATAAAGGGTTTGGGATTAGAATACAGCAACAATATTTTAGAACCGGAAAAGATTCTGTTTGGTTTCCACAGCAATTGAACACAGAAATTTTGTTTAAAAATGTATCACTGAATAAGCTGGAATTGTTTGGACAGGGAAGAACTTATTTGTTTGATGTGGAGATTAATCCTCCTTTGAAAAAAAGGCAGTTTTCAGATGCTCAGATAATTTTTGAACCCGATGGTATTGACGGAGAAAAATTGCTTGAGGAATATAGCTCCGTTTATGGCAGCACAAAGGATAAAACAACCTATTCTTTTCTGGATAGCTTAAGTAAAGCAGAGAATCTTGAACGTACCCTTGGACTATTCAAAGTATTGTTGTCCGGGAATATTCCCATTTGGATTTTTGATATGCCTCTGCTTTCTCTGGTCAATTTCAACGACTTTGAAGGATGGAGGCTTGGACTTGGATTGCAAACAAATTCCAGATTAATGCAAAAGTTTTCTGCAGGTGGATATGGTGCTTATGGTTTTCTGGATAAACAATGGAAATATGGAGCACATGTGCAGTATCATAATAAGGAAATATCTGACCTGAAAGTGAAAGCCTTATGGAAGTATGATGTATATGAAAGCGGAGGAATGAAGTTTTCGGACATGATGCCAAATTTGCTCGATATTTCTTCATACAGAGACTTTATGGTTGATTTAATGGATTATCATGAAGAATATAAACTGGATGTATCAGGGCGAATCTTCAGGCATACGCATGGTTTAATATCAATGAAGCATACTTTTGTGCAAACCAGTGGAGAATATTTATATGGTCAGCAAACCGGAAATGTTTTTGTTGGAAAATCCCATTTTACTGCAGGAGTTTTATCCATGGGAATAAGTTATGATCCAAATGTGAAAATTATTAAAGGGCTTGATTATCAACTGGCACTTGTCTCACAGTCTCCCAAACCAATTTTAAAGTTACAATATTCGCAGGGGCTTTCTTTTTATGGGGATGTGTCATTTCAATCTTTGGATGTATGGTTGCGAAAGAAGTTTTATACCAGATACTTAGGTAATTCTGATGTAATTTTGCAGACCGGTTATATTGACCGACCTGTTCCTTACCCGTTTATGAGAGCCATCCCTGCAGCTTATCTGAATTTTGGAATTTATATCCCATATAGTTTTCTCACAGTTAGGATGAATGAGTTTGTGTCAGATACATATGCCTATCTTCACTGGCGTCATGATTTTGGGAAGCTATTGATAAGGACAAAATATTTTGCCCCTTCACTTTCTATTGCGTTGAATGGAGCATGGGGAACTCTGAGAGAACCTGAAAATCATAAAAACAGGCTGATGCAATCACCTGATAAGGGACTGTTGGAGCCGGGACTGATATTTGATGATATACTTCGTTTCAATACCTATGCTTTTGGTGTCGCAGTGTTTTACAGAGTAGGATACTATTCATTCCCTGTCTGGAAAGATAATATAAGTGTATCAATTACTCTTAAGCTGGCATCATAAAAAAACCAGTTTCATTGAAGTTTCCCAGATTCTGATGTGCTTAATACTTGAGAATTTTCACTGCCTTTGTGATTCTTTCAGATGATCTGACTTTGAGCAAATAAATTCCACCTGATAATTCAGGAAAATATACAATGGCTTTTTTATTATGAATTTCTCCGGCTTTTCTGATTCTGCCATATGGATCATACAGGTCGAACCAGAATTGTGCAGTTGAATATGTTACAACTTCAATGGTAAAATAATCTTCAGCCGGATTAGGGAAAATAATTAATGTAAATTCAGGGTCTTCGTCAATGGGTTCTTCTTCGTATTCAAGGACAGTAAGATACAGATAAACTGTGCTGTCGCATCCATGAGATGATAACAGGTTCTGTGTGTAAGTCCAGGTTCCGGGTGTTTCTATGGCCGGGATAACAAATCCGTGACCGGCATATGCCTGATTTTGCATGATTGTATCATATACATCAGTTTCATAGTTGTCATTCACTGTAAGATTGAGCACCATAAGACTATCACAACCGTCATGAGCAACTAAAAACAGAGTGTCAAGCCCGGGCTGTGAAGTGTTAAATCCGTTCTGATTATAATTATCTCCGTCACAAATTGATGCAAATATTGTAAAGAGATAATAGGGTCCTACTTCAAGATCAAGCACCACCAAACTGTCGCATCCGAATGTTGTTGGAATAATGGTGTCATATATTCCTGCATCAGACAGAATTTGTCCATAAAAATTATAATTGCCGCCTTCGCATATCATTGCCTCAATGGTGTCAGGAAAGAAGTTTGGATGTACATTAAGAGTGAGGTGAACAACACTATCACAGCCAGGAGTAGAATAGGTTGTATTATCGTAGTAAAATGTTCCAGGACTACTGTGAACAGGAAGGCTGAAATAAGAATCAGAATAATCACTGCCTGCACAAATGTCAGCAAAAACAGGAGTGACCGATTCCCATGTGAAATGAATATTATATTGCTTGTTAATATTGCCTGCACTAACAAGAACATTTGCTACAGGAGATGCATAGCTTGCCTGAGTATATTGAACGGTTGCATTTTGTGAAGCTGTAGTTGCAGTTACAGTTTGAGATGAGTAGCACGGAACAGACAGATAGTAATTCGTAGTTTCGGGATGAAAACCGGGTATAGTAACACCGTTCACTTGTAAGTCACTGAGCCTTGGATTATAAATTAGTTCAATGTCATCAATGTATAAAGCATCTGAAGTGGATCCTTCGCCTGCCATTTTGTTGGTTGTAAATGTGACAAGGATATATGCCGGAGTTGATGCCGGAAAGCTATAGCTGAAAGGGATTTTATATTGAACCCAGTTCTGACTTCCACGGGGAAAGTTGTGAATTGCTTTGGCAACCACATGAGAAGGAGCATTGGCATCACTTGTTTCAGGGTCGCGATAATCATAGTTGTCATGAATAACTGCACTAATTCTGGCCTCTTGTGAAGAACTTGGACAAACAAATTTTGCCCAAAATCTAATTGAATCAGGTTTTGCGTTGAGTGGTTGTCTGAAATTTGAGTTGCCTGTACGTGTAATATTATAGTTTTGTGAGCTTGTAGGGGTGGAACTGCCAATGCGTATTTGTCCTGTTGTTATGTTTCCGTTTGCGATAATTCCCAGCGCTGAAGTGGCAAAGATTTTACAACTGTAAATACCCGAAGAACCCGGTCGGGTGTCGGTTGATTTTTCATGCCTTGATGAAGTGGCTGTGCCGCAACCAATTATTAGCGTACAGTCTGCTGAGGGAAATCCGTTCCAATGGGTTGGTTCGTCGTTACTTCCACCGTCCCATTGTTCAAAACCAGGATTAGAAAGTTGATAAACCTGAGCATTGATATTGTAAGAAATTATCCATAAAAGGAAAAAAAACCAAATTATAAACCTTTTCATATATTAAACTTAAAGGTTAATGTCATGCTTTGCAAAAATAAAATAAGTTTCGATTAATAATGATTCTTTTTAAAAAAAGTTTTCATCCAAATTATTAACACTGCAAATGAAATATGAGTTTTTTTATTTTGGTTGTATTCAAAAGATTTTGTTAATCAAAATATCTGCATTATGAGCATTCATAAAACCATTGTGTTCTAGTATGTTTTTTCTTTTTTCAATGTCCTCAAATGTCATTTCCTTATTGAAGAGATTTTTCAAAGCACTTTTCATAAGCTGTGGCTCATCAGCAATATGACACAAATCTTCCAGACCGGTGTTAACCACCATGGGCGTATTAACAAGACAGTGCCTTCCGTTGTATAGAGCCAGCAAAAGTTTTAGTTTAATGCCTGTTGCCTGAAAAGTGGGCAGAATATTCACATGGGCTTCACGAACAAGTTTGTGTATTTGCTCAACAGCCAAACCTGTCCTTATTTCAATATTAGGCGTATTTTCAACAGCAGACACCAGCTCTCGTTTGGGTTTATTTCCTGCAATAATCAGTTTGATCTTCAGTCCTGAAAATACCTTATTCACTAAAAACATGGCTGCATGATGGTTTTCATTTACTTCAAGACTCCCGTGATATAGTGCATATTCCCCTTTGCCGGTTAAAATATCTACCTGTTCGTTGGGATGAAAAGCGCTGACTGTGAATGCTTTTTCTAAAAAATTTGAAAAGTAGACATAATCATTATGTGAGATGACAGCAATCCCAGTGGCATTTTCCAGAACACTTTCATAATCTTTTAAAGCTTTCGCTTCATTGATGTAATAGAGTTTGCGAAAATAGTTTTTCTCAGTTTTGCTTAAGTTGAGATAATAGTCATGTTCAATATTATGTGTTCTGACAATTTTGATTCTATCTTTTAATCTTTTGTCATTAAGATAATAGCAGGAGTGAAGCCCTTCAAAAAGAATTGGATAATTATCACTCAGCAAACTTTCTATCAGTTCATCATCTCTGCGTGAATTGACAATATATGGAATATTTCCTGTCAAATCATGTGCAAAACTTTTTCTTGTGTAATAATGCACGCTTTTACAAAGGTTTTCAAGAATAGATGAGGGTTTGCGTCCTCCGTATTTAAAACAATGCAGATGTATATTGATGTTTCTCTCTTTCAGTGCCTTAATTTTGTAGAAAACATCAATTGCACCTCCATAATTTGCAGGTATAGGAATATCAAATGAGATAATGTGAAGATGTTTTTCAACGGATTTGCTCATAGATTTCAATCAGTTTTTGTTGTTCATTTTCCCAGCATAATTCTTTGGATGCTTCCACAAGTGAATTTGTCCAATAATCCCTGGAATAATCAAACAAGATTGTTTTTAATTTGGTTGCAATGAGTTGAGGATCATGCGATTCAATAATGATTCCAACCTTATATTGTTCGATTATTTTCTGTATTTCGGGAAGTGAAGACGAAAGCACCGGAATTTCAGCCCTGATATAATCAAAGAGTTTGTTGGGAAGGCTATATCTGTAGTTGAGATTTGTGTCCTTGTCAAGCGTCACGCCACAATCTGCACAGGCAGTGAGCTGCATCAGCTGTTCATGTGGCATTTTTGGAAAAAATCTGACTTTGTCTGAGAGTTGCTCTTTGTTGACATATTGTTTCAACTCTGGAATGATATCGCCGTCTCCTGCAATCACCAATAAAATTTCATCCAAAAACTTCATTGCTTCTACCAGTTCTTCTGCTCCACGGTCAATATTAATTCCGGCACCCTGAAGTATAACAATTTTTTTTGTTTCATCAAGCCCGAAAAAAGATCTGGACTTTTTTTCAATGGGATTATTGTAATAGGGTAGATTTCTCAGTACATGTACTTTAACTCCGTATTTTTCCTGAAAAATATTGGCAATGGATTCATTGACTGTGAAAATATATTTTAATTTCGGAAATATTCTTTTCTCAATTCGTTTCCAGATGTTTCTTACGCGGGGACGGGAAATCAACTCAGGGACTTCGGTAAAAAGTTCATGAGAATCGTATACCAGTTTTTTCTTTCTTATAACAGCTGCCAGATGATTGGCCCACAAAGTGTCCAGGTCATTGGCATGAAAAATATCAGCTTTACTGAAGAGAAGATAAAAAAACAACCGAATGTTGTAAAAGGCATAGAACAACGGACCTTTGTTGAAAATGAAACGCATTCGGATAATCTTATATGGCCGGTTATGAACAGGCATGCTGTTTTTGAGTTTCCGACCCACGAGCAAAATATCAAATCCAGCACTATAAAGAGTAGCACATACCTTTTTTACTCTCTGGTCAGTGGCCAAATCATTAATGACTGAGACAATAATACGTTTTTTCTTCATTTGCCTGAATTGAAAGGGTAAAATATAAGAGGTTTTTTTGCAATTCAAACAAAAAGAAAATCGAAGTTTTCCATATGCTTTAAAAAAAAATGAACGCAAAAGAATTAAAAAAATTGTTAGTATATGGCATTTATATTCAATAAATCAATATACTTTTTTTTGTACTTCATCTTATGTTGGTTTTCAATTGTTTGACATATATTTGCACAATGAAACAACTGACTCACATTGTTTTTGATTGGGGAGACACCCTGATGCGTGATTTTCCTGAAAAACCAGGAGCAATGGCCCATTGGGATTATATTGAAGTTCTTGATGGAGTTGAAAAAACTCTTGTAAAACTAAGCAGAAAATATTGTCTTGCGGTGGCCACCAATGCAGGGGTTTCTGATACCTCACTCATGCGTTTTGCTTTGAAACGGGGTGGTATTGAGTCGTATTTCTCTCATTTCTTTTCCTCAAAAGACCTGGGTTATGCCAAGCCTGATATGAGATTTTTTCAGAATATTTGCATCCAAATGAATGTGCGTTCAAATCATTGTCTGTTTGTGGGAAATGACTACAAGAAAGATATTGAAGGGGCTGCCAAATCAGGAATGAAAACAATTTTTTTTAATCATGCTAATTTAATTGGTGATTTTTCTCTTGCCAATGAAATTGTTGATTCTTTTGAAGTGATTCCGGAAGCAATCAACAGAATTAAGTGATTTTTATCTGCTCAGCACATCTTTTTATAAGCTACCAATACTTGGATTATTAGTTATGTTTCTCTGTTTTTTTTGTAGCACAAATAATCTCTTTGTATTGCCTGCGGACTTTCATTAATCCACGGGCAACTTTATACTGCATCCGCAAAGGATACTTTAAGTGGCTGAAAATATGCCGGGGATGAAATATTAATTTCTCATACAAATCAAGAATGCATTTGTAAAAATCTGAAACACTCATATGCTCTGGCTCCAGAATGACATGTGCCAAATCCCAATGCGCAAAATTATCTCTGCTCACTATCATCCTGCTGTTTTCTTCGCCAATTTGTATGCCTTTTAAAGGAGTTAGCGGCTGAAGGTTGACATATCGGATTCCCAGTTTTAGCATTGTTTTGCCTGCTTTTATAAAATCTTCACGTTTCCACCATGGCGGAATTATTAATGCAGCAAAACAGTTTACTCCATATTTATTGAGAATTTCCATGGCTTTTATGTTGATGTCAGTGGTGGTGTTTTTGTTGAAACTTTTTAAGTCATTATCAAAAAATGATTCCAACCCCACAACAATGGAACGAAGTCCTGCATTTTTGAACTTCATTATCACATCAGGATTTGCAGCAATGAAATCGGCTCTTCCGTAAACAAGAAACCTTTTATGAATGTTGTGTTTTTTCAGAAGTTCAATAAACTCATATATTCTGCTCTTGTTCACCAGAAAGTTATCGTCAGCAATATATATTTCTTTCTCTTTTATGTTCTGAAGCTCTTCAATAATTTCTGAAAGAGGTTTCTGATAAAACTTTCCTTCAGTAAGGGCAATGCTGTAACAAAAATTGCAGTTGCACGGACATCCTATTGATGTTTTCATGAGTGCAACACGGTTGTGAAACACATAGAAGTATTTTCTTCTGTATCTTTCTGTGAGTGTACGGTCGGGAATGGGTAAGTAAAAATCAAACCCGGGTAGTTCAGCTGAATTAATTTTTTGGTTTTTGGTTAAAACACCCGGAGGAAAAAATCCATTATTATAAATGTGCCCGATCAGTAAAGGAAAAACCCGCGTTGCATTTCTGACAACACGAAAGTCAATACATTCATTATCAAGATCTTCGGGGTTAAGTTCCACATGTACACCTCCGACAATAGTGAGAATTTCAGGGCTTATCCTTTTTGCTTTTTTGCAAACATCAATTATAGCAGGCACATGATTTATATAACCTGTAACACAAACAACATCTGGAATATCTTCCATCAGAAGTTGATCAATTTCCTTATTTTCAAGGAACATATCTATGATTTTTACTTCATGAATGTCGTTAATCAGTACTGCCAGCATTTCAAGTTCCAGCGGTTCAACTATCATCAGATGCTGAAGACCAATGGTTTCGGGCAGAGGCTTGGGTCTGACAAAGACAATTTTCATGTTTTTTGCAAAAATTCAAAATTACATTGTTTTATTGAATGAAAAAAATCGTTATTTTGTAAATACAAGGAATAATCAAATGAATTCTGAAAGAAAATTCGGTACAGCTCCTGTGTTTTTCACAGCAATTGCCACAATACTCGGTGCAATCCTTTTTTTGAGATTTGGTTTTGCAGTGGGTAGTTTGGGGCTAGGTGGTGTGTTACTGATTGTTATCTTGGGACATATGGTCACCATTCCCACATCACTTGCCATATCTGAGCTTGCCACAAACAAACGTGTAGAAGGAGGTGGAGAGTATTACATTATTTCCCGTTCATTCGGATTAAATATCGGAGCAACTATCGGAATTGCACTGTATTTATCTCAGGCAATCAGTGTTGCCTTTTATGTGATAGCATTTACAGAGGTGTTTGACTTTTTCTTTCGTTTTGTTTTTAGTAATTTTAATATGGAGCTTCCCCGACAGTTTGTGAGTGTTCCCATCATGTTTTTTTTGTCAATACTTATTTTAAAGAAAGGTGCCAATCTTGGAGTGAAGGCATTGTATTTTGTAGTTGCTATTCTGGCAGCATCACTGGTGTTGTTTTTTTTGGGCGATAGTCCTCATGCAGATAATCAGAATGTTGTTTCCATGTTTTCTGAAATGAAGAATATGGATCAGTTTTTTATTGTTTTTGCTATTGTTTTTCCGGCATTTACCGGAATGACTGCAGGGGTTGGACTTTCAGGCGATTTGAAAAGGCCTGGAAAATCTATTCCGATTGGAACTGTGACTGCAACTTTTGCAGGCATGATTATTTATGTGTTTATAGCATACAAATTTCAGATTTCTACTGATGTTGAGAATATGATAAATAATCAGTTTGTCATGACTGATATTGCTCTTTGGGGGTTCATTGTGGTACCCTTGGGATTGGCTGCATCAACTCTCTCATCTGCCTTGGGTTCAGTAATGGTTGCTCCGCGAACCTTACAAGCATTGGCTATCGATCAGTCCTTTCCTTCCAAAAGGCTCAACAGATGGCTTGGCAAGGGCAGAGAAAAAGACAACGAGCCTGTCAGTGCTTCATTGATTACATGTATCATTGCCATGGTTTTTGTGGTTTTGGGTGATGTGAATGTTGTTGCTCAGATTATTTCAATGTTCTTTCTTGTTACTTATGGGTCTCTATGCCTCATTTCCTTTTTGAATCATTTTGGATCGTCTCCATCTTACAGGCCTTCTTTCAAATCAAGGTGGTATTTGTCGCTTATTGGCTTTCTCACGGCAATATGGGTGATGTTCAAAATCAGCAGCCTATATACTGTTTTTGCTTTTTCAATGATTACATTGCTTTATTTATATATCAATCATTATCATAAAAACCGCAAAGGGCTTGCATCAATTTTTGCCAATGCAATTTTTCAGCTCAACAGAAGACTGCAGGTGTATCTGCAAAAACAAAGGATGGGTAAAACAGAAAATGAGTGGAGACCCAGCGCAATTTGTATTTCAAAAAACTTTTTCAGACGTTCTACAGCCTATAAGTTGCTTGACTGGATTTCATATAAATATGGATTCGGAACGTATGTTCATCGCATTGAAGGATATTATTCAAAAGAAACATATGAGCAGTCACTTCAGGAGATGGCTCATATTTTGAAAAGTGCCGGCAGAAGCAATCATGTGTATGTGGATACACTCATCTCACCATCCAATACTGCTTCCATTGCACAGTCAATCCAAATGCCCGGAATCGCTGGAATGGAAAACAATATGGTTATTTTTGACTTTGACAAGGAAGACCCTAAAGAACTTGATATCATTGTGGATAATTTTCAACTGGTTCATTCCGGAAATTTTGATATTTGTTTGCTCGGGACAAGCAAACAACCAGTTGTTTGCAAAAACGGAATTCATGTGTGGATTAAAACAACCGATGTTGTTAATTCAAACCTGATGATTTTACTGAGTTTTATCATTAAAGGTCATCCTGATTGGAAAAAAGGAAGGATTAAGATTTTCAATGTTTGCAGAGAGGGAGATATGAATCAGGTCAAATTACAAATGGATGATTTACTGAAAAGCGGAAGATTGCCAATCACATCTCGAAACATTGAAGTCATTGTTCATGATATTGATGTGCCGGTAAAAGAAATAATTAACAAATATTCGGCTGATGCAGGACTGACCCTGATTGGATTCCGTGAAGAAAGACTCAGGCATCAGGGAGTAAATTTGTTTAAAGGATATGACAGCCTTGGAAATATATTGTTTGTCAATTCATTTAATCAGAAAACAATTGAATAAAATTCAATTGTTTTGTTTTTAAAATTATGTGATTGTAACTTTTTTGAATTAATAATATAAGGGTATCACAAAACTTTTGTGTAATACTTCTGTGAACAAAAACAACAGCTCTATGAAAACACAATCCCTACTTCAGCAAAGACACACTATTCTGTTTGTTTTATCAGTGATTTTAATGGTGTCACAAACTCATGCACAGTATTTTGTTAAGCCAAAACCCATGATTGGTGTCGGAGCATTTTATAATTTTCAAACTGAAAGTACAGCTCTTGATGTGAGATTTAAAATGCCTTTGAATAAAAATTTTGGAGTTACTCCAAGATTTTCCTATTATTTTCCCGGCAACAGGATTCATGAATATTATGCCGGTTTTGATTTGAATTATTTAATGATGCCACGCAGAAAAGTTCAACCCTATCTGTTGGCAGGTGTATACTATAACAACTGGATTAATTTTGAACAATACGGAGCAGCTGTACGCAAAAAGAACAATGTGGTTGTTGAAGGCGGATGTGGTTTGTTGTTCAATCTCAGTTGTCGTTTAAAACCATATCTGGAGTGGAGATACGATACAAAGTGGAGAGAAGGGTCTCTGGGAGTAGGTTTGTTCCTCTCATTTGGAAAATGTGGTGGTTCGGGCAACGGAAAATGTCCGGCTTATCCAAAAAGCTATTAATAATTTTAAAAAATCAAATATCATGAAAGCAAAATCAAAGTTTTTTATCACGGCATTGACCATACTAATAGTATTGGCATCATGCTCCAAAGACAGACTCAATGATGATAATCCAGACAAAAGCAATAATTATGAAAGTATGGATGATTTCTATGATTTGAATGAGCCTGAAGAACAGGAATTTGTCATTGATTCAATCAATGGAGATACCATAACTGCTCAGGAAGGAACAAAGATTTTTGATGTTCCAAAAGAAATTTTCATGAAAAAGAGTGATCATTCTGATATCACATATCCATATACAATTAAATTAGTTGAGGCATACAGTATAAAAAACATGATTCTTTCCAAACTCCCCGGTGTAGCTCAGGGAAGTATGCTCTATTCAGGCGGCAATTTGAGATTCAAAGCATTTAAGGATGCTGATGAACTGGAATTAAAAGAGTATTGTGGACTGCCATTTATGGCACCTTCATCAGCGCCCGATGCTTCCATGCAGTTGTTTTATGGTTTTACCACAGGCACAGCAAACGACTGGAACAATGATGTGCTGCAGGCAGGATATCTGTTTACAAATGACAATGTCACATCCCTGACAACAAATTCATACGGATATCAGGCGAAAATGGCGAAGATGGGGTGGGTTAACATCGCACGAAAGTTTACAGGAACGGCACAATCTTCAATCACTTTTGAGGCAGAAGGTGCCAATACAAACCTGATTGATGTTTACATCATCTTCAATAATCTGCACTCATATATCAAGGTTTCAAATTTTCAGGCAAATAACTTGCCCTACGGAGAACCTGTGACAGTGTTTGCCCTGGGAAAATCAGGCGGACAATTGCATTATTTTAAAGAGAACTATACTACAGGCGGACCTTTGCATATAGAACTGGATATGCAGCCATCAACCGAAAGTCAGGTATTATCAATAATGGATACACTCTAATCCCTCCTGTTTTTTAATTCAATATAATCACAGCCGGATTCTTTCAATGAGTTCGGCTGTTTTTTGTAATTTTGTTTGATTTTAAAAATGGCTTCGATGAGTTTTTCCAAAATTTTCTTGTTAAAAATGTTATTTTTGACTGTAATTTTTTGTAATGCTCAGAAAGATAGCAACAAAAACATTTACAGTGGCGGAATGTTGATTTATCAAACCGCATCTGTTTCTGCTGAAAATCCACATTCAGAATTCAGTGTGCCATGTAGTGGTATTGGCGGTATCCTTCGTTTTTATCCCGGGAAATTTTTTGCAACTGGAATTTACGGAGGCACATTGAAGGGGAATTACAGCACTGCAAATTCTGACAACTCGTATATTTATCTCAGTTATGGTGGTGTTTTTGGAGGAATCACATACAAAGGAAATCATTTCAGATACACATTTTCCGCATTTGCAGGTTTTGGTAAAATCAGAAATCTGCACATTGAAGAACAGCTGGGGAGTCAACTTGTTGAATCATATTTATACAATAGGAGCACTTTTTTGTATGCCCCATTGTTCAGTGTGGATTATCTGCTTAGTCAACGATTGCTCATCACTTCACAGTTCACTTACTTCATCGCCGACAACAACCGCTATCAGGGACCGGCTCTGCAGATAGGGGCTTTGATTAACAGATAATTAGCCAAAAATAGTTGAGCTGAAAAGGAGCCGGAACTAAAGTTCTTTCTCTTCTTCCACAAATTTCACTCCGTAGTTCTCCAGTTCGTTGAGAAGAGGAGTGTAAACTTCTGGTTTCACAGGAATCACAACGCCTGATGCTTTCATCTCTCCGGTGAGGAAAAGTTTTACTGCAATTGCCAGAGGAACTCCAACAGTGATTGACATGGCTGTGTGCACCTGATCTTCTCCTATTACTACCAGTGATGATTTGCGCTCCATTTTTTTACCATTCAGTTCATACACAAATCTGTGCTGCATCACAATCATATCCAAATCATTCGAACCAAGAGTCCATTTGGGCTCAATAATTTCCTGAAGTACCTGAGCTGGTGTTGCGTTGGCAAGTGTAACCGGAGTGTTTTCGAAAATTCCAAGCCACTCAAATTTTTTGTACATCTCAGAACCTTTCTCAATCCCGGTTGTCATGCAGAAGTTGTCTTCCACAGAAACACCATTGCGATAAGGAAGAAATGCCTCAAGATAATCTCTGTATGTGAGTTTGTCAGAGTTTTCCATAACATATGTGTCGTCAGTCATTCCCAATTGTATAAATGCATCATAGGCCTGGCAATATCCCGGACGACGAAGAGTTCCTCTGAACAGGGTGTCAATGTTCTGAAGGCCGTAAACCTCTCTGTATGAAAGCGAATCACGGTTGGCATACACATCAAATTCACCGTAATTGAGAACAGAAATGGGATAGGTTCTCTTAAAAAGCTGTACGTAGGGGATGTATTTGTATTTTTTATCCTGAAGATATTTGGCACCTGCCTGTCCTGCAAGTATCACATTGCGTGCATTCCAGGTAAACTTATAGTTCCATGGATTATTGTCAAATTCCGGAGCAACAAGACCGCCGGTGTTTGATTCAAAACTTTTTAATGTGCCGCCTGCATGATTGATTTCATCAATAATTTTCATGGCTGACATATGGTCAATACCAGGGTCTACACCACATTCATTCAAAAATAATAAGCCTTTTGCCTTCGCTTCGGCATCCATGGCTTTCATTTCAGGAGATACATATGATGTTGTAAACAAATGTTTGCCTTGTTTCAGGCATTCCTGAGCAACAATGGGGTGAAATTTTGCAGGAAGCAATGAAATCACAGCATCACTATCACCAACCAGTGCAGGTAAATTTTCAATGTTGTTGATGTCAAATGCTTTTGGGGTACCGTTGGGATTGCCTTCAAGTTTACTCTGAGCTTTTTCAGTGCTGCGGGCAGTAACAATTACTTCCCAGTTCAATTCGGAACTTCTGTCAAGCAAATACTTAATCAGACTTGATGCTGACATGCCGGCTCCCAGTACAAGAATCTTTTTTTTCATAACAGTTTGATATTAAATTGGTTATTTTAAATATTGTTCAATATAAGTGTAATTCGGAGTTAATTGACCTTTGTGCAAAATAGTTGCTTTCTTAATGGGTGAAGGCAAAACTAGCTCATCAAACGAACCATTAAAATTTGCCTTTGCAATGGCTGGTACAAATCCTCTCAAGGCAGATGAAAATGCTTCTGAGGCTTCGCGGGGCAGTTCGCTTGGAAGGATATCAACTGGCATAATCAAAACGCCTTTGCCCTTGAAACCCATGGTGTAGTTTCCGTTCTCAGGATGATACACAAACACCGGATCTTCAATTTCAGTGCCTTTGTGTGTACACTCAATGGATCCGTCTGGGTCGCAAGTGATATCGCCAATCACTGCCAAACGTGGGTTTCCTTCAGCAAAGTGTTTTTTAAGATATTCTTTTGTCACAATTCTGGGGTAGCGTGTATCCCAGTACATGCCGTTCACAATGCCATTGAGGTAAGGAATGTATTGGGCAAAACGGTCTTCATACATTTCAGGATGTGCATAATAATGCTCAAGTTCAAATGCTGAGCCGTCTTTTCGTTTTGCAAGGTCTTTTTCTTTGAACACGGCTCTGTAGATTACATTTCGTGGCAAATCTTTCTGCTGTGCAATCAGAGGAATCTCTTCAGGAGCAATTTCTTTTACAGGCATCAGGTTGAAAATTTCCTGAGCACCGTTTGAAACATTGCCATATCCTGTGACAGCAACAATGAAAGGTGATAGTTCTTCAGGAAGACCATGTTTTGCGATTTCCATTCCTGCTTTTGAGATATCTTTGCGTGCATCTTCAAGCGAATTGTAAGTGTGAGATTGCCTGATGATTTCAAAAGGAGTTTGAATGCCAAGTTCTTTATATCGTTGTCCGAACGACCACAGTGTGTTAATCATGCCTGCCAGCCCCGCAAAACGCCCAAAGAAAATCAAACGGCGGTTCATTTCGTCCTCAACCTTTTCATAATCAATCAGATTGCATTTCAGTTCCATCATCTTTTTCAGCATGGGCATGTTGTATGGTTGACCTTTAATCACATGTGAAAAAAACACATAAGTTTTGCCTTCCTCAAAAAATGCTTCGGGAATTTCCTTCACCCCAAAAATAATGGGACAATGCTTCAGGTCTTCTTTTATATTGGCACCAACACTGCGATACTCATTATCAGTAAAAATTCTTTTGGGTGATGTTTGTACACAAAAAGTTAAACCATGATTTTCAATGAGTTTTTTCATGTGTGCCGGCACAACGGGCACACGCCTTTCCATTACATATTTATCTTCATGTCTGATTCCGATACAAGCTGCCATAATTCATCCTTTATTTTATCTGTTTTTATATGTGTGCAAAAACTGAGTGATGTTTTTTTCAATCCGGAGCAACACGTTTTCATCCCCCTGCGACCCCGGAACAAACTGATCACCTGTGATTTTTTCATACAGTTCGGTATAACGCTGAGTGATTGAATTCACAACCTGATGAGTCATCTCAGGAATTTGCTGTCCTTCTTTTCCCTGAAACCCGTTTTCCATCAACCATTCGCGCACAAATTCCTTTGAAAGTTGTCGTTGTTGCTCTCCTTTCTGTTGTCTTTCCTCATATCCTTCAAGATAGAAATAGCGTGATGAATCGGGAGTGTGAACTTCATCAATGAGCATGATTTGTCCGTCTTTTTTACCAAATTCATACTTGGTATCAACAAGAATAAGTCCTTGTTTTGCAGCCATTTCTGTGCCTCGTTCAAATAGTTTACGGGTATAATCTTCCAGTTTGATATAGTCTTCTTCACTCACAAGTCCTGTGCGCAGAATTTCTTCGCGTGATATATCTTCATCATGTCCCACTGCTGCTTTTGTTGTGGGAGTAATCAAAGGTTCTGGAAACCTGTCGTTTTCTTTCATTCCTTCGGGCATGTGTACACCGCAGATAGCACGTTTGCCGGCTTTATATTCACGCCATGCATGACCAGTGAGGTAGGCTCTGATAACCATTTCAACCTTGAATGGTTCACAATAATGTCCTATCATAACCATGGGGTCGGGAACTGCAATTTTCCAGTTGGGAACAATATCAGTGGTTGCATCCAGATAACCTTCAGCAATCTGGTTTAAAATCTGACCTTTATATGGGATTCCCTCGGGCAGCACCACATCAAAAGCCGATATCCGATCTGAAACCACCATTACAAGTAGCTGGTCTTCAATGGTATAAACATCTCTGACTTTTCCAAAATATTCAGAAGTCTGGCCATCAAAAGTAAAATGAGTTTTGGTGAGTGCCTTCATAATTGATACTTCAATTTTGGGACAAAATTAGAAAAAAGTTGATAGCGAAATGAATAAATGGAGGAAAATATTTTTGTTCTCAAGGGGATCACTAAACGGGTCATTCGGTGTTGGGTTGGGAGGCGAGTAACGGTTGGGGAATTCGGTATTCGGCTCTGACAGGTTAAAAGACTGATGTTATTTCAGCGAGTTTTACACCTATTTCCAAGTTCGGCGAGGTTCACCTACCTCCCACGTCACATTTGTCACACCAAACCACATCGCGACACATTCCCCTCCGTTGGAAAAATGTTTGAAAGGGGATCACTGAACGGGTCATTCGGTGTTGGGTTGGGAGGCGAGTAACGGTTGGGGAATTCGGTATTCGGCTCTGACAGGTTAAAAGACTGATGTTATTTCAGCGAGTTTTACACCTATTTCCAAGTTCGGCGAGGTTCACCTACCTCCCACGTCACATTTGTCACACCAAACCACATCGCGACACATTCCCCTCCGTTGGAGTAATGGTGCTAACTTTAAAAATTAATTATTATCTTTGTAGCTTAAACACAAAAA
>CAZGIW010000045.1:0-30717 GCA_964526285.1 uncultured Bacteroidales bacterium | reverse complement strand
CAACGGGTATGAGCAGAAATACAAGGAGAATGAGAATTTTTTACAGATTTCGGAACATGCAGTGTTGCTGAAAGACTCAATTGCACGGCCCAGAAAAGCACTGGTGGCTTACAGTTTGGGCAATTTCACCACTCAGATGTACACAGATGAATGTCTCACAGGGGCAATGATTGGGTTGTATGCGTTCCGAAATAGTTTCGGTGCAGTTGACTGGGAAATAGCCGATATGATGTATGTAATTAATGAACGAAAATGGGGAAGAATGCAAAAACACATGATTAGGTGTATGAAATGATGTGCCTCATTCATTCGTTCATCCGTGGTTAATTTGAGAGATTGTTGGAGACATATTGATGAAAAGATGTGTTTATTGTTTGGATGGTTGAAGAATTATAAAAAAGGCATTCTTTTAAAGAATGCCTTTTTTGAAGTTTTGGTTTAAATAAATAAATAATTAATTAATTAATAACCATTTTGCTAATGATAGTTTTTTCATTAACATTAAGATGGAGGAAATAAACTCCCGGAGAAAGACCTAATGCAAAAGCATCGAAAGGATATTCATACATACCTGCTGACATAAATTTTTCGTCAATGACAACAGAAACAAGTCTTCCGAAAACATCAACAACTTTGAGAGAGATATTGGCTCCAAGGTCAAAACCAAACATAATTGTTGTTGAATGATTAAATGGGTTGGGATTGTTTTGCAAAAATATGCCATAACCCTGATTTGAGAAATCAATGCTAACAGTTGGGTCATACACGGTTACAGTTTGTTGACAGGTTGCAGAATTTCCTTCTGCATCCATAACAGTCCATGTAACTATAGTGTTTCCAAGCATATAAGGTTCAGTGCCGTCATTGAAAACCTGATCAACACCACAATTGTCTCCGGTAGTTGGAATGCCAAGAGATACACCTGTTGCGTATGTGAAGCCGGGGTCAAAAGGAACATTGACATCAGGAGGACATACAATTGTTGGATCTTCATTGTCTGTGACATTAACAGTCTGGGTGCATGAAGCAGAGTTGCTGTTCAAATCAACCACTGTCCACGTTACAGTTGTTGTCCCTGTTGGGAAGTTGGCCGGAGCATCATTAAAGGTGCTTCCAATCCCGCAGTTGTCACTGGTTAATGGAGTGCCAAGAGCTAGCCCCGAGGCAAAGCAGAATCCAGGATCAGTATCAGCATTTACATCTGCAGGACATGTAATTGTTGGATTCTCATTGTCTGTGACAGTAACAGTCTGGGTGCATGAAGCAGAGTTGCTGCTCAAATCAACCACTGTCCACGTTACAGTTGTTGTACCCGTTGGAAAGTTGGCCGGAGCATCATTGAAGGTGCTTCCAATCCCGCAGTTGTCACTGGTTAATGGAGTGCCAAGTACAACACCTGAAGCAGTACATATACCCGGATCAGTTGATGTGTTTATTGAAGACGGGCATATGATGACAGGTAATTCATCGTCACTAACAATAACAGTTTGCGCGCAACTGTTTGTATTGCCAAATGCATCAGAAATGGTCCAGGTTACTGTTGTTGTTCCGACTGGAAATACAGTAGGAGCATTATTTGTAACTTCAAAAACATCACAATTGTCACTTACAGATGGGAAAGTGAGATCAGAATCTGTAAATGTAAAAGAAGAAATAGTTGCACTTGCCCTACCAAATAAACCATCAGTTGTATAAATGCTAAATGAAAATACATCACCTGCATATACGTCAATCTGGAAAAACCCTTGCTGAGTTTGTGAGCCGAGGTCATTAGACAAAAGAATCCATGTGCTGTTTAAGTATACTCCAAATTTGTCATATAAAGGAACATCAGTTGTTGAATAATTCCAGGAAAAAGAGATGGTGCCGTCGCAGGGAACCAAAACATCATAAATAGCATAACTTTGATTTCCGTTGTTTCCTCCAGTTATATCTATTGTTGAAGGAGCACCTGAAGTATTAATAAATCCATCACCGGAATTTGTGTTGTTGAATGTCCAGTTGAGTGGAGCATAGTTTCCGTCAAATCCTGACTGGTTGTCACACATAATATAATTACAGGAACCAGTTTGGGAACTCAGGTTAATATCTGAACATACAATTTCTGGATTTTCAATATCCAAAACAGTAATTGTTTGAAAACAATGGACTGATTGCCAATCCAAATCATCAACTATCCAAGTGACAATGGTAGTTCCTGAAGGATAAAAACCACTGCCATCATTTGTCCAGTTGAAATCATTGTAAATATAAGCCCCGCAATCATCGTCAAAATCCACTCCAAACACAGGAACGGGAACAATAACGTTAGCACCACACATTCCGGGAATGTTATTTACAGTGATGTCAGCAGGACAATTAATGATAGTTGGAGGATTTGAGATAGCGCAGTTTATTGTTAGTGTAAAATCTCCTTCGTTGGTATTGTATCCAGTAACATAAATGTAATAATCTACACCAATTTCAGAGCAAAAAGTTACACTTGATGATAATGACCCACTATAGCCGCATCCTGCATCGTCATTTCCGCTAATGCAAGTAAGAGCACCACAGCTACCAGAAAAGACTCCAATTTTGGAATCATAACTTCCTGCTGTACATGTGTTTACTTCTGTTATGCCGCCATTACCTGTAAATTTATACCAGACACCACCTGCTGTATTTAACCAGGTTTCGCAATATGTTGGAGCATCAATGTTGGTAGAACCTATCGTTGTTCCAGTAACTGTTGATCCGCATGAAACAGGTATTGCATTCTGGCAGAGATCATTTGAGGTTGAAGGACTTAAAATGCCATCATTATTAATTGGTACATCAAGACAAAAAGCAAGGTCTGCATTCAGAATGCCAACATTGGACTGGTAAAAAATTCCATCCCCGGGTGATGCAGTTTCCCAATACCATACACATGATCCAGCAGGTATATCATTTTCAATTCTTATCCAATATGCCTCAAATGGGTTGACAGTTACCGGAGGATGAGAAACTTCATAACCCCACTCTGTTAAAAATCCCTGTACAAAATTACCTGTTATCTGTTTAGTTGGGGTCACTGAAAAAGGACCTGCAACAACGCTTCCGGGAATTCCGGAGTTGTTTGAATAATAAGTAATTATGAAGTTGTCTCCAGGACCAGGGCTACAATCACTAGATGTATTTGTATCATAATATCCCCCCCAAAAACAAACAGATTGTATTGTGTTGGTATGTGGAACAAAACCTTCATAAGCATAATAGCCTGAATTAGTTGAGCTGAACCATCCTTCAGAAAAATTAGGCATCTGGCAGCCTACGCCATTTGTACATGTAAATACATTATACGTAATTCTGATTTCCCATGAAATAAACTGACCCAAATCACCAGGACCACCATCTCCAATGTATAGGCTCCATTCTCCATTCATAGTTTCTGAAAACAATCCGGAAAAAGAAAGAGGACCTGTTGTTATAGAACCTCTGTTTGGAAAAAAGTCACAAATGCCATTATCAACGCACACAATTGCAATGCCTGAGCCCATAAGCTCAGCATCGTTTGATGATAAATCAGAAAAAGTGATTTGAGTTCCGTCCAAATCAGCTCCATTGCCGTAACCGCCCGTGCCATCATCAACAAGATCTGCAAATCCGGGGCGACTCATAATACCAAAAACAGTACCATCGGGAGAAACAAGTTTGATAACAAGGTCACCAACCCATGTATGTGTCATACTCAAGCCTATTTCGATATTTGATATTGCACCTGCAGGGATTCCGCTAACGATAATTGGACTTCCTGTCATGCTGGCAAGAGTTCCGTCATATGCATTATCAACAATGGCAAGATTTGGATTTGCGCTAAATGTGCTGGTAGTCTGGCCTATAGCATAGGTTAAACTGAAATAACCTAAAAACATGGTGCAAATTGCAACTGCCACGTATTTTGTCAAATTGTAAATATTATTTTTCATAATTGATCTCTCTTTAATTAGATTAATTCTTTTTTTTAGTGTTGGTTTTGCTGTCATCATAGTCTCTTGGCAACATCCTTTCTTCACCTGTTTGATTGCTTTGGGTTTTTGCAGGTGTTGAAATGATATTGTTGCTATTGATGCTGCCTGTACCAGAAACTCCTGCCCCAGTGTTAGCAGAGACCGATGGAGTTGCTTTTTGTGGTTTCTCCTGTTTTGGCTGGTCAGCATACCAGGCTGCTTTTGCCAATTCGGGGTCGGTAATGCCATTATAATTGTAATAAGGCATACTTTCAATGGAAGAATTAATTTCACTTTGTGCCGGGTGTGAAACTGAAAGATCATGCTTTACAATTGTTTTCTGAATAACAACTGTATTCTCAATTTCCTGTACAGGCCTCTGTGGTCTTTCCTGAGCATGCAGGTTCAAGGAAAAAACCAATGACACTATCAGCGATAATATGCCAACAGTTTGGGTAAAATTTTGCACACCTCTTGGGTTGCAGGGTGTTGTAATTGAAATAATTTTCATAAGTTTTTTTTTTGTTTTTTAGGTTCTGAATTGATTAAACTTAATATCTCATGGGCAAAATTATCAGCAAAACCTATTAACAGATTTTTTTGCCAGTACAAAATTAAAATATAAATTTGAGATCAATACGTTTTTATAAAAAAAACATTGATAATTTATGTTTATCTCTAATAATAAATAATAATTTGGATGAATCTAACACAAAGTCAGATAAGAAATCTTCATTATGATTAATAAAATTAAAGATAGCTATATCAAAAACAATGACTTTTTGCTATTGCTAATTGAAGGAAATAGTGAAGTTAGTTTAATTCAATTTAATTTAATTTAATTTAATGGAGTAAGAAAATGTTCTTAAAAAAAAAATTTAAAAAAAATGTGTGTCTTTGATTTATTAATTGTGTCTTAATAAATCTGATAAATGAGTTAAGATAGAATTCACAATTATTCTTCAACTTCATAAACTACATGTCTGTAATCTCCCTTTTTGTTTTGCAGTGTTATGATTAACTTGTTTGTGTTATTTACTGCATGAAGACGAACAACTTCTTCTCCTTCAAAAACGGTATAGCTAATCAATGTAGTTGAAATTCTTGCATTGCCATATTTTCCTGAATTGCTTGTTAAATGAGAACCAATATTGTTCAGTTTTCCAAGTCCGTTTTGATTGTCTGCAATATACAGAGTGTTGTTAATGATGCAAAAATCATTGAATATATGAGGTGGGGCTCCTCTTTTTGTTGTTGTAGAAAATGCAAAACTCATGCTCAGGTCATTCATGTTATATACAGAAATATGACATGAACCACCCATTCTTCCATAGGTGGTAGAGTATAATCCCAAATACTGATCAGTTGGATATGCTTTCTTATAGCTTTCATAGGTGCCGTTTTCCTTCAGCTGAAACAGATGTGAATATTCACATTTTTTATCAGCTGTATAATTGTAATACAATAAATACTTAGGCATGACAATATTGTCAACAGCCACAAGCATGTCATTGAAGAAAACAATGTCGTCAATGGCTTTGTTTTTAAACGAAACCTGTTCGGGCACATGCAGAGCAAACCATTCTTCTGTAATAAAATTGAACTGAATCAGCATTTCAGTTTCCATTGAACCACCGATGAATAAATAGTTGTCTTTGAGAAACAAAACCAGTGGTTTAAATTCAAAAGGAACAGAAAATGATTTTTGTGTTGAGCTGATAAAATTATGAATTGTGACTTTACTATTTTCTTTATTCAGCATGGCCAAATGTTCAATGCCATCGGTGCAGTAGATGGTTGTAGCATCCACAGGATACTGAGCAAATTCATTGATTCTGTTGTCTTTAAAAGTGTTCAGGGAGATGGTTTCGGCATCTTTCTGCAAAATGAAATACTCTTTGACATTTGTTTGTTCAGGGTTGTTAGCTGCGCATCCTGTTAATGAAGAGATGAGTAGCAAGATTGTGAAATTTTTCATCATGTGTTAATCTTTAATACAACGAACAGAATAACCATACTCAGGTGTGTTTTCAGAAATCAATACGCCGCTGTCATAACTACCAATATATAACATTCTTCCCCATCCATCTGCCATAATTGATGACCACCAGCTTCCGCCCTCGTCCATGCCGCTGAAGTATCCTTCATCGTCACACCAGCCTGAAAAACGCGCATTGAATCCACTTTTTCCGTTTTCAAGCAAGCAGGACTTCAAATTATCGGGGGAAATCTTTCTTGCAAAATCAATCAGGTTTGAAAAATCTTCAACAGTTGGAATCATCCATCCTTCGGGAGCAAGGCCACGTGAGTCATTAACAGCGTAAAGATTATACAATTTGCCGTGAACAGATTCGTTTTCAGTATTAAAATCATAATAGCACCATGCTGCTTTTCTTTGTTTGCCAGCATCCACCCACTCTTCCATGGTGGTTGCCTGAAAAATTTCATCACCATTGCGGAAGTGAATTACATTGAGATTCTCTGTCATCCATATATTATCACCTATCTCAACTGAGGGATAATCAGTTTGTTGTTTTGACTGGTTTTTTTCTGTTTCTTCTTTTGAATCATTTGAAGATGTTCTCCCGCAAACAATAATAACGGATGCTATGGCAAGAACAAAAACGAAGGTTGTAATTTTTTTCATAATGATATGTTTGATTAATTTTTTTTATAAAGTTACTGACAGCAAATATAGTGCAAAAAGAATTAATACGAATACAGTGTCAATAAAAAACTAATTGTTAAAAAATCATTTTGGGCTACAAAGGAAACCCCTGAGCTATAGCAGGAACTAAAAAAAAGTTTGAAATTGTGCTATTCTTTCTTTTTTGATTTATAAAATACAGCAGCCAGAATAAACAATACTGCTGCTGCTGAATATAAATATCCGGAAGTCAGTGTTAAGCCAACCGGATTTTGAAAACTTCCTATAGCCGAAAAAATTGAAAAAGCTGCTGCAATAATGAAAAGTACTTTTACAATTTTTTGTTTGTTGGGATTGCTCATGGTTATGTCTTATTTATGGGTTTACTTATTCATTTAATATGTGGAACACAAGCGGTTTCAAATATTCTTATTTTGCAATGATGATTTTGTGACCTGATGAATGAGTTTCGTGAATCAATTGCAAAAAATAAATGCCGTTTTTCAGGTGTTCAGTTGATACTGTAAGTTTCTGACTATTAGAGGGTATTGATGTGGTTTGAATAATCTGTCCAAATGCGTTGACAATGATAATGTCAGCATTCGCTAATTGCTCAGAAACTGATATGTTGATTTCATCTTCAGCAGGATTTGGATAAACAGTAAGTAAGGTTTTGTCATTTGGTTTTTTATTAAAGACAGAATTTGTTTCCGGTGCAGTTGCATATCCTATTTCCCAGAAATAATCAAGAGAGGATGGTGGGAGGGGATCAGAATCTTTTCCTGTGTACCACATTTTATAAGTGCCATTATCGAGCAGAACAGTTGGAAATGAGGCCGTTACCTGGTCCCACTCGCCGGGATTTCCTCTTGCGAGAACAGGATTAAGATGTGATTTTGTCCAGTTGATACCGTCTGATGATGTTGCAAAACCAACCTGCTGATCATAGGCTGCATCATTGGACCCACCACCAAACCACATATAATACATTGAATTGATTTTTATAACATGTGGATCCTGTACATAGATACTGTCCCATGAATTTGTTCCTGTTGTAAGCACCGGATTGCCCGGATGTTTGGTCCAGTTAATCCCGTCTGTTGAAGTTGCCAAACCGATATTTGCGCGTCCGTCAGTACCTGATCCGTCAACAACAGCATCATAGCCGCAATACCACATTTTATATTCATTGCCTTCTTTGATTACAGAAGGCCCTTCAAGAAATCCGTTGTCCCATTGTGAGGGAGCACCAACCATCAGAACCGGTTCGTGATGCTTTGTCCAGTTTATCCCATCAGGAGAAAATGCATAACCAATGTCATAACGGTAAGTGTTGAAATATTGTCCGGCATACCACATTTTATATCTTTCACTTGCTGGTGCAGCTGAGTCAACAATGACGGTAGCCGTTTCCACTCCAAGTGAATCCCATCCACCGGTATAGGAAACATCAAGCACAGGATTGCCAGCGTGTTTGTTCCAAATGATACCATCAGCAGAAGTTGCATAACAGAGTCTGGCTCTTAAAAGTGTGTCGGCAGGATAATTTAGTCCTCCACATGTGTACCACATTTTATATGTTGCCCCATCTTTCATAACCCAGCAGTCACTGATTGCATAGATGTCATTGGGAAGATTGGCCAAAACGGTGTCTCTTTTCAGTACAGGATTCTCATGATATTTTGTCCAGTTGGTTTGTGCATAGAGCAGATTGCAACAAGACATAAAAGATAAAAGGACTACACAGAGTTTGAAATTGGATTTGAATAACATGTTTTAATAATTCAAGGGGCAAATATAGTGAATTATAAAAATATGCGTCATTCAACACGTATCAACTTTTTTTGAAGTGTTAGTAAAAAGTAAATTAGGTTGTCCTTAGTTAGTTCTTCACAATCCTGAATTTGCTGCTAGTTCCATTACTTGACAAATTGAGAATATATATGCCATTGGCTAGGCCTGAAATATTCAGAATCTCATGATTGAGCCCCGATCTGGAATCATATTGCTCTTTTAGTACTATTCTTCCTGTGGCATCCATCAGTTCGGCTTCAACCTTGCCGTTGTTGGAAATATGATAGCATACATTGACTTGTGTATTTGCCGGATTTGGCCAAATCGTTACATTGAAAATTGAAGATACACCCGTTCGGTCAAGATAGAGAACATCAGAATATGAATATTTTCCATCAAAATCAACCTGTTTCAGGCGGTAATATCCAAAAGTAAGAGGATTTGTATCTTCGTACAAGTATGTAGTAATAACATTTGTGTTGCCTGCACCATTAATTCTGCTCAGAGCGATAAAGTCTATTGCGTTTTCTGAACGTTCCAGAATAAAAAAGTGATTGTTTATCTCTGATGCTGTTGACCATGACAACAAATTGGAGTTTTTCTGAATTTCTCCCTTAAATTCAATTAAATCAACCGGAAGCGTACAATCTGCAATGGAAGCATAATCAGGTAATATCAATTCATTACCAAATGAATCAAACACACGAACAGGCCAGTTGGCTGGAGGTGAAACAACATCTCCTGTGGCAAATGTGGACCAATTGTAAACTGTACAGGGACATGTGCCACCCATACATGAAAAGAAAAACCATGTGCCTCCGCATGCAGTGCAGTTTGCCGAATTATTACAGTTAATAGTTGTTGGAGACCATTGCTGCCATGTGTATGGCGGAGTGCCACCTGTTACAGAGAGGTCGCCATTGGTTAGTTTGCAAACGCTCAGTACATTACAAAGATTTACAGTGACAAGAACAGAATCTGTTCCGCAGGCAACAGTATAATAAACCCAGAAGGTACCAGTGCCCGAAACAGATGGATCAAAAGTTCCGTTGGTGGTGTTTGTTATTCCTGTTCCGCTCCATGTTCCGCCTGGGGCACTGGGAGTCAGGTTGAATGCAGGGTCAGTGTCACATATTGGACTTAATGGGCAAATGGTTGCATCGCAGCATTCAGGCACATATTGTCCGCAGGTGCTCATGTTCAGTGACTGAATGTATCCGGATCTAATGTTTTGACTATTATTATGTACAGCACCTACGGCAATGACTTCTCCGTTACTGTTGACACTCACATCATATACAGTAAATCCACTTGTTGTCATTGCTTCTGAAATAAAGTTCAGGTCCTGGTCATACTTGACAACCCTGTCACCTGAGCCAGCATACACATTGCCGCAATCGTCAACATCAAGACCGCTGTTTCGAACAACAAGTCTTCCAAGTGATGTATAACTTGAACCACCTGGCAGGTTAACAGATCTTATTAAAGCACCTGAACTGAGATCTCTTTGATGAATCTGACTGCCACTATGGGTATAAACATATAAATCATTTGAAGTAATGGCCTTCAATCCTCCTCCGTTTTGAGTTGCAGGAAGATAATTCTCGCATTTGTAGGCAAGAGTATGTCCATTATTGATTTTGTAATATGGAACTGAACTAGGGCATGCTCCAACGTTTTGTGTTATCTGCCCCACATGATTATGAGTAAGAAACATGTATTTAGCATTTTTTGATGCCGAAATTGACCTTACTTCAATTGGAGTAACAAAACCAATAGTTACAGTGTCAAAAGTTTGAAAACTTATAACAGAGCCATTGGTGATGTTAATGTTATAGATAGCAGAAGAATAATCAAAACTAAAAATTCCGGGTACATAAGTACCTCCCACGATGAGCCTTGAATGGTCACAGTTGAAGGTGATAGTCCAGTATTCACATGTAGCATTGTATCCGGTGTTGTTCCAGACCATCCCCCCTGAAGTGTTGATGCGTTGTATGCGTGGTGATGTTCCGGCAGTGATAAAGCTTGTTCCTGTCAGGTCTGTGGCAAGTGTGCCAAGCCAGTATCCCGCAGTGTCCCAGGGAGTGTTATAGCTCCATTGCAATGCTCCAGCGCTATTATATTTATCAAGACGCATTGGTGTTTCCCCACCAATCACATACACATTGCCTGCTGCATCTGTTTCCACTTCCCATGCTGCCCCCGATGTGTTGAAAGTTGCTGATACAATCCACGGATCAATTATGAAAATTTGTGATTTGTCATATTCATCAGCCACAAAACTTAGAATATTATTCTCAAAGTGATAATGAACAGGTACTTCCTGTAGGTTTGCGCCTGAAAACGCAACGGGGCTCGATTCCTTAATCTCTCCAAGTGAACTTTTTATTACAATCTGATCCTGGTTATCCAGTTCAATGCTGATTTGTTCATTCTCAATATTTGTGTGCTTTGCCTCATACTTCATCTGAATCTGTGAAATATCAGCTCCCGGATGAAGAATAATGTTGTATTTAATCCCCTGCCCCTGATGAATTTCATATTCCACGTCTATGTTGTCATACAGGTTTTTGTAAACCAGTTTTTGGTAGCCGTCTATATGGTTTTCATTGGTGGTGATGTCTTTGTCCCTGTCATAAATGGCATATGAAAAATATGCATCAAATTTATTGCTTGCAATAATTTCAACATTGGGGTTTGAGTTTAGCCATGATACTGTAACCAGCTCACTGACATTTGTGCGTTTTGGTTCGTGAACTTTTCGGTCTTCTTTAGGGCATCTGATGAATTTGTCAAATCTGTATGTGAGTCCGTCTTTTGCAAAGAAAATACGAAAACTGTTGTGATCAACGGCATATTCAACAACTGATGATTGCCAGTTTCTGTTGTCAAACTGTCCTTTGTTTTCTATAAATGCAACAGGTCGTTTCCATGCAAGATCCTGTGTGATGTCCTTTGTTTGGGAATAAACCTGTTCAAAAGCTATGGCATTTATGACAATGAGAGCAAGTAGTAATTTTGAAAATGGATTCAGTAATTTCATATTGATTGTGTATTTGGGGATTATACAACTACAAAAATACCGATAAAACCTAAGGAAAAATGAGGTGAAAACCCCTCAATTTCATACAAACCAATTAATTGGGGTGTTTTCACCTCAAAGTGTTATGATAATGAGCTGCTCACTGCCATTCAATATGTTTTTGTGAAAATTAATTTAGAAATTGGACAGAATTTGTTTCCGATGAATAAAAATGAAAACTTTTGATTATCAATCAACAAATGTACCTGTTGAAGTCAGTTCTCCTTATGAGACAGATCTGTTACAAGGTAAATGTCTCTTCAACTTTACAAAATACAACTGTTCTTACAGCGGTTTTTTTATCTCATCCGACAACTCAATTTTGCCGTCGTTGTTGATTTTCCCTTCTTTGTAAATCACGAAGTCTTCGCAGGTGCCGGGGATGATTTCCCACATGTCGTCACACTCGCATGAAGTGATGGTGTCTGAAGTGTATATGGAGTAATCGGCCTTGATTGTCATAAATTCTTCACATTCGTATCCGCAATCATGACCGCATTGGCCAATGGCAATTACTTTTTTGTCAATAATTGTTCCGTCGGGCTTGTAGGTTGTCAGCACCGGAATAAAACAATCTGCAATTTGCAATGAAATAACTGCTATGTAATTTCCGTTGGAGGGAATTTGTTTGTATGAAAAATGATAGGCATCGGTAAATTGAGAAAAGTTTGATCCGTCAAATTCTGTGAGTCCATCAATATCTTCATAACAACCTTTTACAGCAACGGGGAGTTCGGTTTGTTTAAAATGCTTAAGAAATGATGCAAATTCATCATTTTCGGGTTCAATGAATCCGCTTTTATTGTCGCTGTTGCAGGCTACAAATGCGAGTAATGTCAATAGATAGAGAATGTTCTTCATGGTTTTTGGTGTTATTGGTTATTAGGCTTCAAAGTTAAAAAAAAACTAAATACATCAAAATCCAATTTTCATTTTTTCTGTCTTCTGTTAAAAAGGTGACACAAGGCCTTATAGCTTCACCCCAACAGAAACTCCTGCCCATGGAATTATCTCAGGAAACCAACCCGATGGATCAGGCATTCGAATGCAATAGACTGTGAGTCTGAAATATGTTTTTTTGCACGAATACTGATATCCTATGCCTGCATTCCATTTAATCTGGCTTTCAGATGAGTATTTTGTTTCTGAAGGATATTTTCTTCTGTAAACATCCAGAAAATTTGTTATCCCGCCAGTTAAAAAGAACTGATGTTTTCTTTTTCCAAAAAAATAGTTTCCATATAACATTTGAGATGTGCTAATATCAAGATATCTTCCTTTTTCGGAAATTCCGTTATTGTCTCGATAAATATCTCCATTACTGAAATAGCTTATTCCAAAGCCGCCTCCGATTGAAGTATTCCAATGTATGAAATATTCATAGTTGACTGATCCCCAGATAATGGTGCGACCCAAAGCTTCGATGTGTAATTTATGTTTTTTGATTTTAAAGGCATCAGTGATAACGATTGTATCCTGAGCATGTAATCTATGAAATCCCAGAATGACACAAATCACAATGAGATGTTTTCTAACATTTTGTGGAGTAGGGTTCAAGTGGGTTGATTTTTTGTCAAAAATGTTAAAGAATATGATATATGATTATGCATTTGTTATTGAATAATTCAATTGCGAGAACATTGATTTGCTGCATCGGGCTAATTGCACCCAACAGCCTATTCCTGTTCCACCTTTGCCTTTTTAGCATCATAGAAGAAGTATATGCAAAGGGCAGCAAACATCACAACTGCAAGAATTTCTGCTCCTTTGGTGTCGTGCCAGATTTTGGCCATTAAATTAATATTTCCAAACTTCATCAAAGCACTGATTACTCCCATCAAAGCACCACCTGCAATAAATCCTGAAGCTATGAGTACTCCCCGATCTTTGCGTGCTTTGTTCAGGGCTGCGTCTTTGCTTCTTGTTGATACAAGATGCGAAATGATGGCGCCAACAAGCAACGGTGTGTTCAGTTCCAGAGGAATGAACATACCCAGTGCAAATGCAAGAGCCGGTACACCAATCATGGTGAGTATAAGGGCAAGTAGAGCACCTGCAGCATACAACAGCCAGGGGGCAGGTTGTCCTGTCATCATGGGTTCAATCACTGCCGCCATAGCATTGGCCTGAGGTGCTGCAAGAGCATCAGGACCGGTAAATCCGTATGTCTTGTTAAGTATGATAATTACACCACCCACAGTAGCAGCACTCACAAGTGTGCCCAAAAATTTCCATCTTTGTTGCTTATATGGCGATGTGCCCAACCAGTAGCCAATCTTCAGGTCGGTGATAAAACCGCCAGCCATGGCCAGAGCAGTACACACAACACCACCAATAATCAGTGCAGCCACCATGCCTTCAGTGCCTGAAAGTCCAACAGAAGCAAGAATCAATGATGACAGAATAAGGGTCATCAGTGTCATTCCCGACACAGGATTGGTTCCCACAATGGCAATGGCATTGGCTGCAACGGTTGTAAACAAAAAAGAGATGATAAACACAATGAGGACAGCCACAATCACCTGTGTGATATTTGGAATGACTCCCACATAAAAGAATACAAACAAAACTGCAATCATCAAAACCAAACCAAAAAGAATGATTTTCATGCTCAGGTCGCGCTGTGTGCGAACTGTTTCGCCATCCGTTTTCTTTTTGCCTTTGAATTCGCTCACCGCCAGTCCCATGGCCGAGCGTATGATTTTTGAAGATCTGATAATTCCGATAATTCCTGCCATTGCTATGCCGCCAATTCCAATCTGACGCACATAATTGCGGAAAATTTCTTCTGCACTCATGTCTTTAAGCAGTGAAGTAATGCCTGCACCAACGGCAATTGTCTGTCCATCGGCAAAATGATAGACCACAGGGATAATAACAAACCAGGCCAGAAACGAACCGGCACAGATTATGGCAGCATATTTCAATCCAATAATGTATCCCAGGCCTGTAACAGCCGCCCCCACATTGAGTTTAAATACCAGTTTTGTTTTATCTGCAAGTGCAGCGCCAGCAGGAATTATTCGGGTTGAAACCACTTCGGTCCACCATCCGAAAGTGGCAATGATAAAGTCGTAAATTCCCCCTATAAGTCCGCTTACCAATAGTAATCGTGCACTTTTACCTCCTTTTTCACCTGAAACCAGTACTTCTGTTGTGGCTGTTGCTTCAGGAAAAGGAAATTTCCCGTGCATATCGGCCACAAAGTATTTTCGAAAAGGAATGAGAAACAGAATTCCAAGCACACCACCAAAGAGTGATGAAAGAAATACCTGATAAAATTCAGCTTCAAGGTTGAGAATGTAAAGTGCCGGAAGTGTGAAAATAGCTCCAGCAACAACCACACCACTGCTTGAACCGATTGATTGAATAATTACATTTTCACCCAGGGCATTTTTACGCTTGCTTAATGTTGAAAGACCAACTGCAAGAATGGCAATTGGAATTGCAGCTTCAAACACCTGCCCAATTTTCAGACCCAGGTAGGCAGCCGCAGCTGAAAAAATAACAGCCATAAGTAAACCTAAAAGTACTGACCTGAGATTATCCTCAGGAACTTTGATTTCAGGCTTCATTAAAGGAATAAATTTTTCCCCTTCTTTTAGTTCGCGATACGCATTTTCAGGCAATCCTGCCGGTTTGGAATTGGAAATCTCTGCCATAATTATGTTGTTTTATTGATTTTCAGGCAACGAAAATATAAAAAAAATGGAATCGAAAGCTTAATTCAATTTTTTTTTCTATTTTCTATTAATAACAATTATCCTATCCAAAATATAATACCTATTCATCACCTCTCATTGGCCAACCCTTTTCATCAAGTTTGAAAAGACCAACATCATCTATAAAATAATATGCTTCCTTTTGTTTTAGCCCCGATTTTTTTCTTCTGAATCTCTCTTTCTCGTTCAGAACAAAATTTCCGATAATGAGGTGTTTTTCACCACCTTCGGCGGTAAAAACCCCTCTGATGATAGTCCATTCTTTAGTTTCAGAGAATCCATCTGGTTTAAAAATTCTCACCTGTGGAGGGTAGGCAAGAACAGCATCTTTTTGATTGTAGGGTGGAATATCAGGATAGGCGCTGACTCCCAATTCCATGATATAAGAATTTGTATTTGGTGATGACAAAATGTACATTTCAAACAAATAATTTTTATCTCTTTCAAGTGGTTCTGACAGCTCGGCCACAAGATATTCTGAATGACCAATCCACATTCTCATGCCTGTGTATGCAACACCTGATCTGGCAGGACGCAGGTCATAAATGTAAACTATGCTCCGGTTGAACAAACTCATACCCAAAAAACGGGCAGGTCTGATTCTGATTTTTTGCTCTGTTTTTGATTCTTTATAGATGAAATAATCAATGGTGTTAATGGTTTGCCAGGGACGCATTGATGGTTTTCCGCTTTCATTACCTTCAAATCCGGGATTAATAATCAAATTTTGTGCAAATGCAAAATTGAAACAACAATGTAAAAATGCAAAAACAGAAAGCTTTGTCAAAACTTTAATAAAGTGTATGAGAATTCTGTAATGCATGAATAATTAACTGTCAGTGAATGTTATGTTTATAAGATTGAAATAATTTTCAGCGCAAAGATAAATAATTGATATTAATGACATGTATTTTTTTTGTAACTGTTTAGCACTATTTTTATAAGCCACGAATACACCAATAAGCACGAATAAGCCCGTTGATTCTGCAAAAGCCATTACACAGATTCAAATTTTGACATATTGAAAGCAAGCTTTCTCTGTCAAAATTTGAAACTGTGTCAAAATTAAATCTGCTGGCGCTGATTTAATTTTCTGTTTTCATGGCTTTTGCAGAAAAAGGTTCTGGCGAATCACAATGTATTTTTTTTGCCACTTATTTGTGTTTGAATAGATTTTCAGCAATACAAAAGGCTATGTTTGTTTTGAGTCAGCTGTGAAGAAAACTTGTTTTCTGAAACAGTTGAGACAAAAATCACCTTCATAATCTTTCAGATTATTTCTGTGATCAATGAAAATCAAAGACAACGAAGTTGGCTTTGCTCCAAAGGAGTAGTCTTTTGTATTGCATGGCACAACATATTCGTGGCTAAAAAAAACTACGAAATTTTTTTAGTTACATGGTCACATCGTCACATAGTGATAAATTGATAAATGATAAATTGGTGAGCAGTTACGATTTTTTTTAATGAACATTGAAATTTACTCAAGTCTCCTACTTCGCTCAAAATCTGCATATCGCTTCAGATCATCAACATTTATCACATCTACTCCAGCTTTAAGAAAAGTCTCCCAAATCACCTCATTATGAGGCATTGCCCAAAAACGCAACTGACGTCCCTTATCCTTTGCTTTTGCAACAATTTTATCAAGCAACTCACGCTCATGCACCGGCATTGGCCCTTTCCCATTCCATGTGAAATAATTATTGTAATTGAGACTCACACGCGGCACTATGGATGCATCAATATCAGAAGTGAGATGATAATAACCTCCGTCAACAGCAAAATAAGGAGTTTCTTCTTTCAACAGCACATCAATGGATGGTCCACGCATGAGAATGATTTTCACAGGCCCCCATCTTTTGTGTTTTCCAAAGGGAATTTCCAAAATATCTTCAAATTCTTTGAGCAGGTCTTTCACATAAGCGTAGAGTTTTTCCGGAGCATGCTTGAATTCAATCATCAATGTGAGTTGTGTGCTGTCGCCCGGGAATACTGTTCCTTCGTTTTTTCTGATGATTTCCCGAAGTGGGTCAAAATACAGAGGTTTCAGCTGTGGCTTAAGACAAAGCACAAAAGGAGTGTGCGAAACTTTTGCCCGTTTGTAAATATAGTAAAGGTCAATTTCAATGCTCGTATAGCCAAGTTCCAGAGCGTCCAGCAGCGGGCGTTTGTGGAGGTAATCGTTGTGTGAATGGCCATATTGAAGTTTTTTTGTCTGTGAAAAGCAAACCAAACAAAATTGTAAAAGTATCATTATCAAGAGGAATCTTTTCATAGTGTTTCATTCTGGCGACGAAAATACGGAAAAATTTGAGAAATGAGTTTATGGACATTGGTTTTTTGAATGTACGGCAGGGAAAAGTTTTGTGAAAACAATGAATAGCATCCAAAAAAGCAGTAATTTTGCACTTTTTTATCAAAGCTGAAATTCTATTTAATGCAAAACATCAGAAATATTGCCATAATTGCTCACGTTGACCATGGCAAAACCACACTCGTTGACCGTCTTCTTCACCAGGTAAAACTTTTCAGAGACAATCAGGACCCCGGGGAACTCATTCTTGATAGTAATGATCTGGAGAAGGAAAGGGGAATTACTATTCTGGCAAAAAATGTGTCTGTGCGATACAAAAATGTCAAAATCAATATAATAGACACACCAGGTCACTCTGATTTTGGTGGTGAAGTGGAACGTGTGCTGAATATGGCCGACGGAGTTTTGCTTGTTGTTGATGCTTTTGAAGGACCAATGCCCCAAACGCGTTTTGTGCTGGAAAAGGCATTGAAGATGAACAAAAAACCCATCGTTGTTATCAATAAGGTTGACAAACCCAATTGTGATCCTGAAGGTACGCAGGAAGCCGTTTTTGAATTGATGTATTCGCTGGGGGCATCTGAAGATCAGCTGGATTTCCCTACAGTTTTTGGTTCTTCAAAGCTGGGATGGATGTCTGATCACTGGGAAAATGAAACTTCAGATGTTAGTTATTTGCTCGATATTATTATTAAACATATATCTCCTCCTCAGGTTGAAGAGGGTACTTTGCAAATGATGATTACCTCTCTGGATTACTCTTCATATACGGGCAGAATTGCGGTTGGTCGCATCCTCAGGGGAAGCCTTCAGTTTGGAATGAATGTGTCACTGGTGAAACGTGATGGCACTGTAGTTAAATCAAAAATCAAAGAATTGTATGTGTTTGAAGGCCTTGGTAAAGAACGTATAAAACATGAAATATTCGCAGGTGAGATTTGCGCTTTACTTGGTCCTGATGATTTTGAAATCGGAGATACAATCGCTGATTGTGAGAGCCCTGAAACCTTGATTCCAATTGCTATTGATGAACCTACAATGAGTATGTTGTTTACAATCAATAATTCCCCATTTTTCGGAAAGGAAGGCAAGTATGTGACCTCTCGTCATCTCAGAGAAAGACTCATGAAAGAAACTGAAAAAAATCTTGCTCTGCGTGTTGAGGAAACAGCTTCTCCGGATAAATATATTGTGTTTGGAAGGGGGATTTTGCATTTGTCAATTCTTATTGAAAATATGAGAAGAGAAGGCTATGAACTGCAGGTGGGCCAGCCCAAAGTGGTTATTAAAGAAATTGCAGGAGAACAATGTGAGCCAGTTGAAGAATTAACAGTGAATGCCCCAGTTGAATTTTCAGGCAAGGTGATTGAAGTTGTCACTGCAAGAAAAGGAGATATTGTAAGTATAGAAACCAAAGGGGACAGAACACAGTTGAAATTTAATATTCCCTCCAGAGCACTCATTGGATTGCAGAATGTTATGATGACAATGACAGAAGGAGAAGCAGTGATGGCACATCGGTTTAAGGATTTTGAGCCTTTGAAGGGAGAAATATTAAATCGTCGTAATGGATCACTGATTGCCATGGAAACCGGAACTGCAATTGCCTTTTCAATCCAGAGACTGCAGGACAGGGGTGTGTTTTTTATTGAACCCAATGACCCCGTTTATGCAGGACAAATCATTGGGCAGAACACCCGCCAGGATGATATTATTGTGAATGTTATCCATTCAAAAAAACTAACAAACATGAGGGCATCAGGTAGTGATGAAAAAATTTCAATGGCTCCGGCTGTGAAATTTTCACTTGAAGAGTGTATGGAGTATATTGGAGAAGATGAATACCTTGAAGTTACTCCGGGTTCTTTGCGCCTGCGCAAAATTTTACTTGATGAACATGATCGCAAGCGTTCTAAGAAACAATAAATTAATTTTTTATCGTATTTTTGAAGCAATTATGAAAAGATCTTTTCTGTTTGTTATTGTTTTTGTTATAATTGCTGCTGCATGTACACCATTAGTGAAAACTATTTACGGCATACGCAAACCATCAATAGAGAATCAACAAAGTATCCAGAAATTTGCAAAAAAGAAAAAACTGAATGTTGAAAAAATTGTCTGCTTTAGTAAAGAAGACTGGTTTTGGGCAATACAGACTAAGAAAATTGCAAACAATATTCCTGATATGATTGTCTTTGACAAAGAAGGACGTTTGTTGAAAATCAGGGATGAAAACCAGTGCAATGCAATGAATGAATCACTCATAGCTGATCTTGCCCCCGGGAAGCAGTTTGAAATAAATGATTCACTTCATCTTGATGAGATTCATCCAAAGTTGAGAAATCTTCAAGGTGAACCTTTAACACAAAAATTTGTTGAAAAAGCCGACTTCACAATTTATGTTTTTTGGACAACATACACCGGAAAACTCAATAAAACAAAGACACTGAACTGGCAAAATGAAATCCTGAGTAATACCAACTGCATTATTGACTATTATCTTGTAAATATGGACCAGCAGCAGTGGTGGGGTGAATAATGATGATTAATGAGAAAAGCTCAATGTTGATAGAAAAAAGGGTTCTGTCAATTTACCATTTATCTCTGAAACAATTCACATACTTCATTAAACAAACAGTAGAACTGAAAAAATAAGATATGCCATTGGCGAATTGATTTATTTTTAGCAAATATATTTATCTTTGCACTACTATGAAATTTGAACAACTAAACATCAGACCCGAACTTCTGGAGGCCATTTCATATTTGGGTTTTGAACATGCTACACCAGTTCAGGAGCAGGTAATCCCCCACATACTCAACAACAAGGATGTGATTGCATGTGCACAAACAGGGACAGGAAAAACAGCAGCCTTTGTGTTGCCCATTCTCAATAAACTCATTGATAAAAAAGTCAGCAGCATAGACACTCTTGTCATTGTTCCCACTCGTGAACTGGCAGTACAGATTGACCAGCAGATTCAGGGGCTTTCATATTTTGTAAACGCAGGTTCAATTGCATTGTATGGTGGAGGTGACGGCAGCAACTGGGATTCACAAATCAGGTCATTTAAAAGTGGTGTGGATATGATAATCGCCACGCCAGGCAAATTACTTGCTCATCTCAATATGGGAAACCTTGACCTGAGCAGCATCAAACATCTTGTACTTGATGAAGCCGATCGCATGCTTGACATGGGATTCATTGACGATTTGAAAAAAATTATAACTTTTTTGCCCAAAGAAAGACAAACACTCATGTTCAGTGCCACTATGGCTTCCAATATCAGACAGCTGGCTAAGAAAATTCTTCAAAATCCGGTTGAAATTTCATTGTCCATTGCAAAACCTGCAGACAATGTAATTCAGAAGGCATATATGGTGTATGAAACTCAGAAAATTGATATCATTAAAGAATTACTCAGCGAACGGAGGGATTATGACAGTATTCTGATTTTTACATCCACCAAAAGCAAGGTCTCAGAAATTGTGAATCTGCTCAAACGTAATGGCTTCCCATCAGAGGGAATCTCTTCAAATCTTGAACAGGAACAGCGCGAGGATGTGCTCATGCGTTTTGCTGCCCGGCAAATTCGCTTACTGGTTGCAACAGATGTGATGAGCAGAGGCATTGATGTGAAGGAAATTAATATGGTCATTAATTATGATGTTCCCCATGATGCAGAAGACTATGTACACCGTGTGGGACGCACAGCACGTGTGAATGCAAAGGGAGAAGCTGTGACTTTTGTCACCCAAAAAGAAATGCACAAGCTGTATAAAATTGAACGCCTCATTGAATCTCAAATTCCCAAAGTCTATGTTGCTGGCGAAGATGAATGGAAACAATCAGGAAGCAGGGGAGAGGGAAGAACCGGGAACAGACAAAATCCAGGAAAGAAGAAATTCTTTAAAAATAAAAGGAGATGAAAAAAGCAATTGTTTTAATCTTACTATGTGCGTCAATATCATGTATCGCACAGCCAAATGTTCAGTGGGACAGTGTGAAAGCTACTGTTTCACCTGTTGTGGCACCTGCGCTTGTCAATGATTTTGAAACCCCTTTCAAGCAGCCTCTTTCAGCTTACGGATGGGAAGACGGCATTCATATTTCACGCGATGGGTTAAATTTGTATGCTCTTTATTATCCCGGCGATTTATATAGCTGGACAGTGTTTTTTCTCAATAATTATGCAACACTTCCAATTTGTGATGTTTTGGGTACAACAGAATATATACGACCCTATGCTGATACTTATGGAATGGATATGGTGACAAATGGCTTGGGGTGTGACAATTTCATAAATATTGATATTTTGTATGCTGAAAGAGCAAATGTGAATGATCCGTTTTTACAGTGGCAATTGTCGGGCATTGCACGTCCGGGTGCACCTGAAGGCGGTCCTTATCCTTTGCAGTCGCAAACTGTGCCTGGGCATCTTGATATATTTATTTTCACTGCGACAAGCGATATTTGGATGATTAGAAATACCACAAACAATCCTACGGGAATTGCATCTGCGGTGCGTTTGCCTTCTCCTGTAAATCCTGTTACTGACGAATTCAGCGCTGATAATCCCCATCTTGAACGATTGGCTGGAGACACATTGCTGCTTGTGTATGAGAAATATACTGATTTGGGACAACGGGATTTTGTGTATTCATATAGCTATGACAACGGTGACACATGGACATTTCCAGTAGCCATGACCACCGTCAGTCCAACCCTTGGGCACATTGAGCATCCTCATCTTTACAAAAACCCACAGGGTGAATGGTATATGTATTTTTCCATTGATTGTGAGATATACAGAGCAAAACAGTCAATTGCAGGCAATTGGGACAGTTGGCAAAACATTGAACTTGTGATTGGAAAAGGAAATTCTCCGTGTATAGGCGAACCCTCATTAACTGAAAATGGTGATATATCTTTTGCTGTTGCCTATGCTAATTATGCAAACAATGATACAACTGATACATTTGATATTGACCCCTGGTTTTTGCCCCGCAAACCAACACAGTCAGTTGAACAATATTCTCAGCATCAGCTATATGTGTACCCCAATCCGGCAAGTGAAAAGCTTCAAATTGTAACATCAGACGAAAATTATGAGATTAGAATTTTTGATGTTTTTGGTCGCCTGGTTTTTCATGGGCAAAACTTACAAAACATAGATGTATCAGGATTTATTCAGGGGGTTTATATGATCCAGGTAAATGAAAGAACAGTCAAATTCATCAAAAACTGATTGGGATGAAAAAATTCTTTTTTGTATTATTTTCAGTTGTTCTGTTTTTGTCAGCAGTTTTTTCGCAACAACCTCCTGATGGTCGTGAAATTATACAGATGATGTATGAAAAATGGCATGGCAAATGGCCACAGAATATGGCATTTGAGCAGGATGCAATAACATACAATGAAGATGGAAATGTGGAAAAAGAAGAAGTTTGGCAGGAAATTATTCAGTCGCCATCAAATCTGCACATACGTTATAATGGTTTTGAAACGGGCAACGGGATGATTTTTGCCCGTGATTCGGTGTTCTATTTTGAAAACGGTCAACACACAGGGAGTCAGGCTATCGTTCATTATTTATTACTGATGGCTTTTGATGTCTATTTTTTGGAAGTTGATGAAACAATAGCAAAACTTGCAGCACTCAATTTTGATTTGACAAAAACCTGCACACGAGTCATTGACGAAAAAAAACATTATGTGATTGGAACAGACGAACATTTGGATGAAAAATCCAACCATTTTGTTATAGATGCAGAAAACCTGTGGCTCACAGATATGACAATCACAAGAGCAGGAGTGTTGAGAAAAATTTCGTTAAAGACCTATGAGATGATTGAAACCTATCCAGTTGCAACAGAGATATATTTTTATGCAGATGGCAGACTCACCATGTACGAGCGCTACTTCAAAATTACATTTCCAAAAACCGTGAATGAAGAATTGTTTGATATAAAGCATTTTAAGGAAGCGCGTTGGTGATTCCAAATTGGTGATTGAGTTCATGAGTAATAATCAAGAGTTTCGACTTGAAAATCCTGTTATTGATTTTTAAAATCCATTATTTAACAAAATTCATGCAGTCAAGTGCATGAAATATATAAAATACATGCAGTCAAGTGCATAAAATCATTAATATATGTTCACCAAAGTGAATAAAATTCACAAAATGTATGCACTTTGGTGAATTATTTCTATTTTTGCAAAAAAAAACAATGATAATCAGAGAACTACAACAACAGATTTTAAATGCTTTACATAGCAAAAAAGTAGTTGTAATGCTTGGAGCTCGAAGAGTGGGCAAAACAACACTTGTGAAAGATATTTGCAATCAGATGCCTGATTCAAAATATTTTAATTGTGAGTTGCTCCAAAACAGGGATATTTTGCAGACAACCAATTCGGAATTGTTGTTTTCTGCAATAGGGAGTTATAAACTGGTGATTTTTGACGAAGCCCAGAGTATCGATAATATTGGGTTGATTTTGAAAATTATTCATGATACTTTTCCTGAGATACGTGTAATTGCGACAGGTTCATCTTCCTTTTTTCTCGAACAACAGGTAGGAGAGCCTCTTGTGGGGAGGTCGAGGTATTTCACTATGACACCATTTTCATACGAGGAACTCACTGGTGCAAGAGATACGGTAACTGTGAATGCTGCTTTGGATTCAATTTTAAGGTTTGGGATGTATCCCGATGTGTATGGTATGAATGAAGAGGAGGCTATTGAGGAGTTGGATGCCATTGTGTCTGGCTATTTGCTCAAGGATATTTTTCAGTTTGAACAATTGAAAAAACCTGATGTTTTGTATGGTCTTTTGAAATCTCTTGCGCTGCAAATCGGTTCGCAGGTTTCATTGAGTGAATTGTCGAATTTGCTGAATGTCCATGTAAATACTGTGAAAAGATATATTGAACTGCTGGAACAGAATTTTATTATTTTCAGATTACCGGCGTATAGTAAAAACCCAAGAAATGAGATTGCAAAAAGTCAGAAAATTTTCTTTTACGATTGTGGCATTCGAAATGCGATTATTCGTAATTTCAATCCAATGAATATCAGAAGTGATGCAGGTCAATTGTTTGAAAATTTCTTTATTTCAGAAAGACGGAAACGAATTTTTAATGAAAGAAAATTAATTACTCAGTTTTTCTGGAGAAATTATCAACAAAAGGAAATTGATCTGGTTGAGGATTCTGGTACCGACCTTCAATTATTTGAGTGCAAATTTTCAACTAAAAGAAAAAGCAATATCCCCAATGACTTTGCAAAAAGCTATACAGACTATTCATACAATATTGTTGATAGTTCCAGTTTCTGGCTTCATTTAAAAAAGACAAAAGACTATGAGTAGTTAATCGGTTTTTGAAAATTCATTCAGCCATGTGCATATATTTTGCAAAATACATGCAGTTATGTGAATAAATTATATAAATTATATGCAGTGAAGTGTATAAATTCATTAATATATATTCACTTGTGTGAATAAAATATAAAAGAAGCATGCACTTTGGTGAATTATTTTAGTATTAATTCAAAAATCAAAAGAATTTCCGGTACAAAAATGTAAAAAGAAAGGCCGTCCACACTGAACGACCTTCTTTTTTACTTGTATCTTTTTACTTTGTACTTTTTACTTTTGTCTTTTTACTTTTGTCTTTTGTCTTGTATTACCAAACTTGCAAATTCATATCCTTCGGATGTTTTACAGTGTAAGTGTACTTTACTTTTACGGTTTCGCCGGGTTTGATAGTGAATTTCCATTTCAGCATTCCGGTGGTTTCTGCGTATTCTGCTCCATCTGAATTTTTTACATCAAAATCAATGCTGATATCTTTTTGATTTGAAAGAGGAATCTGATCTTCCAGAACAAAAGTGATTGCAGTGTTTTTACGGTTCCGAATACTGATTTCATAGGTGCGTACAATGGTTTTGTTTGCTCCAATAATTTTTTCACTTGAAAAATCTTTCAGCATTTCACGTTGAACAGTGATGCTTTTGTCTCGTCCCAGAGAAATATCCAGAGTGTCTTTTACTGATGCAGGGTCTATGTATGAATTGCCGATATATTTTCCTTCAGCAAACAAATTGGCACTGCCGGGCAACAGATTGTATTCTTCCCATCCTGTGATTCTTGCAATGAGGAATGCATCTTTATCCAGCTTGGGTGCACACTGGTATTCATATGTTGCAGGCATGGCAAATTCCTGAATGTCAACTGTATATTCTTTGCCGTCTGCGGGAATTGTGTATGGTATTGAAATAACATATTCAATGGTGGTGAGACTTTGTTGAACAGTAGTATAGACCGCTGTTGTTTCAAATGCATCCATGACGGCATAGTCTTCTTCGTATGTGACTTCAGATTTTGCCATTGAAGCAGGACGTGAACCTCCTGATTCTTTGTAACCTGCAGGGGTGTATGGGTAGAGATACCATGGTCTTAGATTTGGCTTAACTCCAGACTCCAATGGATTTGCTGATGAAAGCACTAGATTCACTTTATCCCAGCTTTCGCCTGTGTTGTTATATACATTCGCTTTTAGTGACAACTGAATGGGCTTGCCAATCTCGGTTGCTCTGATATCATACATTGGAGACCAGCTTGCATTGGGAAGAAAATATGTGATTTTTAGTTTTGCATTGACAGAGGTTTTGGCTGAAACGGAAACATAAATTTCGCTCACAGGACCTCCCCGGTTTGACATCATCTGATTAATTTGATTATTCAAGCGAGTGATGGTTTCATTGATTTTCTGAATTTCCAGTGTCAGTTCATATTGTTTGGTTTTCACGTCAATCATTCTGGTTCTGAAAAAATCAGTTGAATTCTTCAAATTTTCAGCCTGAACACCGTTGTCTTCTCCACCAATTGATTTGTTGGCAATTAACATGGATTCTTCTTCTCTGTAAACCTGCAAGATGGCATTTTTCAACTGAAGATTTTGTTGCATCATTTTCAGTGAGTCTTCCATTTTTACAACTTCTTTAGGCTTTTCCTGATTCTTCAGATAGTTTAGATTGTGTTTTACTGAAAGTAGTGTGATGGCCGATTCGCTTTCTACAACAATTGTTCGGGGATTGATGCTCTGTGGCAAATCGCTGAACAGTAGTACATTAGTTCCTTGTTGTACTTGTACTGTGGCTTCCCGAACAATTTGTGCTCCGCTAAAAAAAACAGTAGCTCCTGAAATTTTTGAAGAAACTTCTTTTTGTGAAAATGTTGCGGGAAGTATCATAAAGACCGCAATTGAAATTAATGTGAACTTTTTCATATTTATGTAGATTAAGATTAAGTAATTTTTTTTAAACAGATAAACAGAGTTATGTGAAAGGTGATTTCCATAAACCATTTTTTTTTATTTATGGAAAAACTTTTTGCTAATATAAAGCCAATAGTTCAAATGAAAATTTAAACCTTCGTCCTCCGGAAACATCTCTTCAAACGATTGCAACTCTGTTTGGCCGCTGCGAAGTTTTAGCGTTGCTTCGGGTTTGAATATTGATGTCACTTCGGGATGAAACTGAACACCGAACACATTTGGATACTTGCTGTGCACAACTGCCTCAATCACTTTTTTGTTAGTTGACCATGCAACGGGGAGAAGGTTGTTACCAATTTTTCCTATACACTGATGGTGGCTCGACCACACGTAGGGAGAATGAACGGACATATTGTAAAAAACACTTCCTTCTTCATAATACAACCGGTGAAAATGACCCCAAATCAGTTCTTCGTCAATGTCTGTGTGTATGTAATAGTTCCTGTGTTGTTGCTCAGGGTCGAGTCTTAACACTGCTTCTGATGTTGTTGCTTTGTAAATCTCAGTGGGAATATCCTGAATCAGTGTGCCGCCTGTTGCCACATTCATGGTTTGCATACCAAGGCATATTCCGAGTATGGCATAGTTTGGGTTTTGTTCCAAAAAAGGAACAAACTCAGGATTTTGATTGCCGCCAAGTAAATGAAACATAAATGATAATTCAAGATAATGCCTGTGAGGGTCTGTGATTTCAGTGAGCAAATTGGTTTCTTCTCCATAGCATGCCGGAGGGATGTCGGGACCACCAAAAAAAATTATTCCTGTTGATTTGAGAAACAGTTGTTCAAAAATCTCTGAACATGAATTGTGTTTAAATAGTTCTTCTGTTGTGAAATCATGCGAAAATTCATACAGTGAAATGTGGGTTAAGTTATTTTCTCTGATAAAATCGGCTGTTTGGGAATAATTGTACGAGCCTGAGCTGTGAAATACTCCAATAATTTCCAGATTCTTCGGTACAGGGAAGATCTCATTGGTAGTTAGAAACTGCAGAGTTTGAATGTTTCTGACTGTAGGGTGCATTATCAGTAAAACCGTATTGTTTTCACTTTTGATTTTTTCTGTTTGTGCAAAAGTGCTGTAGCAAAAAAACAGTAAAAAGATAAACGGAAATAGGGTGTGTTTATTCACTAGATAGATTGAAAGTTTGAAGTTACAAATATAGAGATTTTTTTGTTGTAAACAGATATTGAGAATTGTAGGAATAATGAAAAGAATAAAGGAAAGAGCTTTTTGAAACAGTTTGTGCAAGTACTGCAGAGAAATTTGTTTTCCACGTTTTTCAACAAAAAAAAACTATAAATATAGTTTTGCAAAGAAATTATTCTTAATTTTGCAGCCCCAAATGTGAGTCATGATAAATTATTGATTTACTGAGGGAAATAAAATCAATTCAATTAATTATTAACTTAACAAAATGAACGAAGAAAAAATTATTAACCCGGAAAACACTCAGCAGGAAGAAGAACAAATTGAAAATACTCCTGAAGTAGTCAACGAAGTTGCATCTGAAGAAACTCAGGAAGAGATTGCTGAAGTAGCTGAACAGCCTGAAGCAAAGGAAGAAGAAGCGGAAGAGACTCAGGAAACTCCCGAGCCCGAAGCAAAAGAAGAGGTGATTGAGGAAGAAAAAACTGAAGTGGCTGAAGAAACAGAAGCAAAAACCGAAGAAAAGGAAGTTGAAGAACCTGCAGAGAAAGTGAAACAACCTATAAAGGAAGTTTCTGCCAAAAAAGAACCCGAACCATTTGACTGGGATGCTCTTGAAGAAGAAGAATCACAACGTAAGGTATCGGCTGAACACAAAAAACTTGAAGAATTATACGACGGTACTCTCAACCAGGTGACCGATCTTCAGGTTGTTGAAGGAGAAATTTTAGGATTTGGCGAACGCGAAGTATTTGTTAACATTGGTTACAAATCTGATGGTGTGATTGCATTGTCAGAACTGCGTTATAATCCTGATATTAAAATTGGAGACAAAATTGATGTGTACATTGAAAGTACAGAAGACACATTGGGACAACTTGTTTTATCTCATAAAAAAGCTCGTCTTTTGAAAGCCTGGGATAGAGTGGTTGAAGTTCATGAAAAAGATGAAATTATTAATGGTTTTGTAAAATGCAGAACCAAAGGTGGTTTTATTGTTGATGTATTTGGAATTGAAGCATTTCTCCCTGGTTCACAGATTGATGTGAAGCCTATACGTGACTATGATGTATATGTTGAAAAAACCATGGAACTCAAGGTTGTAAAAATCAATTATGAGTTTAAAAATGTTGTTGTGTCTCATAAAGTTCTCATTGAGGATGAACTTGAACAACAAAAAGCAGAGATTGTTTCAAAACTTGAAAAAGGACAGGTGCTTGAAGGTACTGTGAAAAATATCACTTCTTATGGTGTATTTATTGATTTGGGTGGTGTTGATGGATTGATACACATTACTGACCTTTCATGGGGTCGTATCAATCATCCTGAAGAAGTAGTGCAGCTTGATCAGGTGATTAATGTTGTAATCCTTGATTTTGATGAAGGAAAGAAACGAATTGCGCTTGGATTGAAACAATTGACAGCACATCCATGGGATTCTCTCGATGAAAATCTCAAAGTTGGTGATAAAGTAACTGGAAAAGTTGTTGTTATTGCTGATTATGGTGCATTTATTGAAATTACACCAGGAGTTGAAGGGCTTATTCACGTTTCTGAAATGTCATGGTCTCAGCACCTGCGTTCAGCTCAGGATTTTCTCAAAATCGGTGATGACGTGGAAGCAATCATTCTTACACTGGATCGTGAAGAACGTAAAATGTCACTGGGTATCAAACAATTGATTCCTGATCCATGGGCAAACATTAAAGAAAAATATCCTCTTAACTCAAAACATAAAGCAACTGTTCGCAATTTCACCAATTTTGGTGTGTTTGTTGAACTTGAGGAAGGTGTTGACGGATTAATCCATATATCTGACCTCTCATGGTCCAAAAAAATCAAACATCCTGCTGAATTTACCAAAATTGGTGAAGAAATTGAAGCAGTAGTTCTGGATATTGATGTGGAAAACCGCCGTCTCAGTCTTGGACATAAACAGCTTGAAGAAAACCCATGGGATGTATTTGAGACTGTTTTTACTGAAGGTTCGGTTCATAAAGCAACACTCATTGAGGTGAATGATAAAGGAGCAACCGTTGCATTACCTTATGGCGTTGAAGGCTATGTCCCTCCCAAACACATTACCAAAGAAGATGGTGAAAAGGTGAAGGCTGATGAAACACTCGATCTTATGGTGATTGAATTTTCTAAAGAAAATCGCAAGATTGTTCTTTCTCACACCAGAACATGGCAGGAAAAGCAAGAGGATGAAAAACAGGCAGAAAAAGCTGAAAAGAAAGCAACTGCTAAGAAAACAACTAAATCAGTCAAGAATGTTCAGGATAAAGTTGAAAAAGCTACACTGGGTGATCTTGAAGTACTTGCCAACTTAAAGTCTGACCTTGAAACTGAAGAAAAGAAAAAGCCTGTTAGAGCAAAAAAACAAGATGACTCTGAAGCAGAAGGCGCTGAAGAATAGTTTTTTAAGGTGAATAAATGAAATAAAAAAACCGACAGTTCTCATTTGAATTGTCGGTTTTTTTTTTGTGCTTCAAAAATCATAAAAATAATATGTAAATTTGAACGTTATTAGTTTCTTACAATTATGCTTATGTATTTCAAAAAAAATATTTTTTTACTTTTTTCAATTGTGTTGTCCTCCTTATTGACAATGAACTCAATAGCACAAACGGGCGCACATCATGTGTATGAATTTCTGAATCTGTCAAATTCATCTCGTCAGGCTGCTCTT
>CAZGIW010000044.1:0-31173 GCA_964526285.1 uncultured Bacteroidales bacterium | reverse complement strand
GGTTCCGTCAAAAAATGTTTCTTTTTCGAAGTTTTCCCTTTGCTTACTGGCATAGATTTTTTTTAGATTCTTCACTTCGCTGCGCTTCGGGCTGAATTAATTCAGGCTTTCAGCCTGATTCCACATAACCTGCCGAACCATTTGAGGCAATGAAAAGTAAGCCAAGGTTATCAGTTGCAGTGTGATGCATTTTTGCGATTCCATTTTTTTTTTTTTTAATCAGGTTGAATAATTCTATTGTATCTTTGTTGATTATTCAAAATCAAAATATTATGCAAAAAATAATTCTTTCAGGATTCTTTTCCTGTTTCTTGTTTATGCACATATTTGCACAGCAATTACCGATTCAATGGGTTAGAACGTTCACTGGACAGGGAAAAACCCCAGACCGCATAGCCTCAATTCATACTGACAGTCAGGGTAACGTATATGTTGCAGGTTATGCCGGCAGACATCATGGCAGTCCTGATGCTTTTGCCATGAAACGAAGCCCACAGGGTGATACACTCTGGACGTATTATTATGACAGCGGAGCAAAAAATGAAGATTATGCAACCGATTTGACAACGGATAATTCAGGCAATGTCTATATTACAGGGAATTCAACTGGTAGCAGCTACTTTGATGATTGTATTACTATCAAACTTGCTTCTACGGGAATACCTTTGTGGGAAAGGCGTTATTCGCCGGGCGGAAATCTTCAGAGCTACGGAAATGCCATAGCTGTTGATGCATCAGGAAACGTGTATGTTGCAGGATACACTGACCCAATTTCCGGTAGCAATGACTGGCTTGTTCTCAAATACAACTCATCGGGAACCCTGCAATGGGCTGATGTGCTCAATGGTCCCGGAAACGGTGAAGATGCAGCGCTTGATATTGTTATTGCACCAAACGGAAATCCCACCGTGTGCGGATACACGTATTCGGTCAATGCTTCAGGCGGAATAAATGCCTTTGTCAAGCAATATACACCATCAAATGCTACTGTTTGGACTGACACATGGACAAACCCTCTGTTTACAGGTACGGATAAACTCTGGGGACTTGCCTTTATTATGAACGGAGATTTACTCGTTGGCGGAGAAACAAGAAACGGCACCGGATCAAATATGGATTCCTTTGCAATGCGGTATGATCAGAACGGAAACAGAATTTGGGCTACCATATACGCAGACGGAACCACCACTCAGGATGAATATATCCGAAAAGTCACTGTTGATCTTTCGGGCAATGTTTTTCTGACTGGTACTGATTTTCAGGATGGATATATCACGTGTATCCTTAATGACGGAGCCATGGGCTGGAGAAAGAAATGGAGAGGACCCCTGCCTTCTGGGTCTGAAGTTTTTCACAGTGTTACAACCGATGTTGCCGGAAATGTTTATGTTACAGGTAGGGGGGTATTTCAGGGACCTGATTACTACGGAAATGGTGGCATGACAAATATGATTATTGCCAAATATAGTCCCTCAGGTGATTCTCTTTGGACATATCGGAGTCAGCTGATGACCATACCTTCTATGGGTTTTGATATTACTTACGGAAACGGAAAAATCTATGCCGGAGGTTTTGTAAATGATACAGCCTATGTTAATGAAAACCTGTACACCATCATTATTGATACTGCTGGAAATGCACTGCATGAATGGATTTTCAACGGACAGGGCGATGCCGTAACCATGGGGCAGTTTGTGGTGACCGACCAGAATAGCAATGTGTATTGTGCTGCAACCCTTGACCGTCTGTATGCTGAAGGAACCGACGTTGTGCTGATCAAATACAATCCGGCAGGAGACCTGCTGTGGGAAAAATATTATTCTTCGGGTGGATTCCACAATGATACTGTTACCGATATGAAAATTGACAATTCAGGTAATATTATCCTGTGTCTTTCCTCAGACATCAACAAGCTGAAAAACAATTACCGTCTTTCATTGCTGAAGGCCGATCAAAACGGAAACTTTACCGATACAAGCTGGTTTGTTTCGCCGGGCAGTATATTGGCTGTTGAAATGGAAATTAGTGACAACGGAAGCATTGCCATTGCAGCGAACTCAAATATCTATGGTGGTATTGTGGTGTACTATGATTCAACTTTCCAGGCTGTTTGGTCCGCAAAAATTGATTCAACTCAGTTTGCAGCAACAAAGGCAAACTGTATCGATCTCTATCAGAATGGTGATATCGGAGTTGGAGGATACACAAGTTTATCAGGTGTCACAGCTGGCATTGTACAGCGTTTTGATGACAACGGCAACAAATTATGGACAGCGGTTATTGACTCTTTAAGTGCTTTTGATGAAATCCGCGACATCAGCATTAACCAGACGGATGAAACAGCTTTTACGGGAAGATCAGGAAATAAGGCCATTGCAGGAAAAATTGACGGAACGAACGGCAGCATAATCTGGAGAAAAGTATATGACCCAGCAACCACAAGCGAATCAGGTGTGAAAGTTCGTTTTACCCCTGCAGGAAATATTGCACTAATCTGCAGAGGCTGGACAGGTTTCGTGGCGCGATATTATACTTTACAATATACAGGGAGTGGTACTTTGCAATGGGCAATGACGTACAGTCAAACAGCCAGCGACAGAGAACCACTGAGTTTGTTGATTGAACCAAATAATAATGTTGTTACGGCTGGATGGGAAATCAATGCCACATCAACCAATTATGATTATGTACTTGTTGGCTATAATTCTACCGGAATCAATATTTTCACTAATACATATACTACTGCTGCCACAACCAACTGGGATCAGCTCCGAAGTATGACAAGAGACAATCTGGGGTACATCATCGTTACCGGGCAAACAGCTTCTGAATTTTACAACACCTGGTTGTTCAAGATTTTGACCATTAAATATGGCGGATTACTTGTGGATGTGGAAGAAGAAGTGACAGCACAATCAGTCAGCCCCTTTGTTTATCCTAATCCTTCATCAAACGGGATGTTTGAACTATATGATGCTTCTCCCGACGGCATTGCAGCAGGGTATGTGTTTGATATTCAGGGCAAAAATGTTGCATCATTTAATTTGAGCACATTTCAGGCAGATTTGAGTCAGTGCAGCCAGGGAACGTATTTCCTGATATTGCTCAGAAATAACGGCACAACCGAAAGCATTAAAATGATAAAAAGCAGATAATGTTTTTGTGGTTTTAAGTTCACCCAGATTAAGTAAGAAAGGGCAGCTTAGACCTGTATTTGTCATTAATCATTTTATGTAGTGACTGTCTTTGGAGGAAAACTTATGCAACCAATTGATAGAGCGACAGATTTAATTCAAATTATTTGGTGAAAGTTTTTGTTAGCAAATAAGATTAATTTACTAATGCTTTTTTTAACAAATTCGAAGTTAATCCCAAATTAGTCATTAGTTCGTGAAACTTCTAATGACTAATTTGGGATATAAAAAGAACAGGCTCCAATCCGCTTGCGATGGTTGGTTGGGAGTCGCGTTTGACCACCCCGACTCAAGTTTGTGGATTGGAGGAAGTCGCGTTTGACCACCCCGCCCGCCCAAATTTTTGCCCTTTGCAGCCAGTGTCTCGCAAGCGGGCACCCCTCCACCGGAGGGGAATGTGTCACGATTGTGGTTTGTTGAACCAAATCAAACATTAAACATTAAACCTTCCCTCAGCTTTCATGCCCCGTAATTTACGAAGGAAATGAAGGGGTACTCAGCTTTCATACCCCGTAATTTACGAAGGAAATGAAGGGGGAATTCTCTATAATCCAAAGGATGACGGAGAACACAGTTCTCAGTTCTCAGTTTGATTGTCCCGAAAAATTTAATTTATTGCTGAGTGTGTTGTTATAGCTGGCATTGAGGTTAATGCAATAAATTGTAATTTTTCGAGGATCCTCGAAGAAACTGAAAAATTGCATGTTATTTCTTCATTTGTAAGTTCCGATTTTGCAATTTTTGTTTTTTCGGGATTCTAATGTTCTAATGTTCTATTGTTCTAATGTTCTATTGTTCTATTGTTCAATTGTTCTATTGTTCTAATGTTCTATTGTTCAATTGTTCAATTATTCAATTATTCCAATGCCTCAGCCTCAGCCTTAGCCTCAGCCTTAAATATTAAACATTAATCATTAAACATTAATCATTAATCATTAATCATTAAACAGCTTCTATCTTGCAATATTAAACGTATCTCTCACCACTGCGCTGGCGCCAAAAAAGCCCATGGCTCCGTTGTTGAGGTTGGTGTAAACCGTGCCCGGCGAAACATCCATAAATCCACCACGCCATTCCGTTTCAAGCAGAAGAGAACGACGAAATTCTTTATGTTTGTCACTGAGTGAATATTTTGTCTGAATAACCTGTGCCCCCTCCGGAAAGTATTGTTCATCCTGCTGTGGTGCAAAAATCTGTCCCTGATCCAGTACTTTCAAATCATAATAAAAAATTCTGGCTTTGCATTGTTCGGCACTGAGATGAGCATAGTTGGGTAGAAAATCCCATGAGATGTTGAATTCCCACATGGCTGGTTCAGTGGTGTAAAGTATTGATCCTGAACGCACAAGATAAAACAGTGTTGTGTCATGTGATGAAGGAAGAAACAAAGCCTGGTTGCCTGCAGATACCGCCTGCATCCGGTCAGAAGCTTCATATGTCTTGTCAAGAACCTCTACTTTTAGTTTTACTTCCATACCCGGAACACCTGAAAATGCATCGTTTGAAATATACATACCAGGAAATTGTGCGCTTTCGGTAAACTGAAAAACAAGTGCACCAAGTGTAACACTCACATTTGCTCCACTGAGAGGAATGTTTTCAGAATTGGGGTCGGTACGTACAAGGCTGAGCTTCACAATCTGATTTGTATTTTCATTGGTGATGATGCTTTCAACCACAGGAATGCCTTCAATCACTTCTTCATATGTCCATTTGAATTTTTTTTCGCATGCAAGCAGCAAAACAAGCATTAAAGCAAAAATGTATTTTGCCGGATTTCTGTAGTTATTATATCTCTTCTGCATTTTAATTGTGGTTAGAAGTGAAAATTGTATTTAAACGAAGGAATAATTCCCAGCATTATCATTTGTGAAGGCTGAAGCTGATTGTCCTGATAATAATCTGAAGGCACAACAAACTTTCCGTCATCATCAATCATTTTATTAAAATGAATAAATGATGGATTTTTATGGTTGGTGAGATTATAGATTGAGAAAGTCACATAATGTTTAAATTTTCGGTGTGGTTTGTTCAACATATATTGTGCAGATACATCTGTGCGAAAATAGTCAGGCATTTTTGAATTATTTTTCTGAGTATAAACAGGTATTTTATATCCCTGATAATCAAAATATCCTGTGGGTGTTGTATATGGCATTCCCGAAGCATACACCATTCCCAAAGTGTAGAGCCATCTTTGTCCGGGCTGCCATCTTAAAAACATCGACAAATCAATTGGTCGGTCGCTGTATGCAGGGTATGGTTCGTTATTGTTAACCCCATTGATGGTTCTGAATGCTCTTGTGTAGGCATATCCAATCCAGCCCTGCAGGCGTCCGGTTTCCTTCCGGAGCATAATTTCAAAACCGTGTACTCTGGTTGTGCCAAATCTTAATTCTTGTTCTATGAGAGGATTTAAAAATAAACTGGCCTGATTTTCATAGTCAAACTGATTGTAAAGTTTTTTGCCAAACACTTCAAGACTGAGATTCAAATTCAGACTTTTCACAAGGTGATACCACCCAAGTGCCAGCTGATCCACTGCCTGAGGCAACACATTGACTGTGCTTGGATACCACACCTCAATAGAAGTGAAGGGACTAATAGAATTTGACAACACCTGATGGTTTTGATAAGCTCTGAAATAATTTATTTTCAATGAGTTATTATCAGTCAGCAAATAGGTTGCCGTTGCAGATGGTGCCAGTTTGAAATAAGTTTTATATCGTTTAACTTCATTTACAATAATTGTGTCAGACACCTGATATTCATCATCAAACAGATAATATTCAGCAGGGCCGTAATTTGCAAAAGTTGATAATCTGAAACCGGCTCTGATGGAAAATTTTTCAAACAATTTGCGTTGATTGCTGTAGTATATACAGCTTTCTCCTGTTGAAAGTGTTTGAATTGCCGGTATATCATGTCCTGTATAATCAATATCTGAAAGGATGACTCCGGGATTAAAACTGTGATATGAAACGTGATAACCAAATTGATGTGAAATATTTGCAGTTCTGTAAAAAGTGAAATCGTTTTTAAGTCCCATTGTGGCAATCATTGAATTCCACCGGGTGTTTGTATTAAAAGATTGATACAGGTCATATGAATAGACACTTCCATAAAGCACTGAGTTTGAAAAGAGTCTTTGATTCCATATTCTGTTCCATCTGAGCGAAGTAAGGAAGTTGCCCCATTGAATTCCCTGTTTATCCATTCCTTCAGTTAAGATAAATCTGTCAAGTCCTCCGTAAAATGAGTAGAAAATTCTGTTTTTTGGATTGATGGTGATATTGTATTTAAAATGCAGATCATTAAAAGAGAACTTATCAATATCTTTCAAGGCAGCCTGAATTAACAGTCCGAGAGTTGAAGAGCGTGAAGAAATGTAAAAGGAACTGGTTTTCTTAAACAAAGGTCCTTCAAATGAAAGTCGGGTGGTTAATAATCCCCATTCTCCCGACATTCCAAACTTATTTCTGTTTCCTTCCTTGGTTTTTAGTTCAAGAACAGAAGAAATTTTACCTCCCACATTCACAGGGAAATCGCTTTTGTGGAGTTTGATCTCGGTAAGAGTTTCCGGATTGATTGCTGTGAAAAAGCCAAAGAGATGAGAAGGGTTGTAGAGAGGAGCATCATCAAGCAGAATCAGATTTTGGTCTCTTTCACCACCTCTGACAAAATAATAGCTTGATCCGTCAATGGTATTTTTGATACCTGGCATAAATTGCATAGCTTTGACAACATCAGGTTCAGAAAAAAACACAGGCATACGTGCAAGTTTTGCCGGAGAAGGTTCATCAAAACCCAGACGATTTAGCACAATTAGTTTGTTACTGTCTTCTTTCACTGAAATTTCAATTGGCTGAAGGGCAATTTCTTCCATCTTCAGTTTGAAAGACATTTTCATATTTTGATTGAGATTTATCTGAACCGAGTCTGCTTTAAATCCAAGATAGGAACAAATGATTGTATACTTTCCTTCTGGCAGAGTGAGTGAATAGAAGCCATATCCGTTTGTTGTAATTCCGTATTTGATATCTGAAGTATATACAGCAGCACCAGGAACCACCTCCATTGAAGCATTATCATTCACATGTCCGCTGATAGTGAACATCTTGGTTTTTTCTGTTGTATTCACTTCATCAGGTTCAGTGATTTCCTTTCTGGGTTTAATGACAACCTGATTTTCAACATAAATATATTTAAGTTTCAGTGGTTTACAAACCATATCAAGTGCCTGATTAAGTGTTTTGTTTTTAATGTTCACTGAGACAGGAGCATTAACAGGAATCTGATTCACACTATATGAAATAGGGATGTTTGCTTGTCTGGAAATTTCTTTCAGTACCTCGTGCAAAGGCATTTTTTTAGTTTCGAGATTGATTCTCTTATCTTTTTGTTGAGAAAAAACAGTCACTGATAAACATATGAATAAAATACATATAAAGAAATGTTTCATTGGTCGGGGTTGATTGAACTGCAAAGATAATAAATCCTCATTTGCAAAAAAGAACTTCAGTTTAAAAAAAAACTTGTAGGTTTGAAAAAAATTTCAATGTATGATACCTGCATCTCTGATTAAAAATATCATAACCCCTGTGATGACTTCATTCAGTGGCAATCAGGTGCTGGCTGCAATGGACGAAACCAAATTTTCGCACCTGCCCATTGTAAATAATCAGGATTTTTTGGGAATAATTTGTGAAACAGATTTGTTTAATAACATTATTGACGATCCTATTGGAACTTACAAATTGAGCAATATCAATGCATTTGTAAGAAATGAGAATCATTTGTATGATGCTGTCAGACTTGTTTGCGAATTAAAACTAACGATGGTGCCTGTTGTTGACGAAAACAACATGTATCTTGGTTACATTGATCTTCAAAGCATAGCAGAGCATTTTGGCAATACACTTTCCATTAATAATCCGGGAGCAATTATTGAGCTGGAGCTAAATACTCAGGATTATTCATTAACTGAGATTACTTCAATCATAGAATCAAATGATGCAAAAGTACTTCATTTGGGAATCACAACATTTCCTGATTCAACAAAAATGACAGTAACAATTAAGCTGGATAAGATTGATATTTCTGCTGTAATTCAGGCACTAAACAGGTTTGAATATACCATTTCAGCTTCATACGGTGAGGATGAAACATGGGATCATTTGAAAGACCGATACGATTCATTGATGAATTATCTCAATATTTAATATGTCCTTAAAATTCCCATTGCTTAGAATAAGTTTTTTCAGTTGTTTTTTTACGATTGGTTTGAGTGTTTGTCTTACAGCCCAGAACTCAGATCAGGCATATGTCATAAGTGAGATTGTAATTTCAGGCAATAAAGTTACAAAGGAAAAGACAATTCTGAGAGAAATTGAAATCAGCAAAGGAGATACGGTTCTATTTGGTCAGCTTGAAGGAATAGTTAAAAGCACACAAAACAATGTGATGAATATGTCGTTGTTTAATTTTGTTGAGGTTTCATATAGAATTGATTCAGCTCAGACAGAAGGATTCCCAAACATTATTTTATTAATTGATTGTACAGAAAGATGGTACACATGGCCGGTTCCATTTGCATATTTTGAAGAAAGGAATATCAATGAATGGCTGGATCGCAGAGATTTTTCAAGGTTCAGCTGGGGGATGATGCTCAACAGGGAGAACTTCAGAGGAAGACGTGAGCAGATTATTGCTGGTTTTAAAACAGGTTTTAATGACCTTGTTTCTGTAAGATACATCAATCCTGCAATTGATAAGTCGCAAAGCATTGGTTTAAACGTTTCATTAAGTTATGCCCGAACTCATAATTTGATATATCAAAACCATGACAACAAACATGATTTGTTAAAGCTTGATGACTCTTATGCAATGTATAACAGATATGCCCATCTGAGTATTACCAAAAGAATAGGTATTCATCAGTCTTTCAGAGTATATGGGCAATATAATCATTATACTTTTGCCGATACATTGTATGCCCTGAACCCTGTATTTACTGTGCCTCAATACCTTGATTTACAATTTTTTACAATTTCTTTGCTGTATAAGTATGATTTTCGTGATTATATTCACTATCCTTTGGAGGGTTTTTTCTTTGATTGTGAGGCAAACAAAACAGGGCAATGGCTACTCAACAGTGAAGGATACAGTACAATGCAGCTAAAAACTTCATACAGGCATTACTGGAAGCTAAAAAGCAGAGTGTTTTTTGCAGCCGGCATTTATGCAAGACTCAGGCTTGATTCGCAGGAATCATGGTATTTTACCAATAGCATGGGATATGGTAATGACTATGTGAGAGGGTTTGAACAATATATTATTGACGGAAAAAACTATTACCTGTTTAAAAGTAATATTAAATATAATATTATCAAACCACGGGTTTTAAAACTTGGGTTTTTGAAAACAGAAAAGTTCAACAAAATACCCTATCGTTTTTATTTGAATTTTTTTGCAGATGCAGGATATGCAAAAGATATTTATGACTTCAATTACAATCCACTTGGAAATATGTTATTGTTTGGATATGGGTTTGGTGTTGATTTTGTTACTTATTATGATCGTGCTTATCGTGTTGAAATATCCAGAAATTCAAAAAATGAGTTTAGCTTTGCAATTCAGTTTACAGCACCCATATAATATTTGATATATGAAAACAATTGGAATTTTTGCACGCAAGTTTAGTCCAATGCATAGAAATTCTTTGCAGGGAATACTGGAGGGTATTGAGGAGGCCGGAGGAAAGGTTCTGATATATAAGACTTTGTATGAGCATATCAAAAATGACTTCAAAATTCCAAATTTGTTGGGTGTTTTTGATAATAATAAAGAACTGAGAAGTAAAGCAAACTTTTTAATTAGTTTGGGAGGTGACGGAACATTGCTTGATGCTGTCACTTACGTTAGAAATAGTGGAATACCAATACTCGGAATAAATATTGGAAGACTTGGTTTTTTGTCCAATGTTGATGTAATCAACATCAGATCAGCCATCTGTTCGGTTTTTGAAGGAAATTTTTCCATTTCAAAACGAACTTTGTTAAAAATCGTATCAATCAGTGACGCAGATTTACCTGAGAAAAGTTTTGCATTGAACGATATAACAGTTTCTAAAAAAGAATCCAACTCAATGATTGTTGTTCATACAACTGTAAATAAAACACACCTGAATTCATACTGGGCAGATGGTTTAATTATTGCAACTCCCACTGGATCAACAGCTTATTCGCTATCTTGTTCAGGCCCGATAATTACACCAGATTCAAGAAGTTTTGTTATTACTCCAATTGCACCCCACAACTTATCAGTAAGACCTGTTGTTATACCTGATGATTCAATTATTGAACTTCATGTGGAAGGAAGGCAAAAATATTTTCATCTCACCCTTGATTCCAGAACAATATCAGTAAAAACAAACAGTATAATTCAAATATGTAAAGAAACATTTGAAATAAACCTGATAACCTTATCTGGAGACGACTTTTTTCAGATAATCAGAGACAAATTACACTGGGGAAGTGACAAAAGAAATTAATTTTTTTTTAATTTTTTTTATACATTGTAACGTTTATTTGAAAAAAGTTGTAAATTTGTAAAATAAATTTCTGACATATGAAGAAATATTTACTCCTTTTAATTGTTTTTATTTTTGTTTATAGTGAAGCAACACAAGCACAAATGTGGCGTCGCGACAGAAAAGAATTCACCTTTAGTTTGGGAGCAACAAATTTCCTGGGAGATTTGGGTGGATCTGAAAAAATAGGAAGTGAACCATTTAGTATGCGCGATTTGAACTGGCCTGCAACAAGGCCTGTTGTTCAAGTTGGATATCGCTATCGTACCACAAAAGAATCATGTGTTAAAGGAAACCTGTTTTTTGGCTACCTTCGCGGTGATGACAGTTTTTCTGACAATCTGATCAGATACAACAGAAATATCAATTTCCGTTCACCAGTTGTTGAACTTTCAGCACAATATGAATACCTCACCTCAAGACAAAGAGAAGGTCACAGATACAAATTGAAAGGTGTTCGTGGATGGAGACACATCAATGTTGAATCATATGTTTTTGTTGGAGCTGGTCTTGCTCTTGTGATACCACAGGGACAGTATCTTGATGGAAGATGGTACAATCTGAGACCACTTTGTACTGAAGGACAGGGAATGGTTGAAACCAGAAAAAAATACAGCAATCTGCAGTTTGTGATTCCGGTTGGTGTTGGGTTTAAATATGCTATTAGCCGCGAATGGTCAATGGGACTTGAATATGGTATCAGAAAAACTTTCACTGATTATATTGATGATACAAGCACAACCTATTTTGATAATGATGCAATCAGAGAAGATAAAGGTGAAATTGCTGCCTATTTTGCAGATCCCAGCCATGGGCTGTTCCCCACACAAACTTATGCCGGAGAACAAAGAGGCGATCCCACTGATAAAGATTCCTACATGTTTTGTACTTTGACTTTCTATTATAAGATTCCAAGGGGAATGATTGCAGTTCCAAAATTCTAGATTTGTCATTTAAACAGCTTAGCTATGAAAAATTTTCTTATCTGCCTCTTAGCAGTTGTATTAACTGCAAGCATGTATTGTGCTAAATCTCAAACAATTAAACATATAGAGCACGATTCTCAGCAAAGAGCCTATATGGAATTTGTTCCTTCCACATATACCGGATCTGAACCTGTCCCACTTGTGCTTGCACTTCATGGACTTGGAGATACAATTACAAATTTTCAGGCAGTTGGATTTCAGGCTCTTGGAGAGATTGACAACTTTATTACAGTGTATCCCCAGGGAATGAATGTTGGTCTTGGTGCTGCATGGAATGCAGGAATTTTGTTGTATGGCACCATTAACCTTAATGGTACAGTTGATGATATTGGTTTTATTAATTTGCTTCTTGATACATTGATATCGCAATATAATATTGATCAGACAAAAATTTATGCAGCAGGGTTTTCCAACGGAGGTTTTATGGTTAACAGATTCGCCTGTGAATTATCCAACCGTTTTACTGCTTTGGCAGCTGCAGCTGGGACAAGAGGAAATCTGATTACTGCTTGCAATCCATGGAGAGCAATTCCTTACTGTCATTTTCACGGCAATGAAGACCCAACAGTTCCCTATACAGGCAATACTTTCGGAATGGATGCCCCTGATCTTGTTGAATGGTGGACAATATTTAACCAGTGTGACAACACCCCCAATGTGACATCTTTTCCTGATAATGCACCCGGAGATAGTATTACAGTTACATTATTCGAGTTTCCCAATGGGAGAGACGGAACAACTGTAGAATTTTATCTGGCTGATAATGGAGGTCATCAATGGCTCTACGAACCGGTAAATGATGTTACTTATACTATACTCATGTGGGAGTTTTTTAAAAAATTCAGTATGGTAAATCTGGGTATTGATGATGAAATGAATCAAAGCATTACAGTGTATCCTATCCCCGCCAATGATGAAATAATTATTCGGTTATCAGATAATATTGGACAATTGAATTTTGATTTGTTTAATACAAATGGTCAGCTGGTTATTCAGAAAAAGTTTTCAGATTCGGAGAACATTCTCAATGTAGATGAACTGCCTGATGGTATTTATTTTTGGAAAGCAATATGCGATAATCAGATGAATTATTCTGGAAAAATCCTTGTCATTCATAACTAAAGTTTTCCTTTCCTTTCTTTTTTTGTAATTTTGCAGCTGAAATTATTTTCAGTGGTTTGATTTATACATTATATTATAAGTATGCAAAAGAAGGGAGAAGACTTATTTAAGGAACTCGTATCACATTCAAAGGAATATGGTTTTGTGTTCCAGTCAAGTGAAATATATGACGGACTCGCAGCAGTGTATGATTATGGTCATTATGGTGTTGAATTGAAAAACAATATCAGAAATTTCTGGTGGCAGTCCATGGTTCATCATCATGAGAATATTGTGGGAATTGATTCTGCAATATTTATGCATCCAACTGTTTGGAAAGCATCCGGACATGTTGATGCATTCAATGATCCGCTCATTGACAATAAAGATTCAAAAAAACGTTACAGAGCAGATGTTCTTATTGAGGATTATTTACAGAAACAGGAACAAAAAATCACTAAAGAGGTAGAAAAAGCCCAAAAGCGCTTTGGGGAAAGTTTTGATAAAAACATGTTTTGTGAGACAAACCCCAGGGTGAAGGAACTCAGAGATCGTATTGAAGGCATAAGCTTACGGATGAATGCAAGTCTTAGTGATGGAAATCTGGCAGATGTGAAAGCACTGATTGAGGAATTGGAAATTGTGTGTCCTGTCAGTGGATCAAGAAACTGGACAGATGTGAGGCAGTTCAATCTTATGTTTGCCACACATTTCGGAGCCACTTCTGAAGATGTTGTGTATCTGCGGCCTGAAACAGCGCAGGGAATTTTTGTTAATTTTTCCAATGTGATGAAAACCGGAAGGATGAAAATACCTTTTGGAATTGCACAAACAGGAAAAGCATTCAGAAATGAAATTGTAGCCAGACAGTTTATTTTCAGGATGCGTGAATTTGAACAAATGGAGATGCAGTTTTTTGTAAAGCCCGGTGAAGAGATGAAATGGTATGAATACTGGAAGGAAAAACGGATGAACTGGCATCTTTCAATGGGTTTTCCAGAGACATCTCTCCGGTGGCACGATCATGAAAAATTGGCGCATTATGCCAATGCTGCATGTGATGTGGAGTTTGAATTTCCATTTGGGTTTAAGGAAATGGAAGGCATCCATTCAAGAACAGACTTTGATTTGGCAGCTCATGAGAAATATTCAGGAAAGAAGATGAGATATTTTGATCAGGAACAGAATGAAAGCTATATTCCTTATGTTGTTGAAACATCAATTGGTTTGGACAGAACTTTTCTGGCCACAATGAGCAATGCATATAAAGAAGAAACGCTTGAAGATGGGAGTACCAGAATTGTTTTGCGTTTTGCCCCTTTTCTTGCTCCAGTTAAAGTTGCTGTACTTCCTCTCGTAAAAAAAGATGGGATGCCTGAAATGGCCCTGAAAATTTTTGACGATCTGAAATATAGTTTTGTTGCACAATATGATGAAAAAGATACTATAGGCCGTCGCTACAGAAGACAGGATGCTATCGGAACACCTTTTTGTATCACCGTTGACAATGAAAGCCTTGAATCATCAACAGTGACAATCAGACACAGAGATAGTATGCAGCAGGAAAGAATTTCCACTGATAAGATATTTCAGTATTTATCTGAAAGAATAAAACTAAATAAATAGAATGATATGGATATAGAAAACATTATTCTGGAAGCAATGAAAAAAGCAGGCAAACCAATGAGTGCCGGACAGGTTGCAGAAGCCACAGGGCAGGAAAGAAAAACCATTGACAAAGGGATGAAGAATCTTAAAACCAGTGGCAAAATTGAATCACCCAAAATGTGTTACTGGCAACCTGCAAAAAAATAAGAAATGACAAAAATTCTTGCCAGGATTACCAAAATTAAAGTCGCTTCAGTGTCATATCTGAATACTGTTCCGTTTATATATGGAATGGATAATTCAGCTATGGCAGGCTTGATAGATCTAAAACTTGGAAATCCCTATAAATGTTTTCAGTTGTTTCATAAAAAACAGGTTGATATTGCTCTTATCCCTGTCGGTTCATTACCTCTAACTGAGAAAACCCGGATAATTTTTCCTCATTGCATTGGTGCTGATGGTAATGTGGGATCGGTGTATTTGTTGAGTAATACACCGCTTAAGGAAATAAAAACAATATATTGCGATCTTCATTCTGTTACATCAAATAAGCTGGTTGAAATTCTTTGTTATGAGCATTGGAAAATTGTGCCTGTAATCAGGTATCCCGAAACATATCCGCCAGTGATAGGAAAAAAGGATGCCATTGTATGCATAGGAGATAAATCCTTCAAAATGAAGGAAAAATTTAAGTATGCTTTTGATTTGGGTTTTGAATGGAAGGCTATGACAGGACTTCCTTTTGTTTTTGCTGTTTGGTGTACTCATAAAAACCTGCACCCTGAGTTTATTCAAGGTTTTAATGAAGCACTGGATTTTGGAATTTCAAACATTTCTGAAAGTATTGACTACTGCAAACCACAAATTATTCCTGTTGCTGATACCATCAATTATCTGACTAAGAATATTATTTTTACCATTGACAATAAGTTGAAAGAAGGAATGGAAATGTATCTTGATTCCATTATGCCCGATTTTAAAAAAAAGATTACATACATATAAACTCATTTAGCTTATCAAATTATGTATATTCTTAAAATGCAACAAAATTCTCATAAGCCTGAACAAGTCTGGATTCAATTCAGAGATGATGATATGAGACTTTTGTCTTTTTTTCAAATTCAAAACATAGACAACCAGCTGAAGGATTATGAACTGGAACACCTGAAAGATAATATACACAAGTTGATACATCAAGCATTGCCCGGAAAATTATATTTTATCAATACCTCACAACACCATGAACCAACAATTTGAAAATGAAGTTCTTATCAGTGCTGAACACATGTCAGTCATTTTGAACAATAATCTTATTTTATCAAATATTTCCTTTCAGATGAAGAGGGGTGAGATGGCATACATTATTGGAAAAACTGGTAGTGGAAAAAGCACACTTTTGAAAACTGTTTATGGTGAAATCAAACCATCCGGTGGTGAAATGGACGTTGCAGGCTTTGATATAGTGAAATTAAAAAAATCACAAATTCCACTATTACGCCGTCAGTTTGGTATGGTGTTTCAGGATTTTCAGTTGTTGAACGACAGAACTGTATATGAAAACCTGATTTTTGTTATGAAGGCCACAGGCTGGAAGAATAAAGTAAAGATGTATGAAAAATGTGATGAATTGCTTGATACTGTGAAATTAACAGGAAGAGGGACTTCAATGCCACACCAGTTATCAGGGGGTGAACAACAAAGAATATGTATTGCCCGAGCACTTATCAATGACCCGATGATTATTTTGGCAGATGAGCCTACAGGAAATCTTGATCCTGAAACTGCCAACGATGTTATGAATGTGCTTATAGAAATGAATAAAAAAGGGATAGCCCTTCTCATGGTGACACATAATTATAATTTGATTGAACGATTTCCTGCCAAAACATATCAGTTTAAAGATGGCAAAATTGAACTTATACTGAGTGAAGAAGAAATTCAGAAATAAATTCAAATCATTAGCCAGTTGCCACAGCAATGGAAATGAGAGAAACTGTTACATTTTCGCCTTTTTGCAGTTCTTTTATGCAGGCTTCCAAAGTAGCGCCTGTTGTAATGACATCGTCGGTGAGAATGACATGCTTATTGTGAATATTTTCAGGATGAATAAGTGAAAACATCTCGCTCACATTTTTCCATCTGGCAAAACGGTTTTTCTTAGTCTGGGTTTCTGTGAATGATTTTCTTTGTAGTGTTAATGTATCAACAGGAATGTTCATTGACAGAGAAAGACCCTGAGCAAAAGCTTCAGCCTGATTATATCCTCGTATTCTTTTTTTCTTTTTGTGAAGTGGAACAGGGATAATATATGAAACATCTGAAAATATGCCCGATTCCTTCAGGATTTTTCCATAATCAGTCCCTATTTCAACACCAACTTCAGGTCTGTGCTTGTATTTCAACATATGAACCAACTTTTGCACACGCAAACCTTTTGTATAGTAATACATTGCCACCGCATATTTAATTTGAGTTCTGCCCCAGAAATTTTGAGCCAGTAGGTTATCAGAAGGTTCCTGATGAAAATTGGTTTCAGGAAGCTCATGTTTGCATGAAAAGCAAATCACTTTTTCTGTTTTAAGCATTGATTGTCCGCATAAAGGACAAATGTGAGGTACAAATAATCTCAGAAATTCAGTTAGCATAATTAAAATGATTCAATTATTTATATGCATGTTCATGGTTGTTTTTTCAATGGAGTGGATTGTGTTTTTTTGCTTAAAGATTTTTAAAATATTTGTCAAGTGTCAAAAATAATCTAATTTTGCAAACGATACATGAAAAACTAAAAAAATAATGAATAAAACTGATGAGTTGTTTATTCAGCTGGTTGCAATCTTTCAGTCTTCTGCTCTTCAGGGAATGGGCAAAATTAAAAACCCTGTCACCAATGCTGTTGAGCAAAACCACGAACAGGCAACACATGCCATTTCAATGCTTGATATGTTAAGAGAAAAGACACAGGGTAATTTGAGTGACTCTCTTCAAAGAACATTGAGTCAGGTTATTAGTGAATTAAAATTGAATTTTTCAGAGCTAAAATAATAAAAAGATATGGAACAAACACAAAGTGACAAAAGGCAAAAGCGAGTTTATCACGGAATTATAATTTTTCTATTGTTGTTAATTATTGTATTGGTTTGGAAATTGGTAACAATTAAAACAGGTGTTGATACAATTATTATTGAAAAAGAAAAAGCAATGGCTGAATCTTTTGAGTTGCAAAGTGAGCTTGATGAATTGCTTGCCGAACATGAGCGAATTAAAGAGGAATATGGGATGCTGACAGATCAGCTTTCAGAAAAGGATAGTCTTATTATGGCTCAGGCTAAAGAAATTGAAGTACTCATAAACTCACAGGCTGATTACAGAAGGATTAAAAGACAACTTGACTATTTGAGAAGTATTACTCAGGGGTATGTGAGTCAGATAGATTCATTATATGCTGTCAATCAGGAATTGTATGCAGAAAATGTTGAAATTAGAAAAGATCTTCAGTTTGAGCAACAAAAAAGTTTTGAATTATCCAAGGATAAGGATGATTTAGAAGAGCAAATCACCTCAGCAGCATATCTCAAAGCATACAATGTGAATGTGAAAACACTATCAGTCAAGGGAAGTGGTAAAGAAACAGAAACCGACAGAGCAAGAAGAACAGATGCTATCAGAGTTTGTTTTACCCTTGGAGAAAACGCGCTTGTTCCAAGTGGTACTAAAGATATTTATGTAAGAATTGCCCGACCTGACAATCTTATTCTAACTCAGGGTAGTTACTCGTTTTTATACAAAGGAGAAAGAATTCAATTTACGGAAAAAGCAAGTATCAAGTACAACAAAAAATCTCAAAATGTATGTATTACATATACAAGAGGGGATGTTGAACTCATGCCTGGAAGCTATCATATTAATATTTTTGCTGATGATAATATGATTGGAGAGGGTTCTTTTACTTTGAGATAAAAAAAAACTCACACTTCATATTGCTGATAATCAGGAATTTATTGTGTATTTGATAAATATTCCAAAAAAAATTATTGTTTTTTTTGGAAATTGCTTTTATCTCTTTGTATATTTGCTGAGAATATTGAAATAAATATTTGAGTGTGAGAAAAATTTATCCTAAAACAACAAGTTGGATTATTTACGGAGCAACACTTGTGTTGGTTGCTTCCATGTTTGCAGTTGCATATTCCTACAAGAAATCTGCATATTGGGAAAAAAGATATCTTGAAAAAGAAAAAAAGGAAAAGCAATACTCTCAGGAATTTGACGCTCTCAATTTGATTCTATCCAACTATAATCTGGAGAATTCATGGCTAATCAGAGATTATTTTTCAGTTGATAGTATGTTGCTCACTCAACGTATTCTCAATGCAGATTTAAACAATTCATTATTGGAGTCATTGAATAAATATAATAGGTTGCTTGAACAGAATCGGGATTTATTGAGTCAAGTCGGATTCTATGAACAAAAAGTAAGCGATTTACTGGAAGAATTGCAGTTAACCAAAAATCAATTGCAAGAGTCTATGATTTTGGCAGAACAATTGCAAAAATTGCTTGATGAAAACAATGAAGTGCAGGGTGATTTGTTTACAGTTGAATTTATGAGCAGTTATAAATTAATCAATACTTCTTCAACTGCAATTGCAAAAACAAGAAAGGGTTTCGTTCCAACAAAAAAAATCAAGCAAACCGATCACATAAACATCTCAATAGCAACTGTTGGTGATTTTAACTTCAATCTTGGTCATAAAGCACTTTATGTTAGGATTGCTGATCCTCAAGGAAATATTCTTCCTTTTGTAAAGGATGAGGTTGATTTATTCCGTTTTGAAGGCGAAGAGATTCTGTTCTCAGAAAAGGAAATGGTGTCGTTTACAAACAAATCATTTCCGTTGCAAATCATATATCATCCTGTTACAGAGCTTCTTCCAGGTGTTTACTGGGTTTATGTTTTCTGCGATGGTATAAAAATTGGAGAGGCTTCTTTTGATTTGTATTAACTTTTTTAAAACACTTTTTTTATGATAACATTAAAACGAATAAGTATTCACGCTTGTTTTTTATTCCTGTTGTGTTTCGTTTCATCCTATGCTTTTTCTCAGGAAATTGCAATTGCAACCCATGCACAGTATAAAAATTTCGTTAATTCAACCACATATGTTGTAAAGAATGACAATCCATTCGGGAGTTATAATGCAGCCATTGAGCAAGCGATGAAAAAACACTGGTATCTCACAAAATATGTAATTATTACCTCTTCTGAGTTTGAGAAAAAGAGAACTGACCGCGACGCTTCTTTTTTATTTTTGTCTGAAGCAATTGCTGAAAAAAGAGAAGACCTCAGATTTAATATTCTCAATGTGGTCATGGGTTCAAAATCATCAAATATGAACAATATGCCCGATTTGGGTTCTGTTCCGCTTTCCTATTCGTTTGAAGATGAGGAGTTTGAAGATGAAGGCTATTTGTATCGCATTGGGGCAATCCTCAGGTTTATCCAATATTATATTGATGTCAATTCAAAACGTCCCGATACTGATATTAAAACACTTGTAAAAGAAAATTCAAAAGATATAAAATCAAAGGAAATATGGTTTGTTAAGGATGACCTGGACAATGATGTAAATACAGAAGCGAAGATTGCCAACTTTTACAGTGGTCAGGTTCGCATTGTCACTGAATCAGAAATTGAGGCTGCCATAGATGCACGTAATCCTGATGTATTGATTTTACATAAACTGGGCCCGGGAGAGGGAAATTCAGGGAAATGTCTTAAATTTATTATTTCTGCAGCTGACGGAATTCCATACTACTATAATATCACAGAAATTTCATCAAAAAATCCTGATGCATTTTTGTCTTCAGATTTTAAAAAACTTTAGGGTTTTCTATCGAGCTTTTAGAAACTGAAGAATTTCCTGAAGTGCCAACTGATTGAATGTTTCACTGATAACCATATATTCACCAATAGTTCCTTTTTCAGCTTTTTGAAATAAATGATTTAAACCATTCATTTTTACAGTTTTTACATTATAATTCTTCCCTTCACGAATATACCTGTCAATAGCTTCAAGGTTATCATCTGCAGCCACCTGAATGTCAAGACTACCGTTCAGTGCAAGAACCGGACACTTGATTTTTTGGAGATATTCTGATGGTCTGATTGTTAGAAAGTACTTCATCCATGGTGTATATAACTGCATTGCAGACATTCTGATGGTTTCCTTGTTTAGTCCATACTTCTCAATTTCTGTTTCTGACAGATCTGCTGTTGCTTCAATAAGAAATCCTGACATTTTATTCATGAGTGAATCTGGATTTGGTTCTGTCATTGCAAGATTATACATCTGGTAATTTATAAGCCTGGTAATTTCAATAAAATCTTCTTTTGCACCTGCTGCACGCATAATGTCTTCTGTTTGCCTTAACAGAAGGTCAACCATTGTTACTCCTGGCCCTGCAAGACTCACAATAAATGAAACATCTTTTTTCATCTTTGAGGCAACCATCATAGAAACAATACCACCTTCACTATGTCCTATTAACCCAATCTTTTTTGGATTTATGTGAGGATGCTTTTTGAAGTATTTCACAATTGACATAACATCATTGGCAAAATCCATGGTTGTTGCTGTTGTATAATCTCCTTCTGATTTACCCACCCCTCTGTCATCAAAACGAAACACAGCGATGCCATTGCGGGTCAGATAATCTGCAATAACCAAAAATGGTTTGTGTCCTCCCAACTCTTCATTCCTGTCCTGTGGCCCCGAACCGCTGATGAGAATCACCAGTGTGTGGATTTGGGTTGTGTCAGGCAATGTCAATGTGCCACTTAAATTTATTTTTTCTTTGCGATTGGGAATAGTATGCTCACTTACAACATATGGAAAAGGGGGCTTTGGCTCCTGTGGACGTTCGAAAGAGGTTGCTTCGTTGAAACTTTTAAAATATAATGTAAGCGGAAACTCTGTTCCTCTTTGAACCCATTTACCCGAAATAAGCATTGAGTCTCTGATTATTCTTCCTGCATAATGTGCTTGAAAATCACGAAACTGAATGTTTATTGAATCATCTTCAAAATATGTATTGTTTGCCCTTTTTTCGTAAATAAACTGCTCAGGAATATATAGCAGTGTCTTGTATGCATCCAGTTCAAAAGAACATTTGAAAATAAAATTCAAGGTTTGATTTTCATGCTTCAAAACTCCCTCAAAATTATTGGAAGGCAATTGAGCATGAACATGGCATGCTAATGTGATGGAAATAAAAATAAATTGTATACGTTTCATGAGTTGGTAATTAATGTTTGTCTGTTGCAAAAATATGTATTTTTTTTAAATCTGTATATTTCCTGAACGAAACGCTTTATTAATCATACAGTATTTCTGATTGAACTGGAATGTTTTTTTTATATTCACTAATAAATGAAGTTGCTGAGCATTTGCTTTTTTTTAACTTTGCAGAATATTTAATGAGATTATGCATTCAATTGAACCATATTACAGATGGAGAAATTTATATATGGCTGAAGAAGATCAGCTTTCCCCTTTCTTTGGAAAAGAGTATAGTGAATTTGAATTTTCAAATACAATATATAATTATCTTATTCACCCACAATGGGATGAGTTTGGAAGTGCCACTTTATATTTGAAAATTCTTTTTGCAGATTATGAAACAGGCTTTGCAGTTATCGAGTTTATTGGTGAATGGAACGACTGCCTTTATAATGATATCATGTTTCTCAAAAGAGATGTTATTGACTTGATGATTCAGCAAAATATTACAAAGTTTTTATTGATTGGAGAGAGTGTGATGAATTTTCATTTTTCTGATGACAGTTATTATCAGGAATGGTATGAAGATATTGAAGATGGCTGGATTGTGGCCATCAATTTCAGGCAACATGTGGTGTCTGAATTCAGAAACTGTATGATTCACAATTATGTTCACTTTGCCAATGTTGATAATGAGTTTAACTGGAGGAAGTATGCACCCACAGCTTTATTCGAAGCCATTGATGCTATGATTCCGCGAAAACTGGAAAGCCCTGGATTATAATAGTATTTTCGTATCTGCTCAGCGGTTTTTTATAAGCCACTAATACATCAATTTCCATTTATCAATTTATCACTATGTGACGATGTGACGAAAAAACTACTTAATTCTGCAAAATCCATTACACAGTTTCAAATACTGACATTCTGAAAGCAAGCTTTCTCTGTCAAATTTGAAACTATGTTAAAGCAAATCTGATGGCTCAGATTTGCTTTGTTAACAATGGCTTTTGCAGAAAAATTGTTCTTGCAAATCAGGTACTTATTATTTCTTCACAACTAAACATGAATATGTTCCCGATTCAGTTATCAGTTTCAGAATATAAGTGCCTGAAGCAATATTTTCAAGGGAAAGAGTTACACCCGTATCGTTTACTTTATTATCAATGATTTTTATGCCTTGAAGGTTATAGAGTGACATGTCAAGAATAACACTTTTTGTTCTTATAGTTAGTTTATCTTCAACAGGATTTGGAAATACTTCAACATGTAAATCAGGAGTATACACAGAAACTGTACTGACTGCAATTACATCAGAGAACACATCAGTCCCGCAGTCGTTTGTCAATGTTAGAGTTACAGTGTAGCTTCCACCACTGGCATAAGTGTGAACAGGGTTTTCGTCAGTTGATGTATTACTATCACCAAAATCCCAGAGATAAGAACCACCGCCGGTTGATTGATTGGTAAATGTGACAACAAAGCTGTTTTCAATCCATGTAAATGAAGGAACAGGGTTTTCATAGATGTATGCAGTTACAGGTAGTTTGGGACTTTCACATCCGCCTGCTTTTTCAACTTCCCAGTCATAAAAATAATAGTAATACTTCACATTGTTAGCGGAGTTTCCTGTTATTGAAATCACATCACCAACTGCAAAAGGATAGGGGAGGTCGGGAGCTGTTGGTGAACCATCTCTCCAGAGGCTTGGTGCAGCTGGCCCCATCAACCTTAGGTTTGTTCCAACAGGAATATTGAAATTCAAATCTATTCTGCTTTCCCCGGAAGGAATATTGACTACTGTGTTTTCAATCAGGTTGTCTGAACCATCACGTAATGATATAGTCCTGTTGCCAGCAGTATTGGAATATACTTTCACTGATTTGAGAGTTACTTCTTCTGTACAGTCAAAATATAAACCATGTGGCGTTGTTTGGGTATAATAACCACCTGTTGCAGTTTGATTTGTCTGAGCTCCGAAAAATGTGGTTTGTTCTTCAACTTCTATGTTATAGAAATAATAGTAGTAACTGTTTCCAGCTGTACTACCAGTAATTGTCATGATTCCGCATAAATTGAAAGGATAACCAATGCTTGCAGGAGATACATTATTTCTGTATAGATTTTGTGCACTTGCTGGACCAACAAGTTTTAGCCCTGTTCCAACGGGCACTTCAAGATCCAGTTGCACTGTGCTATGACCGTCGGGAATATTCACTGTTACAGAAGTAATCTCATTGTTTGAGGCATCAAGTATTCTAATTTCACGATTACCTGCTCCCGATGCGTAAAATTCGGCAGATCTGATAATCATTGGTTTTTGAGCATCGAAAATAAGCCCGTGTGTAGCTGCTGCGTTGAAAAAAGCACCGCCCGGACCCACTGTATCTGTTTTTCCTCCAAAACATGGTGGTGTTCCTTCAAATGTTGAAACAAGATAATCGGTGGTTTGAGTAAGTAATGGTGTTGTGAAACTGAAGCCAGTTTCAAGAACATTGCTTCCTGTGGCATCCCACCAGTAAATTTCTCCTGTAGCAGTGGCATTGAAAGTAAGTGTTCCCTGTCCGCAGCGACTTTCGTCTGAACTTACAGGTGGTGAGGGCATTGCAACCTCAATATATGCAGTACGTATCAGTGAGTCGTTGCCGGCACAACTTGTTCCAACAAGTTTTACTGTAAATACTCCGTTTGCTGCATATGTGTGAACAGGATTTGCGTCATTTGAAGTACTGCCATCACCAAAATGCCATGTGTAAACAACGTCTTGTGGTGCCAAACTGAGGTTTTGAAAATGAATAACCCCATCACATGAAAATTCTCTGTCAGCAGAAAAACTGATTACTGGTGGTTCGGGCATGAGCTGAAAGTTTCTCACAACAGTGTTTTTGTCAGTGATGGCTACATTGGTATATTCCTGAGATATGTAACCCGGCTGTGATGCTCTGATGGTGTATGTTCCTGCTTTTACAGGGCGATGATAATTGCCAATTGGCAGTGAAGAATATACATGCGAATTTTGTCCGTCATGTCCCACCAGTTCAATCTTTGCTTTAATAGAATCTCCGGTGCATCCATCAGTCACAATCCCTTTAAAGCCATACATGCCCTGTTCGATGTAGTTGAGCAAAGCACGCCAGTTATAGTTCCAGTAATTGGGTAAAGTTGATGCTGCAGGCATTTTTGTTCCTGAAATTTCGTTGGTTACTTCGCGGCAATAAGCATAATATTGCATATAATCCTGACGGCTGCCATCCACTGCATACCAGTTGGCTCCTTCTGTAACGCCAGGATAATCAAAGCCCACAGCACAATTGGGAGGTCCTGTGCAATAATCATCAAAATAACCTGAAGGACTGTTTGCCTGAGCAGTATCTGCATATTCTTTGCTCACATATATCCACCATTGTTTGTCAGGGTGGTTGGTTGTTGTGTAATCCCATGGATAATTCATCAATTCAGCACCACCATGAAAATTGGCTGATACTACAAAATCATTGTTTTGAGCATATTCCATGAAAAGTATGGTTTCAGGTTGCCGTGTTCCATTGGGATACATATTACCATCGGGGCATGGAAAATTTCTGTTCAGATCATAATTGTTCGCATTGTTTCTGATGGCTCCGGAGACAGAGTTGTTACCTGTGATATATGTGCCATCAGGATTTGCCAGTGGATTGATATGAATTTCCATATTGTTGACCAAATTGGTCACACGCGGAATGGTTCCGTAATTGGTTAACAGATAATCAATGAGCCTGAGCAAAATAACATATCCAACCACTTCGTCACCATGCATGGTTGAAGTATATAAAAATTCAGGTTCATATTCATCCACATGCACATTGTCGGAAATAACTGCAGAAATAATAAGCCGGTTTTGTTCTGAATAACCGATAGTTTCAATACGGCAGAGTGTCGGATAATCAATGGCAAACTGGTTCATCATGTCTATGTATGCATCATAGGTTGGATACACATCCCATGCATGTGTCGATTTGTTTCTCAAATCATCTGACATAACATAAGCTTCGGGTGGCAGTAATTCCCATGGAGCAGGAAGTAGAGTATAGGCAATCCCGAATTCAAGAAATAATTCAAATTCTTTTTTGTTGGCAACTGCAATGACTTCATTTCCTTTGACATTGTCAATACTTATTATTTTTGTCAGTTGAGACATAATTTCTGGAGTTTGAACCTGAAAAGAAAAATACACTTCAGATTTTTGTCCAAAAGTTTGATTGATAATGTAATCTGTAGGATTGTTTTGAGAAAAGGCAGAAAAGGCAACAAAAGTTGCAAAAAGAATAATCAAAATTTTTTTCATAGCACCTGCTTTGATTTTGTGGGGAACGGGGGTTCAACAATAATTCTTCGGGTGTTGCCCTTTTTCCCCTTTGAAGGGGCGCCCGAAAAATATGTTAGTTATCTGATATGAGCCTGTGAGTTTCAGTCCGGATTGTCTCGTATAAGGTTTCATTTACCTGATATACAGGCAATCTGAAATTATGTTCACACAAGCCCATGCTATGCAAGACAGCTTTTATACCTGATGGGTTGCCTGATTTTAACAAAATTTGCATCAATGGGAGAATTTTGTAATGATATGCTCTGGCAGATTCAAAATCTCCCTGTGCAGCGTTTTGAATAATCCCTTTAAATTCTGATGGAAATGCATTGGCAATCACAGAGATAGCTCCATGAGCTCCAATCGACATGAACAAAATAGCAAGGGTGTCATCACCTGAAATCACCAGTAAATCATCTGGTTTGTTTTGAATCAGATACATCACCTGTTCCATATTGTCTGTTGCTTCCTTGATTCCTGCTACATTGGGGCATGCTTTTGCAATTCTTATGGTGGTATCAGGTTCCATATTGATGACTGTTCTGCCGGGAACATTATACAAAATCACTGGAAGTGGTGATGCATCACAAACAGCTTTGTAGTGATGAAAAATCCCTTCCTGATTGGGCTTATTGTAGTAGGGACAAACTGAAAGAATTCCGTCAACTCCAGAAAAATCAAATGTTTCAATATGATGAACCAATTCTTTGGTGTTGTTGCCTCCAAAACCCACAACCAGGGGAACGCGACCACCAATCATTTCTGCAACTTTCTTAACTGCCATTGCCTTTTCTTCATTTTCAATGACAGGAGATTCACCAGTAGTTCCAAACAGCACAATATAATCAATGCCTCCGGTTATTACATGCTCAATCTGTTTTGACAGTGATGTGTAATCAATTTCTCCATTGCTCAGGAAAGGGGTGGCAATTGCAACACCTGCGCCTTTGAATTTGTTGTTATCTTTCATGTTGTTTGGAATGTTTAAGTGTTTATTATTGCGGGTCATTTTTTAGCATATGCAGATATTTTTTTACCTGTTCAAAAAAATCTCTGTCACTGAGTTCGGGTTGTTCTATGATGAAATCAAATACCTGTTCGAAAAATTCAGCCTGACTCCGGTTGCGTGCAATTTTAACACTGGCATTGGCCAATGCTGAAATGTAACACATGGCTGGAACAGGTCTGTTTAGAAAATCAATGAGCATATCAAAGTGCATTGCCATCAAATCATTTACAAAATCGGCTTTTGGTAAACCGGTGAAGGCAATGTGTTTTGTATTGAGATAATCATATGAAATTTTGGGAAAACACCAGTGAGGATTGTGCTTCCATTGTACATAGCCAACCGACCTGATATGCTTTCCCGAATCCTGCAGCTCTTTAATGATGCTGAACATAATCTGACATTCTCTTTCGTCTGAAGCATCAAATAAAACAAGGCAGCTGCGAACTTCAGATAAGGAACGGAGTTTTTTTTCACGCATGGGTTCGCGCAACAAAAAAGCTTTTTTGATTTTCTTGTAGAATAAATAATCTTTAATGAATCCCGCCATGTTTGATTTCAATATTCAATTTTCAAAAATACAAAAATATTTTGATAGAGAATGTAAAAAAATAGTTGCTCTTACTTGTAAAGGTTTCGCTCAACGCGCCAAATTCCACTCAAGCCAGAGGGGTGGCAATCAGACGAAGGTTCGCCGCGGCGAAGGGGTCTCACCGCGAAGATAAAAAAACCGAATTCCCCAAACATTTCGCGCCTCGCAACCGAACACCGAATGACGCAAACATTTCGCGCCTCGCAACCGCACACCGAATGACTCGTCTGCGCTACCCTTGCGTACACTTCATCATTCGACATTCGTTATTCAGAATTCGATATTTTAGTGGTCGTTTTACCACCCCGTCCGCATCAATTTCGGCCTTTGCAGCTTATGGCATGCAAGCGGCCACCCCTCCAAAGGAAGGGAATGTGTCGCTATTGTGGTTTGGTGTGACAAATGTGACGAGAGAGGTCGGTGAACCACGCCGAACCAGAAAATAGGTCTAAAACTCACTGAAGTAACATTAGGCTTTCAGCCTGAAAGAGCCGAACACCGTACAACGCAGCCGTACACCGAATAACCAAAATATTAAGCTGCTCTTTATTCACATATATTTTTTTTAAAATGTGTTCATGTGTCGCTTCGCTCTGCTCAGAGCGACTTGTTTTGGGTGGCTTTTCTTTTTCTCGTGGCGCTGCCACGAGCTGAAATAAATTCAGGCTTTCAGCCTGGCAGAGCCGAACACCGCACAACGCAGCCGTTACTCCCCGGAGTTCACCATGCATAGCATGGCAACCGCACACCGTATGACCCGTTTAGCAAGGGCATCGCAATATTTTTTGGTTTTTTTTTATTTTTGATTTAATTACGTGTTTGACCCCTGCCCCAAAGGGTTTTGGATAGCACTATCAAAAATTAAAAAGCTATGACTGTAAAGGTTTCGTCCTCCTTCATTAACCTTCGGTGAATTTTGGAGGACAAGGGTTTCGTTATACGAAGTCCAGCTTTTGTTGCCTTCGCCCCGGCGAATCGAAGCCCTTTCATAACGAATAAACGAATTGCAAATTCTGATTTCAAAGTTCTATTATTCAATAGTTCATTTGCGAGATATCCTTGTAATCATAGAAATAGCAATATTTGCATATATAGTTGATTTTATTTCAACTTGCTATGCAAAATTTACTATCTTTGTAAAAAATTTCGATAGCAGATGGAAAAACTGAGAGATTTTGGGATAATACCATTACGATATGGCGTAATTTCAAACTTATTACAGTCCTATAAGTATCCTAAGAACAAAGTGACTACTATGGAAAAAAAGGGAGAATTGATACGACTGAAGAAGGGTTTATATGTGGTATCTCCAGAAATTTCCAAACAAAATTTATCAAAAAATCTGATTAGCAATCATCTTTATGGTCCATCATATGTTTCTTTAGAAACTGCATTATCCTATTATGGGTTAATTCCAGAAAGGACTATAACAACTTATGCATTAACGGCAAAGAGAAAAAAAACATACCAAACACCCTTGGGGAACTTCGAGTATTTAAGTATTCCCTCTCAATACTTTTCAATAGGCATAAGACAACAAACACAAAACATGGAGTATGCTTTTTTGATAGCATCGCCAGAAAAAGCATTGTGTGATTTAATTATTACCAGAGCTGGAATACGGTTTCAATCTATGAAAGCAATAAAAAACTTTTTACTTGAAGACATGAGATTTGATTTGCAAACCATTGCAAATTGGGATGTATCAATTATTGATCAGTGCATTGGAGTTGGATACAAAAACAATGAACTGAAATTATTAAAAAAATATATTCAGGATGAAAACGGTATTTGATCAGATGTTGTCTCGATATGAGATACAAACAATTGAAGATAAGCAGAATGCATTGCATGAAGTTATGCAGGAAATCAGTCTTGCTGCATTATACAGAAGTGGCTTTTTTGATAAAGCTGCATTTTATGGAGGAACTTGCTTACGCATTTTTCATCAGTTACCAAGGTTTTCTGAAGATTTAGATTTTTCATTAATAGAAAACGATTTGGAATTTTCTCTTGACAAATATATGGAAGCTATTAAAGATGAATTTAGATTTTATGGAAGAGAAGTGGAAATCCAAAAAAAACACAAACCTTTTAACACGAAGATTGAGTCTGCATTCCTGAAAGATAATACAGAAGTATATGACATTACTTTTCAGACTCAAAAATCAGTAAAAATTAAAATTGAAGTTGATAAAAACCCTCCATTGTTGTTTGATACTGAGCAAAAACTTCTACTATTACCATTTTCATTTATGGTTCGATGTTTTTGTATTCCTCATTTATTTGCTGGAAAAATGCATGCTTTCTTGTTCAGATCATGGAACAACAGAGTAAAAGGACGTGATTGGTATGATATTGAATGGTATGTACGCAATAATCATCATGTTGATATGAAGCACCTTAAGGAACGTTGTGCTCTCAGTGGACATGTTAACAGAAATGACTTTAACCAGGAGATACTCTTGATGTTGCTTCGGAAAAAAATCAGAGCAAGCAATATTGAGAGAGTGAAAGAAGATGTTTTTCCATTTATTAATAACCCGCAAGAATTAAATATTTGGTCAACTGAATATTTTCTTCAATTAATAGATAAAATTCATTTTGTTTAATGGGGGGGTAAATAATAGCTATAGTATGACTTATGTGAATTTACAACGTCAATGACCTTCATGTTCCCATAGCCTTCGATTGTCGCGTTGGGAGTTCCTCTGCTTCGACGGAGTTAACAATGCTTGCATTACTCAGCACAGCGCAAAGTGGTCACTCCGCGAAGATAAAAAAAACAAAAGCCAAAATCTCATTTTTTTCCAATTTTGCCCAAAGGGCAAATATCAATACCACAGGGCGAAGTCCTGTGGTTTAAAAATATGAACCTACAAAAAAGCGCTGAAGGCGCGACATAAAAAAACCCGTATCATGCCACAATCTCTTGCTTACAATTATTCTCATATTATTTTCAGCACCAAACATCGCGAAAATTTTATTGAAGACACAATTTCTGATGAATTATTTACCTATTTGGGCGGAATTAGTAAAAATCTGGAATGTTTCCCTGTCATTGTGGGTGGATATCGCAATCATGTGCATATTCTTTGTATCATATCCAAAAAAATTGCACTCACTAGTCTTATAGAAAAAGTAAAATCAAATTCATCAAAGTGGATTAAAACAAAAGGGAAGAAATATGAGAATTTCTATTGGCAATCAGGCTATGGCTCATTTTTAGTAAGCCAGGCAGATGTTCATAAGGTTGAGTTTTATATCAGGAATCAGAAAAATCATCATCGCAAAGAATCATTTATGGAAGAATATCTTGAATTTTTGGAAAGATTTAATGTGGAATATGATATTAAATACTTGTGGGATTAGTATTTGATTTCACCCTTTCAGGGCTCATAATGTAGCTCATTTTTTAAGCCCATGCCCTTCGGACATGGGTAATGATTTTGCCACGTTGTGGCAAG
>CAZGIW010000043.1:0-31523 GCA_964526285.1 uncultured Bacteroidales bacterium | reverse complement strand
ACTGGCAGGGCAAAACTGAAGATAACATCTGGATGTATTTTCCTGTAAAACTATCTGCAGCCACTTATGATGCAAATGGTTCATATGACCCTTCACAAGCATGGTCAAACATTGAGTATGTAAAACAGTCTTATACTGAATCTGCTGCTGCTGCAACAGCCATATCTACAGGACACACCACTTCAGCAAATCATGTGGGTCTCAGCAAACACGCTATTCCTCTCACCAATCCGGTTGAAATTGCAACACTCAATGGAAAATCATCTGGCATCGTAACCTCTGTGCCCTTCAATCATGCAACACCAGCCGGATTTCTTGCTCATAACAAATCGCGGAGCAATTACGGGGAACTTGCTCTGGATATTATCTATAATTCAACTGCCACTGTTGTTATGGGTTGCGGACATCCTTTCAAAGACAATAGTGGTAATAAAACTACGACAGGAAACTTCAGGTATCTTTACAATGAAGGCGTCTGGAATTCACTAACTTCCAGTAGTTCAACTTTTCAAACTGAAAAATCTTATTACATTGTTCAGGATATTGACGGGGACAACAAGCCAGATTCATGGAATTTTTCTGATGACAGAAATTATCTCACTGAAATCATTAGCGGAAAAGAACAACCAAAACGTTTGTTTTTTCTTGCCCCTGCTTTTGAAACTCTCACACAAGTTCGACAGGGTGATAGTAAATTACCTTTTGATGTTCCTTTTAATGATAATATTCCCTCTCTTGCAGAAATGTCTCTTGCAGCACTGACAATACTTTCAACCAATGAAAACGGGTTTTTTCTGATGATTGAAGGTGGTGCCATTGACTGGGCTGGCCATGACAATACTTTGCCACGCACCATTGAAGAACAAATGGAATTTGAAAAAACTGTTGAAACAGTAATACAGTGGGTAACAGAGAAAAATTTATGGATGGAAACCCTCCTCATTGTTGTGGCCGATCATGAATGTGGTTATCTGACCGGTGGAATTGATGAAACTCATCGAATGAAACATATCAGCAATCAGGGAGAAGGCATTTTACCACATTATTCTTTCCTTTCAGACAGCCACACCAACCATCTGGTACCTTTCTTTGCCAAGGGAGCCGATGCACATGTTTTTCTACTTTATGCAAATGAATTTGACTCTGTAAGAGGAAATTTTCTGCACATTTCTAATATCGGAAACCATATAAAATATGTCTGGGGGAATCATGCTGTGGCTTTCCCTGCATCTGTTTCAGTTTGTCCTGAACAGCTGTTTAAAGTAACAGCAACTGCCCCATTTGATGTTTGCTCATATCAGTGGTTTGATGATGGGCAAATTATTGAAGGAGCTCAATCTCACACACTTCATTACAAAGTTAACAAGGACACAAACCTCTGGTGCGAACTAAGATGTGCAGAAAAGAAATACAAAACCAACCATGCTATAGTCAATATCAGAGAATGCAAATAGTTAAACAATTTCCTACATTTCGGTATTTGGCATTTCTTTATTAAATTTGCACAACTTTATTATGCAATATGAGAAGAATATTGGTTTTTTCTGTTCTGATATGTTTAATGATTAACCTTTCAGCACAATCGGACAAATTTGAATTTGACACAAGAAACTATATCGGAGGTTCATTAAGTTTGCAACTAGGAACAGTCATTCTTTTTAATATTACCCCTCATTACGGGTTTTATTTAACTCCCAGATTATCGGCCGGGGCTGGATTGTCATACTTGTATTACAATAATGCCAGTCCTGCACCAACACAGCCTAACACACTCAATATTTATGGTGGTAGTTTGTTTATGAGGTTTGATATTTTTGACCAGTTATATGTACATGCTGAAAATGAATTACTTACTTATAAACTGGGAAAAAACGGGCCTCAGATTCTTTCTAACAACGTACTGATAGGAGCAGGTTACAAACAATTTTTTTCAATGATGACCAATGATAACGTGTATCTTATGGTTCTTTTCAATTTGAATGAAACCCAATATACCCCCTATATCAATCCGGTGATTCGGATGGGCGTTGAATTTCATTTCTAAAAAAAAAGGAGCTGTTTTTTTACAACTCCTTATTCAGAAAAAAATTCCTAAAAACTCTTAATGAACAGCTGTAATAACACCCATTAACTGATGAGGCAAACCTTTGCGATCTTTAAATTCAATCAGATAAGTGTACATTGCTGTTCTTTTTGTATCACGTTTCACTCCGTTAATATTTCCATCCCACCCCACATTAATACTGGTTGTATAAAACACCATATTACCCCATCTGTCAAATATTTTGAGAGAATAGTCTTCTGTGCCAACTCCAAGTCCCAGAGGCATAAAAAGGTCATTAATCCCATCGCCGTTGGGAGTAAATGCATTGGGAATATATAAAGTGAACACATCCTGCACAATAATTATTGCTGATACACTGTCAACACATCCAAAGTCATCAAACACATACAACCATACTGTGTAATCATCTATTGAGTTAAATGTGTGGTGTGGATTGGTTTGTGTTGATGTATGGCCATCGCCGAATGTCCACAAATAACTTGTTCCACCTGAGCTTTGGTTAATAAAAAACACTGCATCTTCACCTATTGTGACAGGATTGGGTGTGGCTGTAAATGCAGCCGTAGGGCCATCAATATGAGACACGAAAATTCCCTGCACATATGTATTTTCCTGGTCTGTTACAGTCACTGTATAAGTACCGCTGCATAAATCTGTTATTATCTCTGTAGTTTCTCCGTTGCTCCATTCAACTGTATAAGCGCCAATGGGAGAATTTACAATAACCTGAGCTGCACCATCACATTGTCCGCAATGTTCAGGTGATGCCTGAAGTGTCAGTGTTGCGCCTCCTGCTGAAGTTACTGTTACATTTAGTGTGGCAGTACAACCATTATCATCAGTGACTGTGACTGTATAATTTCCCGAGGGGAGATTGCTGGCTGTAGGTCCTGATTGGGGAGGCGTCGTATTCCATGTATAACTATATGGAGGTGTTCCTCCTGTAGCGTCAACCGTAGCTGAACCGTTTCCAGACCCGCCTGTTTCAGGGGTCATTGAAACCAGTGAAAGTGTGGGTCCGGGAGTATTTCCAATTGTAATGGAAATAGAAGAAGGGCATGGGCCTCCATCATCTACTATGACTGTGTATGTTCCTGCACCCAGTCCCGTTGCTGTTGCACCGTTTTGAGGTGGCGTGGTGTTCCATGAATAAGTATAAGCTCCTGTACCTCCTGATGCTACAACTGTTGTTGTTCCAATATTTTGTCCGCACGCATCATCTGTACCTGAAATGGTTAAGGTTGGACCACCAATAGAATTGATAATAACTGTATCAACCGCTGTACATGCTCCGTCTGATACAGTGACATAATAAGTGCCTGATGTTAATCCTGTTGCTGTTTGTCCGGTTTGAGGTGGTGTTGTACTCCAAGTGTAGCTGTATGTACCACTTCCTCCTGCTGCATTCACTGTAGCTGTTCCATCACCTGCACCACAATTTTCATCGGTGTAGGTCATGGTGGTTGTAATATTCACTATTGTAAAATCAAGACATCCTGCAGGAGCAACATTTCCGCAAAGATCAGTAATAACACCACCTGCAATACAAAGAGAGTAATTTCCACTGGCTGTAATAGCAGGAGTAACAGTAATAGTATATGTTTTTTCCTGAGTTCCTCCTAGGGCACAAGCCTGACCAGTAATAGAAGTAATTGTATAAGGACCACCCGGACCTGTCAGTGTAAAATGACCAGCATTAATTGAACTGCACAATACATTTTCAGAAAAATTGAATTCAATTGTCGTTGCTCCACAGGAAGGAATTGTTTCCAGTGAATGTAAGTAGGGAGCCACATTGTCAAATATTACTGCTGAAGAAGCTCCAAAATCAAGAGTATATCCATTTTGACTTGAAGAAAAGTTGCTTACATTTAAAACATAAGTTTGACCTGCTAACACAGGAATCACTGCATTGTTTGGTGAGCCAAGGGCATCTTGACAATTTGATGCTGATCCTCCGTTTGCACCTGTAGGACCTGGATCTGCTGAAAAGTTACAACTTACCTGCAGCGAACTTGCATTACTGTAGATATCATCACATGAGGCATTGGTTAAGTTATAAACCACCCAGTCATAATCATCATCCGTTGAATTTGGTGTAATTGTAAAACTCAGATTTCCTGATTGCTGAACTGTAAACACATACCATACATCATTTTTTTCACCACTTAAAAGACAATTCCCGGGACAACCACCTGTTGTGGGAATTTCATTGGGATAATTTCCTTCTCCAGAATAGGAATTGGCCTGAGAATAAACATTCTGACATACTGGAATTGCTCCCCAACAATCCTGAACAGTGGGAACCTGAGAATATAAATAACCAGGTACTATTATCAGAAAAACCAAAAAACCATATACTTTTTTCATAGCTCTATATGATTAGTAATTATTTCATTTGTTAATTCATCCATAGTATAGGACTCCCCATAAAACAAATATTGAGTCATGTTTTGCATATAAAACATCTTCTTCACAAAATTAATTCCGGCATCACTGTACAAAACAACATGGAAAGTCGTTGCCAATGTACCTGCATCAGTCACTTCAACTTCTTCCACTCCTCCAAAACCATAAAGCCCGTTGATAAATTCTTCACGAGATGTTTGCGTGGTCATGCCATGTACAGCAAAATACATGTGAACATTGCCGTTATCATCTCTGAATGACTCAGGATAGGCATCTCCCATTTCAACAATATATACTGGAGAAAGTTGCTGTGCCTGCAACATCATCAATGCAGGAACAGATAATAATAAAAAGAAAGTGAAACGTTTCATATGGATATGTTTTAGAACAATTGTATTGACAATTTTTTCATTATAAAGTTTAATGCAAATAAAACAAATATTTTTCAAAAATGTTCAAATTTTCAACTGATTGCCGTTATTTTAACATCATACTGCCAAATTAAACACTTTTTCAGAAGAAAGAGTTGCATTTTTCACTTAGTTTTGTGTCTGCATTTATAAATCATGGCAAGAACACAATATATCGTCCCTGTTTTTATTCCCGAACTTGCATGCGGTAATAAATGTATCTTCTGCAACCAGAAGAAAATCACAGGGATTAATCAGATCCCTTTACCTGAAGAAATTCGTGAATTTATTTCCAATCGTCTCTCCCAACTACCAGCCAGGGCAGAAAACATTGAAATCGCATTCTTTGGTGGAAATTTTACAGGTATTGATTTACAACTTCAAAAAGAATATTTAGCTGTTGCTCAATACTTTATTGATAAAAACAGGGCATCTTCAATACGCATTTCCACCAGACCTGATTCTATTAATTATCAAAATCTCGAATTGCTGAACCAGTTTGCAGTGAAAACAATTGAACTGGGAGCACAATCCATGTGTGATGAAGTACTGCTGCTTTCAGGCAGAGGGCATACTGCAGAAGACACAGTCATTGCTTCATCCATGATTAAAGAACACGGTTTTGTTTTGGGATTGCAAATGATGACAGGTTTGCCGGGTGATACAGCAGAAAAAACCATGAACACAGCCAAAGAAATCATTCGTCTGGATGCTACCGAAACGAGAATTTATCCCCTGCTGGTGTTTAAAAACACTTCTTTGTATGATTTATATCTAAGCGGAGAATATTCACCCCTTTCTCTGGATGAAACCATTAAAAATTTATCTCCTGTGGTGAGATTATTTGAAGAATCAGATGTAAAAATCCTGAGACTGGGTCTTCACCCTTCAGATGGCATGAACAATGGTGATATGGTGGCAGGACCCTGGCATCCTGCACTGAGGCAAATGATATACACCCACGCATGGAACTCAATCATCCGCGAATCACTCCCTCAAAATCAGTCACTTGTTTTAAGGGTTAGCACTGAACAATTCCCCAATGCTCTGGGTTATCAGAGAAAAAATGCAGGTGAATTTCCAAAAATTCAATTCACTGCTGACAAATCAATAAAAGGCATGCATTATGAAGTGGATTATTGCAGATAAGAGAATTCCTGAGGCAGCAGCCCGACAGCTTTCCAAATTTGGAAAACTGCTTTTGTTTGAAAGCCAAAACATAACCTATTCATCAATCGCAGGGCATCCTGATATTTTTATGAGCTGCATAAACAATCAACTCATTGTGGCTCCAAATACTCCCTCAGATTTCATCAGGCAACTTGATAAACGAAAAATTCTCTACACCTTCGGAATAAAAGCTGTGGGGTCTGTGTATCCTGAAACATCTTCATACAATGCACTTGTCGATAGCCGTGTAATAATTCATAACTTCCGTTATACTGACACGAAGTTGCTTCAGCACACAAAATCTCTTGAGCAGATTAGTGTAAAACAGGGATATAGTCGTTGCAATTGCATTTCACTTCATGGAAAAGGCTACATCTGTTCAGACAGAGGTATTGAAAAAGCACTTCAACTTCGTGGTAAAGAGGTGATATTTGTTGAGCCTGATGAAATAGTCCTATCAGGAATGCAAAATGGTTTCATCGGTGGATGTGCCGGCGTGTTTGACGACCAACTTGTTTTAACAGGCAGTTTGAAAACCATTTCGGGTGGTGCCGAAATTAGAAAATTTGCTCAATCATTGGGATTTGAAATTATTGAGTTATACCAAGGACCTCTGTTTGATGGAGGAGGGATAATGATGATTCTTTAAATGATTTGTGATCAGGCATGGGGATGTTGCGCTGGTGAGATAAAAGTAAAAAGAACAATAGAATAATAGAACATTCGAAGTTAGATGTAAGAATGATATTGTTCTGAGTTTTTCGTTCTTCATTCGTAATTCATCTCCGACAGGCTAAAAGCCTGATTTTATTTGACAAGCGATTTTTGGTTTTTATACGTGAAGACCAAAGAGGCTGTCTCAAAACCAACATCTACCGGAAATTATTATTGCCCCAACTTTAGGGTGTGCGCTGATTTTCAGCGACTTACTCCCTTTAGGCGATGTATTGAGCACAGTCGAAATAGAAGGGGCAAATAAGTCGGTGAAAATCAAAAAATGGGCGTTTTGATACAGTCTCTGTCCGACAAAGGAGGACTGGGGTCAAACCGCGAAAAAAAATCCAAAAATCGCAGTTCTTTTGGGGATTAAGGGGTCAAACACGGAAATCAAATCAAAAATCAAAAAACCTCACACATCACAAAAATTTGTTGGTTTGTTTATTTGAATATTTGAGCAGGCATGGGGATGTTGCGTTGGTGAGGTGATTTAAAATTTATACTTGATAGAAAATAGAAGATAGCACTTCGATGCGCTTCGCTTACTCAGTGTAAAAAAATATTAAATATCAGTTAGTTATAGCGCAGTGGGGTTTGAGTATGCGGAAACAGGAGCGGAGATTGAGGTGCTTCGTAGCGATGTATTGCGATGTATTGAGCTTGTCGAAATAAGCCTGCCGAAATAACCACCTTCTATGTACTCCCGAAATCACCGCTACAGAAAATCAAACCCCATTTTCAAAGCTTGTTTCCATTTTTTTCATAATTTTGCATTGATTATGAAAACAGCAACAGTACAAGCCTTGTTTTTGATTTTTCTGTTTTTTGTTTCTGCAAATGCAAAGGCTCAGGATCCGGTTCTTATTTATGAAAGTCACAATGACAGCATAGACATTTCAAATAACTTTTATGATTTCAGTGACTCTCTTTTATTTATTTTCAATGATTCATTGTATTTTACAATCTGGGATACAGGGAGTGTTCACAATGTGGAAAAGGAATGGGAATTACTTGGTGATTCTGTAGTTCTACCCCTTTTGCTCACACCCAATCAAAAATATGTACATCCATTTAAAGGACCGGTTACTTCAAAATTTGGTCCCAGGCGGGGGAGATATCATTACGGAACTGATGTGAATCTCAATGACGGCGACACTGTTGTGGCTGCTTTTGATGGCTTTGTGCGTTTTGCCGGAGTTGCCGGAGGCTATGGCAATGTGGTGGTAGTCAGACATTTCAACGGTCTTGAAACCCTTTATGCACATCTTCAGGAAATTAAAGTTGAAGTGGACAGACTTGTTTTTGCAGGTAATGTTATTGGTCTTGGGGGAAGAACAGGCCGGTCAACCGGTGCTCATCTTCATTATGAAATACGCTTCAGGGGTGTTGCACTCAATCCTCAGGATCTTGTTGATTTTGAAAAATATCAGCTAAAGTCAGACACTTTGATTTTATATCAGAAAAACTTTCCAAAAACACCAACAGCATCAACAACAAACGGAGGAACTGTGGCTTCTGGTGTGCCGCAATATCACACTGTTCGTTCGGGCGACACACTCAGCCATATTGCTGTCAGATATGGCACAACAGTGACCAACCTCTGCAATTTGAACAACATCAGCCGTAATTCAGTTTTACGAATTGGACAAAAAATCAGAGTGCGGTAATTTTTTTTCAAACTTTGAAACAAGGATGTTTCACTTTAAACAATTTTCTCTGGAAGACGATAAATCCTCAATGAAAGTGGGAACAGACGGAGTGTTGCTTGGAATTACTGCTAACACCGAAAACGTTAAAAAAATTCTTGATGTGGGAACAGGCTGCGGCCTTATTGCTTTGATGCTGGCACAAAAATGCTCAGCTGAGATTCATACCATTGACATTGACCATGATAGCTGCAAGCAAGCTCATGAGAATTTTTTACTGAGCCCATGGAAAAACCGCATGCATATTATTGAAGATGATTTTATTGATTTTTCTGAAAATACTTCACAAACCTACGACCTTATTGTATCAAATCCTCCATTTTTTGAAACTGGCGACCGCAAACCACAATTGCAAAAAAGCAGAGCTCGACATTGTGACTGGCTAAACTTTGATAATCTTTGTAAAGGCGCCAGTAGCCTGCTCAATCCTCATGGCAAATTTTTAGTCATACTGCCCGAAAACAGGATTCTTGATTTTCTTGTAAAAGCGGACTTTCATGACCTACACCTGAAAACTGCCCTGCTCATACATCCTGTTATCCATAAAGTTCCCAACAGATTTATTTTTGAATTTGTATGTGCGCATCCTCAATCTCAGGTATATTTCAGCAGGTTGTTTGTGAGAAAACAAGATGGACTTTACACAAAGGAATTCAAAGATTATGTGAAGGAATATTATCTGGATTTTGCCTATTAGTTAAACAATTCTTTTTTTATTACAACTTTTTCATATTTTTGCCAATCTCTTTCATCTTTATGAAGAATTTTTACAAAAATAAAACTGTATGGATTACAGGAGCATCATCAGGAATAGGTGAAGCCATGGCTGTGATGCTTTCAAAATTTGGGACAAAGCTTATTCTCACATCAGAAAATAAAGAGGAACTTGTGCGTGTTTCAAAAATCTGTTCTGATAAAGGAGCAAATGTTGAAACTTTATTGCTTGACCAATCGGACGCTGACATGGTTGAAACAGTGAGTAAAAAAATCATTTCACAGTTTGCTCCCATTGATGTGGCCATTTTCAATGCAGGAATCAGTCAACGGGCAACTGTTTCAGATACGTCACTTGCAGTACATGATAAAATCATGCAGGTTAATTTTCGGGCTTATGTACAAATAACAAACAAGTTATTACCAGTAATGCTGAAAAACGGAGGAGGATATATTGGTGTTACCAGCAGTATTTCGGGCAAATTTGGATTTCATCTTCGTTCGTCTTATGCAGCATCAAAACACGCGTTGCATGGTTTCTTTGAATCTATGGGAATTGAATACCGAAATGACCAATTATTTGTAACAATCGTTTGTCCCGGTCGAGTTAAAACTTCGATTTCTGTCAATGCGCTTCAGGGTGACGGAAGTTCATACGGTCGCATGGACGATGGTCAGCAGGGTGGCATTTCTGCTGAGCGTTGTGCTAAAAAATATCTGATGGCAATTTACAAAAAACGCAGAGAAAAACTCATTGGGGGCAGAGAGTTGCTAATGGCATACTTCAAAAGATTTTGCCCCTGTCTTTTTTATTATATTGCAAAAAAAATCAAACCTGTTTAAAAATTAATTGATACTTTTACACATCCTGAACTGAAGCACTTTTTAACAATATGAAAAAAAACATAACTGGAATACAGCAAATAGGCATTGGAGTTGAAAACATCCACGAAGCATGGGCATGGTACAGAAAATATTTTGGAATGGATGTATGTATTTTTGAAGAGAAAGCTATTGCCGAATACATGTTGCATTATACAGAAGGATTGCCAAGAGAGAGGCATGCATTGCTGGCCATAAACATGCAGGGGGGAGGAGGATTTGAAGTGTGGCAACATACCGGAAAAACACCTTCACTCCCATCAAAAGAATTGCAACTTGGAGATATCGGTATCAATGTTTGCAAAATGAAAACCCTCAATGCTGAGAAAGCTTTGCAATTCTTTAAAAACAACAATCTGAATGTTATTTCTGAGATTTGTTATTCCCCAAGCAATATCAAACATTTTTTTATGAAAGACCCATACGGGAATCTCTTTCAGTTTGTTGAAGATCCATATATTTTCATGCACGACAAGCGTGTCAACGGAGGAACATATGGAGCAATTATTGGGGTAAGCAATATTAACAAATCACTCCAGGTGTATCAGGATATTCTGAATTATGATGAAATTGTATATGATGTTTCCGGCACTTTTGATGATTTGTCATCAATTAATGGGGGGAGTGGCGAGTTCAGACGGGTATTGCTAAAACACTCTCAGGTGAGAAAAGGACCCTTCTCAAAAGTATTTGGCCCAACCCAAATAGAGCTGATCCAGGCTCTCGACCGTCAGGCTGAGCATATATACAAAGGCCGCATATGGGGCGATCCGGGTTTTATTCACATTTGTTTTGATATCACTGGATTTGAAACATTGAAACAAGAATGTATTGCCAGAGGTTATCCCTTCACTGCTGACAGCACAAAAACCCTTGACAAAGCATTTGACATAGGCGCTGCTGCAGGAAATTTTGCATATATCTCTGATCCTGATGGTACACCAATTGAGTTTGTTGAAACAAGAAAGGCGCCTGTTATCAAAAAAATTGGCTGGTATATCAAGTTATATAACCGTGATCCTGAAAAATCACTCCCTGTTTGGATGCTGAAAGCTCTGAGATTTCAAAGAAGAAAATAACATACGGCATATTATTTGTTGTTTTTTGAAAAAAATTTCATGAAAACGGCATTATTATCATTCACTTTTATCTTAGCAGTAAGTTTTTCTGCCCTTTCTCAAAAGATTTTTACTGTTGACAGCCGCTACGATGCTGATGTCAAGGTGTTTGTCACCGATAGTCGCTATGATGCTGACTTATTGGTTTTCAAAGTTGACAGTCGCTATGATGCAACTGGCAATAAAGGCCTTTGGCACTTTGTATCAAGCAGATATGATGCTGATAAAAAGATTTTTTTTGTTACGAGCAGGTATGATGCAGATGTGCTTATTTTTTTCGTGAACAGCAGATATGATGCGGAATGGAGAAACAAATCAAAAATGCATCACTTTTTTTAAAGACCAAATCCTGTGTAACGGTTTCGCAATATTTATATAAGCCACTAATACTCTAATTTCCACGAATAATCCCGTTGGTTCTGCAAAAGCCATTACACAGTTTTCAAATTTTGACAAACTGAAAGCAAGCTTTCTTTCTCAGAATTTGAAACTGTGTGAAAACAAATCTGAGTGCTCAGATTTGTTTTTTTAACAATGGCTTTTGCAGAAAAAAGTTTTTGCGAATCACGCTCCGATAATTTATCGTTGTGGTTTGTTTATTCGTGGCTTATAAAAAAAACTGCGGACAAAATTACTTGTGCCCGCAGCTGTGATAGAAAAAATATCCCGCACTATCAGATCAGTCTGAATACAAACTTTACATTGTACTCTTCTTCACATGTTTCAAAAAAAGGTAAATTAAGTTCTGAAAGTTTTCTTACCACATATTTTCTTAGTGTTTCATTGTCAGAATTGGATTCCTTCACATGAACAGATCCCTTATCATCCACATTGAAATTCACCAGTACTGTGCCTTCTTCATTATATTCCTTTGCAAACTGTGGATAATCAATCTGGTTTTTCAGATACAACTCCAGTGGCGGATTGGTTTGTGAAGCGAAAGAAGCAAAACTGATTAAGCTTATGACAAAAAATAATGCAATTGTTTTCATGATTTTCATTTTTTTGGTTTTTCTGTTTGTATGACGTGCTTCATTTGCTTTTTGTTACAAAAAATTAATAAAAAATTCTTATCTGTAAAAAAACCTTTGAATTTATAGCTTGTCTGAAGAAAAAAAAAGTTAATCGGAAACATTATGTATTGCAATATATATTTGCTTTTTCGAAGTGTTTTGATAGGTTCTTTTTTACTGTTCTTTCATTGTATATTTGTCAAATAAAAAAAAGTTTTATGAGAAACCGAATCATGATTTTTTTTCTGTTTATAAATTTAACAGGATTTTTAAAAGCACAGTTAGCCATTGAATTTCAATACACTCTTCCATTGTGTTGGAATTCAAACACAGGCTCTCTATTAGCCATTGTTTCAGGGGGAAGTGGTAATTATTCCTATTTGTGGAGTACAGGTGATGTTACAGCTCTGGCTGATAGTTTACCCGGAGGAATATACACTGTCGTAGTCACTGACAATACTCTTGGCATTACTGCAACAGATAGTTTTCATTTGCACAATCCCGACCCTTTGGTTGTTCATTCTGCCCTTACACATAACTTATGCTACGGCGGACATGAAGGAGTTATTGCGCTTCAGGTTCAGGGTGGTGCAGGCGGATTCCAGTTCAACTGGATATCACACCCCTCACTTTTTGGTCCAATTGTTACAAACCTGCCCGCAGACATGTATACTGTTGTAGTGTCAGATGACAATGGGTGCAGTGTAACTCAATCCTTTGAAATTACTCAAATGCATCATGAAGCAATAAGGCCAATCATAGATGTGAGACCAGTATCCTGTCGGGATGGCATTGACGATGGAATAATTCACATTCCTGATGTTCACAATATTCACGGTGCACCTACTTTTATATTTGGGGGAAGCAGTTTTTCAGTTGCACAGTTTGATTCTCTTGCTTCTGACATTTATACTATTCTAATACAGGATGAAAACCTATGTATTGACACCTTTCATATTGGAGTGCCCTTTATTGACAAGCCCTGTGTGGTAATTTACAACGGATTTTCACCAAATGATGACGGCATTAATGACACATGGGAAATTGACAATATTTTTCTTTTTCCTGAAGCAACAGTCAGGTTGTGGAATATTGACGGCAAGCTGATTTATGAATCAAACCCCGGATACCCCGAACCCTGGGACGGAACCTACAATGATAAACTTCTTCCACCCTCCACATTATACTATGAAGTAAATCTCAAAAGTGAAAGATACAATCCATACACCGGATATGTAAGAATTGAATATTAAAAAAATGACAACTATGAAAAATACATTTATAATATTGTGCATCGGCCTCTTTTCATCATTTTTTGCCATCGGGCAACAACTGGTTAATCCAACTCAAATGCGTTGGGTTTATGATATTAATCCTGCAGTGATTGGTTTTAATGAGAATGTGTCAATTTGCAAAAGACAGGTTTTTTCGGGACTTGATGGTGCTCCTTCTCTACAGTTCTTAAGTCTTAACAAACTCACAGACAACAACATGGGAGTTGGATTGCAGGTGTATGACGGATCACAGGGTTTTGTTCAGAACAGAGGAATCAAAACCGGATATATGTATCGTGTTCATCTGAACGAAAGCAATTATCTGGCATTTGGCATTTCAGTTGATTTGTTTCAGAAGCTTTATAAGAAAGAATTATATAATCTAAAAAACCTTGATGATCCAGCATTTACAGGTCAACAATATGAACAAATGGGTATTGATTTTGATGCAGGCCTCAGCTTTAACACTCCCAACTTTTATGCAGATCTGGCAGTGCACCAGGTGCCCGGACGCAGTGTTTCACTGCTTAATGATTTTGCTGAAAGCAAACGCACTCGTCATTATTTTCTCAATCTTGGATACCGTTTTTATCTGAATAATGACATTATTGTTGAACCCAATGTGTTTTTTAAAACAATTGAACAATTTGTGTTTCATGTTGACGCAGGCCTGAAATTTGTATGGGATGAAACCCTTTGGCTGGGGGCCTATTACAGAACTAATCAGTTTGTGGCTGCCATGGCAGGTTTTAAGCTTGACCGGTATGGCTTTGGGTTTGCTTACGATTACGGATTTCAGGATGTATTCAATTATAGTACGGGTACCTGGGAATTTCAGTTTATTTATGATTTACATCAATCAAAGCGCAAGCATATGTAAAATTAAGAGTCATGAAGCAAAACCCCTCATTTTTCAACTTATTTGCGATTGTTTTTATTTCATACCAGTTGATTTGTTTCACAGGGAATGTCTTCTCTCAGACAATCATCATTGAAGCCGTTCCTTTACAGCATCTCAACAGTGAAAAGAACGAGCATTCCCTTTGGATTGGAAGTGGATTGTTAATGTATACATCCAACTCTACCTCAGGTTTTTCATATAAAGAAGCTGAAACAGGAAAAGAATTTGAAAGATTATATATATCTGAAAGACAGGGCAAATATTTCAGCATGTCAAAAGAGAAGAGGTTTTCGCAACTGAAGAATCACTACAGTATTGCCGGTCAATCAGACAATCCTGATATTATTCTTGTTTACAGCGGTCAAAATGAAACCGGAGACATTTATATATATCGTATCAGGCCAAACAAGTCAAAATTCTCTGTTCAGAAAGTCCTGTTTGCTCCTGAGTTGAAAGACATTCGCAAGACATCAGCTTTTCTTAATGAAAAAACAGGAGAGTTGTTTTTCTGTGCAGAAATATCAGATGAAGGATTTGGCAACAGAGATATTTATGTTGCATCATTGCAAAAAAACAAATGGGGAAATCCCATCAATCTGGGAAAAAACATCAATTCAACAGGAGATGAAGAAGGGGTTTTTATGAATGGCGACACTTTGTTTTTTTCATCAAACGGACATCAATCAGAGGGAGTGTATGACATATACATGAGTATCCGTACAGGAGGAATGTGGAGCGAAGCAGTGAAATTGCCCGAACCGGTGAATTCTTCCTCAAACGACATGTATTATGTTTCTCATGAAAAAGATGTCTTTTTCGTTTCTGACCGACCTGGAGGAAAAGGGGGGCTGGATATTTATCAAATAATTACTCATGAAATTCCTGACCCGATAATCGAAGAAGATGACATTTTTTCAAAAATCAGAAAAGGGAATACACTGGATGATGAAACCGGAAAAATTATACATGCAACAATAACACTTGTAAATATTAAAACAGGAGAACAGATTGAAAATACTGGTAACGAAGGATTCATATTTCAAATGCTTGCCGGAAATTCATACAAGATGATTGTAACAGCTGAAGGGTATCATGCATATGAAGAAATCTTCAATCTTGAAAAAATAAACGCAGACACAATAGAAGATGGAGATGTGAGACTGAAAAAAATTCCTGTAATCATTGAAGTTACAACAGAAGAAAATGAATATGAATCATCTTTTAAGGAAGTTCTGAAAGAAATTCCTTTCAGGATTATCTATTATCAGGTTCAGGTTGGGGCTTTCAGGTTTATTCATGATATTCCCCGTTTCAGAAAGAGCTTTCCTTCACTAAACAACGAGGACCTGATGATTGAGAAAGAGGGGGAAATTTCCAAATTTCTGATTACAAAAAAGTTTTTTGAAAAAGATGCAAACTGCTATGCGGAGGTGACAACACTACAAATAAAGGTTGTGAAACAATATGGAATCTCTGATGCCTTTATAGTTGCATATGCTGAAAACGACAAACGTTTTGCTATTATCTGGAGTTTTGAGGAGCAGAAGTACATTTTGCTAAGGAAAACTGAATAGAGGACTTCCTGTTTGTATTTTACTTTCCATTTATTACTACAAGGGTATTATGCCAATCAGAAGCAATTACCTAAAGCGATTAATTTCTGTTTTATTCAAATGAAATCTACTGAAAATTAGGGATAATTACTGATGAATTTTTCATCAGAGAAGCATAATTTTGCTTTATTAGGAAAGAGAATTTTTAAATTTGAAACAGAATTCATTGATTTTGAACAATCTTGCAATGTTTGTAAAAGTTGCCCAATCCAATCTCAGGCAAATTGAGCGTGAGATTGAACAAAAGAAGTTTGTTGATGCTATGAAGGCACTGCAGGATTTACACCATACACTGATTCAAACAGAGCAAAATCTGGATTTTTGTCCATCATTAACAAAGCTAAAAAACAAAACCAATCAATTATTAAAAGTGCTTGAAAAGGATTTATAGAAAATCACTGAAGTCATAATCTATTTCAGCATTCTTTTATCCTTTCATATAAAATAATCTCAGACGAAACAGATTTTTGAGTAATTTTGTTCTGGAGCAATAAATTATACACATGAAAGCTATTGGAAAGATGAATTATTTAAAACTTTGCTTCGTACTTTTGGCGATAATCTACTCGTGCAGTGAAACAATTGATAATACATCTGACATGTCGCAAATGCATTTTTGTGACCTGCTTGCTGAAGACTCATTAATAACCCTGCATGGAATTATTCACTGTACAACAAATGAAATAATAATTTTTGAGAGCATGGAAGCAGAAAATGAGTGGCAAAAAAAAATCCAGTTAATTCCCTGCTCTGAACACCTGGGGGATTATGTTTTTAGCTACTATAATTCATTTGTGTACCTTAAAAACTTTGATGATAAATTTTGGGCTCAGGTGAGTGGGCAATATATCACAACAGATACAAATGAAAGACCTCAGCTTTTTGTTTTCAATTTTGTTGCAATAACCGAAGAACCGGAAATCATCACAGATTCAATTTAGCTAACATCAAATACTTTCAGGAGTTACCTCATACATCTATGGGGATATAGTGCAGCCAAACGAAAATCAGGCTAAATCATTAGTAGAGAAAACGGGTATCTTGTTTTTAAAAAATACTACAATGGGTCATCTATTACAGATGCTCATAAATTATAATCTGCAACTAAAAGCACTTGAAAATTAAGGATAATTACTGATAAAAAAGTTTTCAGGAAACCCATATTTTTGATTTCTTAATAACCGATAATTCTTTATCAGGAAAAGAATTCTTTAAGTATGACCAATCTTGCATTGTTTGTCAAAGTAGCACAATCCAATCTCAGAAAAATCGAACGTGAGATTGAACAAAAGAAATATGCAGAAGCAATAAGAGCTTTACAGGATTTAAAACACACATTAACTCAAACTGAGCAAACAGTTGATTTTTGTCCATCATTGCAAACACTTAAAGAAAGAACACACAATTTGATGAATGAAACTGAAACTAAGATGAAAATCCATTAAAAGTGTTGTGTTCTCTTAACATTACAACTATTTTACTTGAGAATAATCAAAGGATTTTTTCTGGGAGGTTTTCCGTCATTGTACATTACAGTCAGTATGTAACTGCCGGATGCAAGATTTCCAACATAAATATTTGAAGAATATTCCGACGACAACATTAATTTTCCGTTGAGATTATAAATATCAATCTGTCTGCAGTTTTGTCCATCAACTTCAACATTAATATAATCAGATGCAGGATTTGGATAAACAACAGCAATCTGATTATCTGGTTTTTCAGTGTTTGTACCTGCGGGATAATCCAGTTTCACAACCCATAGGTCTCGTTGACCTTGAAATCCACTTACCATCCCATCATTAGAATCGGTTCCTCCTGTCAAATAAAGATTATACCCATTTCCGCCTTTGGCAATTCCGGAACAAAAATCATTTGAAGTACCTCCAAATCTATGTGAATACATTGTATCACCGTTGAGGGTTACTTTTAGCAACCAGAAATCAGTGCCACCAAGAGGGTTGACAGAAGCATGATTGTTTGTGCTTCTTGTCATTCCGGCAAGATAAATATTTCCATCCTGAGAATAAATCATATCATAAGGAACATCCAGTTCAGTGCCCCCATAATTTTTTTCAAAGATTATATTTCCTGAAGCATTGAGTTTCACAAGCCAGAAATCACCTCCGCCTCCATAATAATCATTTGCATCACCCCCACCGCCTATCGTTCCTGCCAATTTTGCAAGAATATAAAAGTTACCGCTGTCAGCAGAAAGAATAGCTGCGGGATAATCTCCACTTCCCGGAGCACCGATTTTTTTTGTCCAGCTCAGGTTTCCTGCCAGATCAATTTTGAGAATACTTACACGATCAAGATTGAAATCATTCCAGTCTGGAGTTGAAAAACCGGTCATCACTACTGAACCATCAGTCATTTGCTGCAATCTGTAAACATTTTCCAACCAGTCGGGGCTTGTGCCATCAGGTCCCAGATAGGTTTTACTCCAAACAATATCTCCGTTTGCAGGATTTAGTTTCAAAGCCCAGTTCATCCCTGAACCAGCACCAGTAAGATCTCCGTTTGTGGAATAGGCCTCGCCACATGCCAGAAGATAACCATCAGATGTTTCAATAATATCATAAAGAAAGTCATCCGAACTTCCACCATACATTTTCATCCATTGCTGATTTCCGTCTGTATCTAGTTTAATTACAAAACCATCAGCATAACCAGAGGTGGAATGATTCGTTGAAAATGGTCCATTTGCTGAACGTGAATGACCAACAATATAGCAACCTCCTGTTGTTGCTTCCTTTACTCGCAGCACTCTCTCAGAACTATTGCCTCCATATATTCTGGTCCAAAGTGTATCGCCTGTCTGACTTAGCCCAAAAACCCAAATATCTTCTTCTCCATTGTTTGAAAGTACATGACCGTCTGAAGATTTGGATGTTGTAGCAATAAAAATATTTCCGTTGATATCAATCGCGATATCTGCAAAACGCCCATAATTTTGAGAAACAGTTGCAAAAGTGCCAAAAAGTTCATAATCGGAACCTCCAAATGTTCTTGTCCAACTGGTATCAGGCACCTGAGCAACAACAGCAAAAGCTGCCATAAAAAACATCAAAGTAGTAAGTTTCATTCTATTTCCTTTTTTTTCGCAAAAATACAACTGATACGATATGATTAGGATTTCATCTTGTCCGAATTCAGGAATTTGCACAAGTATTAGAAACAAAAGCCCTTTGTATTGCTGAATAATTGTGCAAACACAAATAACAGCGATATATTATTAAAAAGTGATTCGTAAGAGCATTTTTCTGCAAAAGCAAGGAGATTTTTCGTGAAAACTCGTGTATTTGTGGCTTATAAAAGTGGCACTCATCAGTTACAAAAAAGATAATTGAACAGAATTCACACCAAACTTTGTGATGAATATCCAAGTAATAAGAAAAAACAATTTGAAATTTTTATCATATATTTTTGTAATTTTATCTATATTTGCAAAAAATAATCTTTAAGAAAAATACATTATGAAAAAATTACTGCTCACAGGTATCATTTGTATCACTGCCGCATTGTTCTCTTTTGGTCAGTCATCTGACATAGACGATATTGAATTGAAATTCAACACAGCTGGCGACACACTTTTGATTCATATTCTTGATAAGGAATGTAAGGATTACGATTTGTTCATTTATATGTCAACAGATGATGTAAAAGTCAATGTCCACACAACAGAAAATCCTTATCGTGTTTCAATTAGTGATTGGAAGCGCGGGATATATCATATCAAAGTTGATTACAACTTTATTACACAATTTCGCAACATTGAAATTTTTGAATAGTTTTTAAATCTTTGTGGGCATATTTCATATGCAGAAAAAATTCTGCCTTTTCATTGTTTTACTTTTATTATTTACCTGCCTGAAGGGGCAAAACCGGATTCTCATTGATAGTCTTAACTCAATGGCTTTTGAATTAAGGTATTCGGAACCAAAAAAAGCACATCAAATTTCAGTCACTTCCATTAAGCTTGCAAAAACAGACACACTTAATTCATCCTATATTCTGAGTTTGCGCAATGCAGCAATTTCTCTTTATGCTATGTCAGAATATAATCAGGCCATTTCATATCTTGACAGAGCATTGTCAATTTCAGAAACCATCTCTGACAGCATTGCTTTATCTGCAACACACAACAATCTTTTTCTTGTTTATAATGCCATAGGAGAATTTCACAGTGCAAAAAAACACCTGCTTTCTTCTCTTGAAATTGATATAGGACTTGGTGATACCTTAGGAATTGCACTGAACTATAATAATCTTGCTGACTTTTATCTTCTACAAGGGCATACAGATGAAGCAATTCATCTTTATATGCAATCGGCCAATCTGGAGTTGCAAATGAATAATCCTCAGGGAGCTGCAGACTCATACAACAACATCGCTACAGTATATACTCAGATTAAAAAATATGAACTTAGCCTATACTACTTTAACAAAGCTCTAAGTATATATGAGGCTTCTAATAATTTGCAGGACATGGCCATGTGCATGGGAAATATGGCACAAACACTGGCTGCAATGAATATGGGAATGGAAGCACTGACCTATGCTGACAAAAGCATTGAAATCAGAATAGAACTCAATGACAAAAAAGGCCTCGCCCAGAGCTATCTATCTAAAGCCATTGTACTTCAGTCTCTTGGCCGAGACAATGAGGCTGAAGAATTATTTTTTATATCAATGAACCTTGCGCTGGAAGTGGGAAATTACAGACAACTTGCTGTTGGGTTTCATTCACAGGCAGAATATTTTGTTCAAAAAAAAGATACCGTAAAAGCCATTGAAAGCTATCTTAATAGTTTGGAATTTGCACGCGAGATTCAATATCACGAATTACTTATCAGCACACTGAATTCAGTATCAGAGTTGTTTGCAGGTATCGGAGATTTTCAAAATGCTTTTAAATACAGGCAGGAACTTACACTTTTGATGGAGAATAAAACCGAGGCAATTTCTGCACCTTTTCTTAATCTCACCCAAACTTCTCATCCAGATCCTGAAACCATTGAATCAAACAGAAATCAAGTTCTTATTTTTTTTCTTGCACTACTTTTGTTTTTTATTATTCTCAGTATCTTTTTGGCAATAAAACTAATCGGTTTAAAAAAAGGGACACATCAAACCCTGAATAAAGATTAATGATAAAATCAAAAGTTGTAATTTTAATTCTGTTGCTCACCGGTGTATGTATTTCCATAATAAATCCTTTATATCCTACCGAGATGTTTTTACAGCACTCAGCCACACTATTGGCTGTAGGCTTCATGGTTTATGACATCAAAAAAAACAGCATAAGTCTTTATGCATTTACAATGCTTGCTTTTTTCATCTTGTTTCATGCCATTGGAGCGCGCTGGATTTACTCATTTGTGCCTTATGATCAATGGTTTGCGACTGTCACTGGTCTTAGTCTAAACGACTTATTCGGGTGGGACAGAAACCATTATGACCGTTTTGTTCATTTTGCCTATGGCATATTATTTTTTCCGGTTTTTTACGAATTGAGCAAATCACAGCTGAAAATTTCACCAAAAAAAGCTGTGTTGTTTGCTTTTTTGTTCATCCAAACCTTCAGTATGGTTTATGAATTGTTTGAATGGGGTCTCACTTTTATGCTTTCACCCGAAGGAGTTGAAAACTACAACGGACAACAGGGGGATGTATGGGATGCACAGAAGGACATGGCTCTGGCCCTTGTTGGTTCATTGATTTATGCTTCAGGAATATTATTGGTGTTGGGGATTAGAAAAAAGAGGAGGAAACCTAATCTATAAATTATTATCCTTTGCCCTTAGCCTGAGAAATTTATTATATGTCAGGCGATGGTTGTGACACCAGTAATACTTACCAAAAAACAGTTGCAAAAACACTTTTGGGAAAATTTTTTCAAGACTTCGAAAGAAAACAATATCATATTTCCGGTGAAAATTCACCCAACATTCATTGCAGTTATTTTTATGATATTTGTGAATTTTACGTGTTTCCTTTTTATTCATAATTTTTTTCAAAGGTTCCTCAAACACATTGCCGATAGTGATGTGTTTGTTCTGGCACAAAGGCACATCGCCGCCCGGATAAATAACAATGCTGTCCTTAATACTGCGGCACTGAAGCAACACATTGCCATTTCTGTATTCAGTATAGAGGCTGACAAAATCGTAGTTCTCGGCAAACTGCTTAATAACAACAGGAATTTCTCTTACCTGAAAATCCAAAGTATTTGCCTCTTTGGAACTCACAGTTGTGTCAAAGTATTCCATATTATTGTATATCCCCACCCTCATGTCAATATCATACTTCAGACAAACATCAGCAACATGCTTCAGGTCTTCAAAATTATTAAACGGTGTCATTGTAAACATGACTGAAACTGGAACATGATCCCTGCACAATTCAATTGTTTCAATAACTTTATCATACAAGTCCACCCCTCTGATGAAATTGTGTGTATCGGGAGTGCCATCCAGTGAAATGAACAGCCTCATTGGAGGGAATTTACTTATTGCTTCAAAAATCTTTTTTGGCTGAACGCAATTTGACAGCAAATCATAACAAGGATGATTATTATGAAGATATTCAAGAATTTCCATTGCTTCAGGATGCAAAATAAACTCCCCTCCTTCAAGACCAATGACAGTACTTTTGGATATTACCGGGCTTTCCACAATTTCTTTAATCTTACTCAGAGGGAGATGTTGTTTTGGAGTTTTTGCCCAAATATTACAATGCTTGCATTTTGCGCTACATCTGTCAGTAGCATAAAGCATAACAGAAGAGAGCTTTTTCCCAGCAGGAAACAGCTCATTATTAATAAGTCTGAATCCCCGTTTCAAATAATCCTTAAATGAGTACATTTCTAACTGCGAATGCTTTCAATGAGTTTATAGGTATCTTCAAGTTGTGCCAGGCTGCTTTTATTGATGGCCTTTAATCCTTCACATAAATTTACAAAAGTTTCAATTTCATTGTAAAAGCCTGCTGAATAAAGCTGATTATGCTCCCTCACGGGTAAAAAATCATTCTGACCAAATAACTGTTTTGTAGCCGGAGCAAATGCTCTGACCTTTTCCATGGGAATGCCTGCAATGACACGTGGTTTTTCAGTAAAAGTTAACGAAGAAGTACTTTCTGAATGATATATCCCTTTGCTGGTGTTGAGAGTTATCTGTTCACTTGCCCCTGTCCATGAATAATCTGTTGACAGCTCAAGTGCCCCTGTAATTCCGTTTTCGTGTTTAAGATGAATCAAATACGTGAATGATGATTCACTTCTTTTAATTTTTTGAACAGAAACAGGTTTTGCATTTCCAAAAAGGAATACAGATAAATCAAGAGGATGAATAAACAAATCCAGAAGCACATCACCTTCGGGATAAGCACCTGTCTGATATTTCAATGAATAATAAGTCGCTTTTGCAGAGATTGCTTTTAGCTTTGAATAAACCGGAGCATATCTTTTCTGAAGACCAACAAGCGAAATATTTCCTTTGGTTTTTGAAATAGATATGAGTTCTTTAAGCTGTTCTGATGTATCGCAGGGAGGCTTTTCAACAAAAAGATACTTACCAGCCTCAAGAATTTGACTGCACAGCTGGTAATGCTGATTGGGAGAAGCACAAACAAAGACCCCTATAATCTGAGGATCATCAAGCACTTTTTTAAGATTGCTGGTTCCTTCAACACCTCTGTATTTTTCACTAATAAGTGTTGCATTTTCCGCAGAGCGGGTAACAATATATTTGAGGTGAACCTTTAAAAAATCCAAAACTGGATACAAGTTGGCAAGAGAATGATTTCCAATACCAACAAAGGCGTATGATCCCTGTGGCGCAGACTTGATAATTGCTTGTTTTTTTTTGTTCTTATATTTTTCAATGAGAGACTTCATAAGTTTGGTTTTCAAATCATATGGCAAAAATAGTCAAATATGCGGAACATAACCTGAGAAACATCATTTATAGATTTCCAGTTTTTGTCCTGGATTGATTTTATCAGAAGTCAGATTGTTCCATTTTTTGATATTCTCAACTGTCACTCCGTGATTTTTAGCAATAGCCCAAAGGGAATCTCCTGATTTTACTGTATAAATTAATTTGGTTTTTCCAGCTGTTGATGACGATTGAGAACTTGTAGTTCCTCCTTGTTTATTCCCTGAATTTTGTGAAGAATTTGTCTGTGTATTATTTGTTTTTGAGGACGTTTGTTTTCCGTAAATAACGAGTTTCTGTCCGGGATAAATTGTTGTTCCAACAAGTCCGTTCCACTGTTGGATTTGGGCAACAGTAACGCCATATTTTCTGGCAATGACTCCAAGATTTTCTCCACTTCTCACCACATGAGTCACAGAACCACCTGCAGGCGGATGTGTTGTTGAAGATGAGCTTTGTCCGGACTGAGTTACAGGAGGCATTTCAACTTCAACGATTGGTCCTCCGTATATGGCAGTATCAGCAAACCACATCATAACGCAGTTGGTATCATAACCCGAAACAGACATGTTCTTATGCATAACATCATCTTCCAAAAACTTTAAATATGCATCAAGAAAAGCCACCACAAATAGTTTTCCCTTAAACTCATAACCCTGAGTAGTTAGATGCAGTCTGTCTTTTTTAGCCAGCATTGTTTTTTCCCATTGAAGCATGGAAAAATTTCCACCACTGATAGCGAAGTAATCATAAAACCCACAGTCCTGTTCTTTTGCAATTTTTCTGAGCAAAGCAGAAAAATTCTCGGTTGTGACAACATGTCTTCGCCTGTAATACATATCCTGAGGAGGCATAAGCAGTATTTCAGTTTCAGGAACGATTTGCTTTATTCCAAGAACAAGCGTTGTTATGAGTTTTCCCATCACAATTTCATCAAAGGCACCTCTGTATATATCATTTGTTCCCAAATCAAGAATCAGCAAATCAGGTTTGATAATGGCAAGATGATTTTCAAATAAATTTTGGTGAATCAAGTGTTGAATGGCAGCTCCGTTTAATCCTGCACTGTGGTATATGATACCGGGTGAATTTTTATATTCAACAACAAGTCCATATAACTCGAAGCTATTCTGAACAGAATCAGATTGGGAAAACATAAGGACAAGTGTATCTGACGCCCACTCAATCTCCCCTTTGATAACGCCAAGATCTTCATTTACACTTTGAATTTTCCACACATTATTTCCGGATTTGACAACAGGATCAAATGCATCTTCTCCCGGTTTATATATCAACTGAACTGAAACAGTTTCATGATTCATTTTATATTCTTTGGGTCTGAAAATTAATGATGCTGTTGCATTGACGTCGTCAGTTCTGGCTGTAACTCCTGTTACACCCACATCATATTGCAAAACTTTTTCAGTTGTTTTGGCAGATGTCCAGTTTCCGGTACATGATGTCTTATAATCCCTTGTAGCATGAGTATTGGCAGTGCAATATGGAAACATTAATCCTCTTCCTCCGGAGCCAAATATCATCTGCAGGCGTTTTCTTACATAACCAGTGTAAATATCCGAATGAATATGAGAATCTCCAATGTGAAGTACCCGTATTTTTCGATTCTCAGAATTTTGCAGTTTCAAAAAAAAATCATTCATGGCATGATATGAAAACCATTCAATGCAGTTTTTGTCATAGGCAACAAAAGGATAGTATTCTTTCAATAATTCAGCGGAATAATGCTCTCTGAATTTTTCAAACCTATTACAATCAGGATTTTCAACTATTGTATCCTGAGCAGAAATATGAATATCATTGAAAATAAATAAAAGGAAAACGAGTAAGTAAAGTAAAAATTTCATCATGAAGTCATTAATAAGCAAAACGATCCATCAAAGAATTTGTTGTTTGTTAAGCAGAGGTTTCAACCGAGTAATGTTCTTATAATTTCAGACACCATCTTATTATCAGCTTTTCCAGAGAACTGTTTTGAAGCGACCCCCATCACTTTTCCAAAGTCTTTTGGATCGCTTACCCCAAGATTATTAATAATTTGTTGAATTTCAGCCCTCAGAGCATCCTCATCCATTAATTGAGGCAGATATTTTTCAATACAAGCTGATTGAAAAAGTTCCACATCAGCAAGATCTTTTCTGTTTTGAGCAATATAAATATCAGCAGCTTCTTTTCTTTGTTTAATCAGTTTTTGAAGCAATTTCAGTTCTTGTTCGTCATTGAGACTCCCAGTGTTCCCTTTTTCAGTTTCGGCAATCAAAACTGCAGCCTTAATTGATTTCAAGGCTTCAAGCTTTTCTTTTTCACGCGCTTTCATTGCCAGTCTAATATCCACATCAATCCTTTCCTTCAAACTCATACATCCTCCTTTTTAGTCAACATTGTCATGCAAAAATGAATTTCCTTTATTAATCTGAACACCTGAATCGGTTTTTGTAAGCGTTGCATCAGAAATATCAGAAGAATCAGAAGAAGGTGTTTTCACAAGATTATCTCCTCTTCTTACATAAGCAGGTTTTTTTTCAATTTCTTCAAGTCCGTCAACTGTTCTAAACTGCATACTCAGGTCTCTCAATTGTGAAATTCTGTCCTGCTGAGTTTTAAGAGAAGGCGGTGTTTTCACATCCTGACTATCACAAGCGGGTTTATCAGTTTTCTTTAGTTCAAATACAACTTCTTTTGTCTCATTATCAGCTTCTTCTTTTGCAGATGAAGTAAACTCAAAGACATTTTCAGGCTGATCTGATTTATCATGTTCTTGATTTTCAGGCAGTTTATCTTCAAAAAGTTGATAGGTAACTGAAGGTTCAGCGTTTGATTCTTGAACCTTTTCTGAGTTATCATCTTTTAGAGGATTTTTTGTTTGCACATTAAAATCAAGGAGAGGATCATCATTTGGGGTTGGTTTTTCTTCTGTTTTTTCATCAAGATCCCATACTTTAGCCTTTCTCTTTTCCTCATTTCCTGTTTCAAATCCAGCTGCAACCAGATTCACACTGATACGATTACCAAGAGATTCATCAGTACTATTACCCCAGATAATGTTTGTATTAAGTCCAGCTTCACCCTGAATATAATCAGTAATTTCAGCCAGTTCATCCATTGCAATTTCGTCAGAGCCACTGGAGATATAAAGCAGAATATTTTTGGCACCAACAATTTGGTTATCGTTGAGCAATGGGGAATTGAGTGCCATTTCAGCAGCTTTGAGTGCACGATTTTCTCCTTCAGCAATACCAATTCCCATAATGGCAACACCACTGTTCTGCATCACAGTTTTTACGTCTTCAAAATCAACATTCACATAACCTGGTATTGTAATAATTTCGGCAATTCCTTTTGCAGCAGTTGTTAAAACATTGTCTGCTCTGGCAAATGCATCTGATAGTTTCAGGTTTCCATAGAGTTCTCTTAATTTATCATTGCAAATAATGATAAGAGAATCAACCTGTTTTCTCAATTCATTTATTCCTTCTTCTGCTTGCAGTTTTCTTTTCCTTCCTTCAAAGGAAAAAGGTTCAGTAACAATTCCCACAGTGAGGATTCCCATTTCTCTGGCAACTGAGGCCACAACAGGAGCAGCACCGGTTCCGGTACCTCCGCCCATTCCAGCGGTTACAAACACCATTTTTGTATTGCCCTCAAACATTTCCTTCATGTCATCAACTGACTCCAAAGCTGCATTTTTTCCCGCTTCAGGATCATTTCCTGCACCGAGTCCATCGGTAAGACTTGCTCCAAGTTGAATTTTATTCATAACCGGACTGGCTTCAAGAGATTGAACATCTGTGTTGCAAACAACAAAGTCAACTCCCTGAATACCCTGGCTGTGCATGTGATTCACGGCATTACAACCGCCACCACCAATTCCCACAACCTTAATAATTGAATTGCGCTCCCTTTCAAATTCCATAATATATCTCCCTTTGAATTTTTTTAAAATTACTTACTTTCTTTGATTTCACAACATCATGTATGAGTTTTTTTTCCACAAAACGATGTTAATATTCAACAAATTTTAAATTTCAATTTTCTTAACACATATTTTCTATCCCTTTTTCTCGTTATAGCCCTTTCACACATGTTTCTTTACTCAATATCTTCATTAAACATATCTTTTCCTTTGTCAAATAATTTTCCAAATATTGAACCTGTGGATCGGGTTTTTGGTTTTTTGCCTTTTTCTCTTAGTTTATTTTCATATTCGAGACGTTCAAAGCCCTTCAACACCAACCCAATTGTTGTTGCATACATAGGAGTAATAATCTCTTTAGGGACATTGGCAGAAAGATGTTCTTGAGGAACCCCAATGCGTGTATCCATGCCTGTCATAAACGAAGTGAGTTGTTGTAAATGTCTGAGCATTGAACCGCCTCCGGTAAGCACTATTCCTCCTATGAGTTTCTTTTCATATCCTGAATTTCTGATTTCATAATATATTTGTTCAATGATTTCTTCCATTCTTGCCTGAATAATTCCTGCCAGATTTCTCAGTGAGATTTCTTTGGGGTCTCTTCCTTTGAGTCCGGGAATTGACACAATTTCGTCATCTCTGTTTTCACTGGCAAGAGCTGAACCGAATTTAATTTTCAATGCTTCGGCCTGATATTTTAATATTGTACATCCCTCCTTAATATCTTCAGTTACAATATCACCTCCCAGCGGGATGACTGCCGTGTGTCTGAGTATTCCCTCCTGAAACACAGCAACATCAGTTGTTCCACCACCAATATCTACCATGGCAACACCTGCCTCTTTTTCTTCATCACTGAGAACAGCTTCAGCTGATGCAAGGGGTTCAAGCATAATTGATTCCATACTCAAATCTGCCTTATTCACACATCGTTCCAGATTTTTTGCAGCAGAAACCTGACCTGTAATGATATGGAAATTTGCTTCAAGGCAAATTCCAGACATGCCCACAGGGTCTTTTATTCCCTGTTCCTTGTCAACAATAAACTCCTGGGGAATCACATGAAGAATTTCTTCTCCAGGCTGCATCACAAGCTTATACATGTCCTGTGTTAAACTTTCAATATCCATGCGGCAAATTTCATCTTCAAGACTATTTCGAATTTTGCTTCCCTTGTGCTGCAAACTACGAATGTGCTGTCCTGCAATGCCTACATGAACATTGTATATGTCAACTCCTGACATTTGACCAGCAGCTTCTATTGAATCTCTGATGGCTTCAACTGTACGCTCAATGTTGTTCACGACACCTCTTTTAACCCCATGTGATTCACGTGAGCCCCACCCAAGAATATCCAGTTTGCCATGTTCATTCTTTTTTCCGACCATGGCTGCAATTTTTGTTGTGCCAATATCCAGACCAACAATAATTTCATCATTCATTTTACCTTGATTTGATTTCATATTTCTTTATTTTTTTCTTAATACCAATTGTTTTTCATATCTGACATCTACAGCTTCATATTTGCTCATATCATAATATGGCAATACTTCTGCATATAGAACTTGTATTTTTTCCAGTTTTTCCTCAAAATTTTCAGGCCTTCCGAAAACAATCACAAAATCACCAATTGCCGGAATAAGCTCAATTATGTTTTTATTATCTACATGAATTTCTGATATCAATACAGAAAAGACTTCATCTTTGCTCAACTCAGAAGCAACCATATACACAGAATTTAAAAACACAAAATCAGGTGAATTCAGATGTAACAGGTTCCTTACATTTCGACCCATGAGCCTGTCAGGATGTACCGAACAATTTCCGGTGGCACACAACATATTCAGTGCACAGGCATCAGCCACAGGCATCACTTTTCCATTTGATGAAATGACAAATGATTCGCCTGTTGAAACAAAAACTCTAACAAGAGGAATCCCCTGTTCAATCTCAGCAACAATTTCTGAATCAAGTGTTTTATAAACACGTGCCTTATAAACATAAGGATCTGACTCCAACAATTGCTGCACCTTGCTTAAATCAATTTCATTAATTGGAATCCCCTGTAATTCTGAATATCCTGTTCTCACTTTCTGCTTCAAATCATCTATGCTTATACACATATTTTCATCTGCATTGATAATTTCAACACGAAAACTTTTACAAACTGACCTGTCATGCTTGCTCATTATTTGTTTGAACACAATAACAAGCAAAATGATAAGCGCAACAACAAGTATGTATTTGAGTTTTCTATTCATTATTATTATTATTCATTTTCAATAAAATATCCTGCAGGGGCTGAACCATTGTATCAATGTCGCCTGCGCCGATTGTAAGCAATACATCAGGTTTCAGCTTTTCAACCAAACCGGGAATATCCTTTAATGAGCAATAGAATTTTTCCTGATGCTGAATCTTCTCAAGTAAAAAATCTGCATTGATTCCCTGAATGGGCAATTCTCTTGCGGGATAGATATCTGTAATAATTATCTGGTCAAGTTTTTCAAGACTTCGTGCAAATTCATCAGCAAAATCACGGGTGCGAGAAAATAAATGTGGCTGAAAAATACCGGTTACTTTTTTCTCAGGATATAGTCCTCTTACTCCTTTTACCAATGCATCTATCTCACGCGGATGATGAGCATAATCGTCAATAAACACAATATCTTCTGATTTTATTCTAAAATCAAACCTTCTGTGAATTCCTTCAAAAGTTCCCAGAGCTTGTTTGATTTCATGTGCAGTAACTCCTGCAATCATTGTTGCTCCTGCAGCGGCAAGTGCATTTTCAACATTATGAATTCCGGCAAACGGGAACAGAATATTATCAGCAAGGCATTGATTGCCTTTATACATATCAAAACTGTATTCCCCATTTTCAAAACGAATATTTTTTGCCGTCAAACCATTCACTGAGCTTGTACCGTATCTTAGCGAAATGATAACATCCTCATTCATTGCCACATGCTCATTCACAACAAGATATCCTCCGGTTTTTATCCCCCTTGCAAAATCATGAAAAGCTTCATTCAATTGTTGAAAATCACCGTATATATCAAGATGATCAGCATCTATTGCTGAAATAACTGCAAGTTGAGGTTTGAGTTTTAAAAATGATCTGTCAAATTCATCAGCTTCTACCACACAAAACTCAGGATGATTTGAAAACACAAGGTTATTTTGATAATTTTTCATCAAACCACCCACAAATGCGAGCACTTCCCTCCCTGAGGATTTCAAGATATGTGTAATAAGTGCTGTAATGGTAGTTTTTCCATGGGTTCCGGCAACAGCAATACAATAATTATTATTTACCAGCTGAGCCATTGCTTCGGAACGTTTCATCAATGGCAGTCCAAGTTGTTTAATATGCACAAACTCTTCATTATCAACAGGTACAGCAGGAGTAAACACAACCAAATCTGCATCAGCAGGAATCTTTTCAATATCGGGGGAATAATGCACCTGAATTCCTTCTTTCACAAGTTGTTGTGTCATTGAAGTTTCAGTTTTATCATATCCCGACACCTGCACACCTTTACCAGCATAATATCTTGCAAGAGCACTCATTCCAATGCCTCCGATTCCGAGGAAATATAATTTTCTATATATCTGATTCTCTTTCATTTAAACAATCCTACTATTTCGTGAACA
>CAZGIW010000042.1:0-31898 GCA_964526285.1 uncultured Bacteroidales bacterium | reverse complement strand
CTTGCCACAACGTGGCAAAATCATTACCCATGTCCGAAGGGCATGGGCTTAAAAATCAAAATACATTATGAGCCCTGAAAGGGTGAAATCAAATACATTGATAGAAAGACGAAGCACAAATATTCAATTTTTAATCCCCAAAGTTTTTTCTTCTGTATGTAAAATAAATTCTATATTTGTATAGTTTTATAATTTTGTAATTCATTATTTATTTTGTTAAAAATCAGAGTGGTAAATTTAAATCATGGGACTGAGGAGGCGGAGCTGTGAAAGGCAGTTACTTTGAAAACCCCAATAAATCTGTATCATCCCATGAGATGAATAATTTTTGAAAAAAAAGAGATTTTAAAAAAATGTTATTTTTGTTGTCCAAAAAGCAAATACACAATGACTGAAAACAAACAAGAGAATCTCATGTTGCCTGATGAAGTAATTATTAATAAAATTCTATTGATACGTGGAGAAAAAGTAATGATAGACAGGGACTTGGCTGAATTATATGGAGTACCTACTAAAAGGTTGAATGAACAGGTCAAAAGAAATATTAAACGTTTTCCTAAACATTTTATGTTTGAACTCACTCAGGATGAAAAAGATGAACTGGTCGCAAAATGCGACCACTTAAAGACACTCAAACATTCATCGTTTTTGCCACATGTTTTTACACAGTACGGTGTTCTTCAAGCAGCCAATGTACTCAATTCTGAAAGAGCAATATTAATGGGAAACCGTATTATTGAGGTTTTTGTCAGAATGCACGAAATACTATCAACAAACAAAGAAATTTTACAAAAGATTGAAAAATTAGTAGAAAAAGATACGGAGCAAGACAAGAAAATCATGTTGATTTTAGAATATCTTAAGCAGTTTGAAGCAGATAAACAGCAACGTACAGAGCAGGCTGAGAGAAAAAAAATAGGATACAGACCATAAAAATGAACAAACATAGATATTTCTCTACTGATTATGAATATGACCTCATTAGCGGAAATGTTAATAAAGTGATTTATCAAAAAGACAAACCTGATAGATTTTTTCACAGATATGAATATGATGGAAATAACAGACTGGCAAACACTTTCACAAGCCGAAACGGGCTCATTTGGGACGAGGATGCTTTTTATGCATACTATCCTCACGGGCCTCTGCTGCGCACCGAACTGGGCGAAAACAAGGTGCAGGGCATTGACTATGCATACACCCTGCAAGGATGGCTCAAAGGGGTGAATTCAGCTACAATGAACAGCGCTGATGACATGGGTAAAGACGGTCAGCTTGTGCAGGGAAATCCCAATGCTCTCATTGGCAGAGATGTGTTTGGGTTCACACTCGATTATTATCACGACACTCTTAATCACAAATATGATTTTCTTGCCATTGGAAGAAACGATCAGGGGTTTGTGGATTTTGAACCAAACAGGCTGCAATCTGATTTGTATCAACCCGGAGTTTCGTTATTCAACGGAAACATTAGCTACATGACTACAGCTATTGCTTCGCCATCGGGGCTGGATGCATATCCGGTGCAAATTTCATCGGCTCCAATGGTTAGAAAATTCAGATATGATAAGCTCAACAGAATTGCTGAACAGGAGGTGGCATTTGTGGGGTCTAATAAATCATGGAACAATGCTACAACGGCTTACGCTACAAATTATTCATACGATGCTAACGGAAATTTATTATCTTTGAATCGCAATCAGCAAACCGGAATTATCATGGACAGCCTGCAATATAAATACTTCACATCAAATGATGATTACTACAGCGGGCAAAAAATTAACAGACTTGATTCTGTTGTTGATTTGTCTGTGTATAATCAGTATGAGCTTGATTTTAAGGACACTTCAAGTTACACATATGATGCAATTGGAAATCTGATTACCGACAGTGGCGAGGAGATTGAAGAAATTGTGTGGAACACTTATGGAAAAGTGACACATGTGATTAGAGAAGATGGCAGTTTGAAATCTGATTTGGAATTTTGGTATGACCCCATGGGCAACCGACTGTGCAAGATTGTGAAGCCGAGAGATGAGTATGGTTATCCAACCAATCAAAGCCAGTGGGTTTTCACATGGTATATGCGCGATGCACAGGGCAATGTGATGGCTGTGTATAACGAAACACACGCAACAGACACAGCACGATTGTATGTGGGCGAGTATTCCATATATGGCAGCTCCAGATTGGGGGTGCATAATTCAAACGAGCTGATATCAGAAATTGAGTACGACACATGGCAGTTTGCCGATGGATTTTTCAAATCAGACTGGACAGAAATTGCATATACTGAGTTGAATGATACAACATACAGCGTGAATCTTTCTGATGTGCAATATGAGCTTTCAAATCATCTTGGCAATGTGCTGACAACCATCAGTTCGAAGTCCATATTTTTGTATGATCAGAATGATGTTTTTGAGTACAAAAGCCCGGAAATACTGACGGTTTCGGATTTTTACCCCTTCGGTAGTAATCTGTCTGACTATCAATGGATTGCGCAGGGAATGGGGTATAGGTATGGTTTCAACTCCCAGGAGAAAGATGATGAAATTTATGGCTCCGGAAATTCATATACCGCCGAATATTGGCAGTATGATGCAAGGCTGGGAAGGAGGTGGAATTTGGATCCGGTGGTGAAGCATTATGAATCGCCTTATGCTACATTTGCAAATAATCCTATTTGGTTTGTTGATCCATTTGGATTGGATACTTTTATTGTTACCAAAAAAGGAAGAATAAGCGACCCCATATCTGCTGAGGGAGACCATGTATTTGTGATGGGAAAAAGAAAGGAAATGCGAACTAAACAGATACAATACGAAGAAGGAGGCAAATTACAAGATAGGCATAAGAATATTAGTGTTGACAGAAGTATTGAGGTTACTCAAGAATTTAGTGAGGAAGGCAAAAATACTGTATTGAAATTAGGTACAGAAGCATTGAAAGATGGTGAAAGCCTCTTTGATTTTTTTGCTGACAACACTAAAGTAGAATGGGGTTATAATGCTTTTTTTGAGCTTGAAAATCCCAGTAATCCAAAAGCAATATTGCAAACCTCACACCGAACAGGTAAAATAATTCCCTCAGAAGAAACTTGGAAAGTAATAGAAGACTATAGAATATATGCTTTAATATCTGATATACACTCACACCCTCCAAATTGGAGAGGAAAGCATTATCCAAAAGCATCTCCTCCTGATAAAAAATATAAGGAACAGCGACAAAACAAAAATAAGCGTACTTCTACAATATTCTTAATTTATTCCAATGGAATATTCAGAGATTTTGATGATAATATAATAGACTAATTTCATTTATGTATAAAAATATAAATATTATAATACTATTTTTTGCATTGATATTCTCTTATATAGGGGGATTCTGCAACAACAACGAAATTATTTCAAAAAAAGATACAGCTCATATATATGAATTTGAAATAGTTGATAGTTTGTTATGTAATTTATTAGACTCTGTCATTGCCTACGAAAAACCAGTGCATGGATTTAATAGCAAACGAATTTCACACTACTTTATTTCTGTCAAAACAGAGAAATCAAGAAGTATTACTAGTTTTGGTTTTTTTATTTATTCATCTATTTGGGGATTTTTACCTCTTTACAATAAAAATGATTTATTATTAGGAATATTTAATTACAAAGAAAGATACTTTCTGTTTGAATTATCCTCCTCCAAAGATATGGAAAGGTTTCTGAAGCAAACATCAAGATCAGGAGAATTATATGTTTTTAAAGAATACGGGAGGACAACTGTTATAGAGGGGAAAATTGATTCTGAAGCAATTAATATTGGAAACAAAAGAAACAAAATTTTTGCAAGTTCTGACTTTCTTATAAGCGCAGTTATAATTAAAAATAATATTTCCATAGAAAGTATGTCGTGTTGGGCAAACAAAAAAGCTGAACCTTATCCTTGGTTTGAACCTTCCTTATCTTCAGGTAGATTTAAGTTTTTTATTTATAGAGTATTTAGACCAAAATGTTGGACAATTCGTAGAACATAAAATTTTCTTTTGCGTCTCTAATAAAAGCTTTTATTCAGAAAAAAAACTATCTTTGAACAACCAACTTCAACTCAAAAAATTAATCCTCAAAAAAATTGAAAATAACAATAAGAAATGCCCCACCTCTCCACCCCTGATTACTACCCCGCAGGTATTTTGTGCCCGGGTGGCCACTGTGAGGGCAGCGCAAACCCGCATTGGTGCTGGATTTCTGATTTGTGCCCCTTCGGGTTTAAAAAACCCGCCACCAGCTGGGTTGCGGATAGTGTGGGGTATAGGTATGGTTTCAACTCCCAGGAGAAAGATGACGAAATTTACGGCTCCGGAAATTCATACACCGCCGAATATTGGCAATATGATGCACGGCTGGGAAGGAGGTGGAATTTGGATCCTGTTGATAAGCCATGGATGAGTTCATATCATGCTTTTAGCAATAAACCTATTTTGAATATTGACCCGAATGGGGCATTTGATGATAATTATACAATTTTTAGTGATGGAACTATCTTCAAAGAAGAAACAAATGATCCTACAAACACCTATACATATATTGACAATGCTGGAAATAGTCTCGATTTAGGAACTTACAATGTAGTTAATAATTCCAAAGGTGAAGATATGGTGCAGGCTGGTGTTGGAGCAAATGGCTCAAACGATATGTTTTCATGGAGTAATATTACAAGTGGCAATATGTATTTTGAAGAAGATGCTTTTGCTGCTTTGCTTGGTGGCATACAAGACTTTTATGGATCTTCTTTTCAGATACCCATGAAAAGCCCTGACAAAGTGCAAATAAATCAATTCATGAGTTTGGATAGACGCCATTCTGATCCTAAAGAAAACCGTCCATTACGAAATTCTGCAATAGATATTGCTTTTTATAGAGATAATCGAACCACAGGTGCATTAACCACTGATTCAGATATATCTCAAAGTTTAAACTTAACACTTCTTGGCTCAATGAAGAAATTTGGGTTAGGATCCGAAAGAGCGCTATCGTCAACATCTGAATATAGCACAACCCCTTTCTTTGATGGAACTACTGGAGCAAGGGAACATCATCATCATTTTCATTTAGATGGTTTCGATGGTAGCAAAATTGAAAATGTTGGACATACGTTACCAACTGTAACAATTTTTGGATTTAGATATTCCAGTTGGATAAGGTAATTATTAATTCACATTTAAAAAATGAAAACAAGAATTTTAATATTATTACATTTTGTAATTATTTCAAGTGCTATAAGCCAAAATAAAATAGAATCTGAACCATGCTATTTTTGGGATGTAATGCCTGTATTCTATAATAATATTATTAGCGATACAACAATTGCTTCATACTGGGAAAATTATTGGCATTACTGGTCTGGTGATAATTCAAAATTAATCCCAGATACTCTTTTGATAAAGCTAAATCTTATTCCATCAATATCTATTTTAGATTTAAAAACAATACCAGAAGTCAAATACACAATGCTATCCACTTTTCAGCTTAAGTATGGTAGTCATGGAGATAGTTATTTAGTTATCAATCCAAGATTATCCGAACCAATTATTTTGCATAATGATATAATAAATTTAAAAGAGATTTTTGAAAAGTTTATTAATACAAATAGTATGGGTTATTCATTCTACCCTATTGCTATTCCATTAAAGGAGCTACTTGATAGTCTTAATATATATATACATGATCAAGTTATAGATTATTCAAGAAGCCCCTGGTTCTCTCTTAATCAGATTATTATTAACACTTATTTAATAGATGCTGATGGGAAACAAAAATGTTGGTATGAGTTTACTTTTCCTGTAAATGGGGCCTATTCAAGTGGGAATTGTTGCAGATTTGGGTTTTAAGAATGAAAATAATTAAATAAAAATGCCCCACAATCCCACCCCCGATTACTACCCCGCAGGCATTTTGTGCCCGGGTGGCAAATTCTGATCACAAATTCTAATCTGTTTTGTTTTTCATTTGTAATTTTCGGGTTATTATTAATCCTTAAATTATATTACTATGCAAAAATTTCAAACGAAAAACAACAATCTTGTTCAGCTTGCTGAAAATTTTCAAACTTGGCTTAGTGTGCTGGGATATTCTCACAGCACCGTTACACAATTACCAATGCACATCAGAGACTTTGTGAAGTTTCTTTATAAACATCAGATTAATGATGTTTCAATGCTTAATAAAAATTACTTTGTTGATTTTTATGAAAATCTGAAGCAAAGAGCTAATCTCAGAACCGGAAAACCCCTGAGCAATGCATATCTCAACAAACATATTCAGGCGTTGAAAAAATTTAATGAATTTCTTAAGCAAACACAAACTGCAAATATTGGTCAAATAAACATCGATAGAGAGCCAAACAATACTGAAGAAGTGCAGGTGCTGAATCAGGATGAAGTGAAATTACTTTATCAAACAACCTATAATGAAAATCCGGAATTTCCGGAACTGGATGTGAGAGACAGAGCAATACTAACAATTTTCTATGGCTGTGGACTTAGAAGAAGCGAGGGTTATTTGCTCAATGTTGCGGATATAAACATTGAAAGAAGACTTATTCTTGTGAAAAACGGAAAAGGATGCAAAGAAAGATTTGTTCCGTTCAGTGCTGCATCTGCTGTGTTTTTGAAAGAATATCTTACAAAATATAGATATAAAATATGCAAAAACATCAATACAAATGCTTTCTTTGTTAGTCAACGAGGAAGAAGAATGGATCATCAGAGCATCACTGTAAGAGTGAAATTGTTGCAGCAAAATGCAAACTGCAACAATTTGAGGCAAAAAAAAATTAGCCTTCATGTGCTCAGACACAGCATTGCAACACACCTGCTTGAAAACGGTATGTCGCTGGAAAACATAAGCCGTTTTATGGGGCACAGCAGCCTGGAAAGCACACAGATTTACACCCATATTGTGGAAAACAAAATGGGGATGTCTGTTTCAAATTCATTTCACAATCAAAATATTAACCTGCAGCTGTTTGCATCTGCTTAAAAAAAAACTTTAATTATTATGACACAACACAAATTCATTCAAAAATATCCCAACTCCGAAAATTCTTTTAAAATGGATTACGATACAATTCATCAAAATATTGATATAAACTGTATTAACCATACTATCAGTTAGTTGTGTAGAATTTTCTTAAATGACCATGACTGTAATGAATGTTTAATGACAAATACCTGTATATTTTTTCATGTTTCAAATCACAAGTTTTTTGTAATTTCGCAATATATTTGATAATTTATTCATGAAATCCCCAAAGATTGTAACAATTGGCAATGTAAGCTGTGGTAGCAGTGAACTGTTTCTTATTTCAGGCCCCTGTGTGATAGAAGATGAGAAAATAATGCTAGAAACTGCGTCTTACCTGAAAAATTTTACTGAAAAAAATAATATACCTCTGATTTTCAAATCATCATTCATGAAAGATAACAGGAGTGATTTGAAATATTATCATGGTCCAGGACTTGAAGAGGGTCTCAGAATTCTTGAAAAAATTAAAAATGAATTTGAGTTACCTGTATTGACGGATGTTCATTATCCTGAACAAATTGATTCAGTTTCTCAGGTTGTGGATGTGATACAGATTCCGGCCTATTTGTGTATGCAATCTGAACTTGTGGTGAAAGCTGCCAAAACAGGACTGCCGGTGAATTTGAAACACGGACAGTTTATTTCTCCCGAAAACATGTCCAAACCTGTAAAAAAGATTCTTGACAGTGGCAACGATAAGATATTGCTCACTGAGCGTGGCTATACATTCGGATACAATGATTTGATTGTTGATCCAAGAAGTTTTTATCATTTGCGCGAAACCGGATTTCCTGTGATTTTTGATATCACACACTCCATTCGCCGTTACGGAATTCCCAGTGCAGATCCACAGGGAGGTTCCAGACAATATCTTGAAACCATTGCCCGTGCAGGTGTGGCTGCTGGTGTTGATGGTGTTTTTATTGAGGCACACCCAAATCCAGCAAATGCGCTATGTGATGCAGCAAGTCAGATTTGCATTTCAGATTTGGAAGCTTTTGTGCTGCCACTCATTGAATTTCACAAACTTGAAGTAAAACATCGTAAATAAAATTATAATAAGAATATGGAACTTTATCTGGATTCAGCTGATTTTAAAGAAATTGAACATGCGTTTCAACTGGGATTTCTTACAGGTTTAACCACAACACCTACGTTTATGCACAGAGAAGGTATCTCTGACATTGACGAAGCCATTGTGAAACTATCAAAAATGGTCCCCATACTTCAGATTGAAGCACTTGGAAATACCAGTCAGGAAATATTTGCAGAAGCTCAGCGATTGTTGAGTATTGGTCTTGACAAAGAAAAAACAGTATTTAAAATTCCTGTATCACTAGAAGGAGTTAAGGCCTGCAAAAGACTTGCCGATGATGGAATCATGGTGAATGTGCATTTGGTTTACACACTCCAGCAGGCATATATGGCAATGGCAGCCGGAGCAACCTATGTTTGTCCGCTTGTGGGACGTCTTCAGGATCAGGGACATGATGCGCTTGAGCTGGTTCGTCAGTGTGTTGATGCTGTCAATTATTATGGTTACAACACGAAGATTATGTTTTCATCAGTGAGACATTCGGAGCATGTGAGAAATGCAATCAATATTGGGGTGCATACAATTACAGTTCCCTGGAAAGTGATGAAAGAGCTCACCGAAAATGTTTTTACAACAGTGGGTACTGATCAGTTTTTTCAGCACACACGGCTAATGACAACAAAAGTGAAAGATATCATCAGTAAAGAAAATCCATTTGTAACAGTGGATGATGATATTTTGTCAGCAACTGTTAAGATGACAGAATCAGGCATGGGTGCTGTGACAGTGGTGGACAAATCAGGAGAAATTATTGGAATTTTTACTGACGGTGACCTGAGGCGTTCATTAAAATCATATGGCAAGGAAATTCTCAACAAAAAAATGTCTGAGTTTAAATTTAATTATCCTATTACAATTGAAGCTGATGAGTTGATAGATGAAGCAGCACGTATTATCAGAGAGAAAAAGGTTGACAACATTGTTGTGACTTCCCAAAATCGTTTATTAGGAATGCTTGATGTTCAGGATCTGATAAAAATTAAAGTTTTATGATTCAGAACATTGTTGGTTTGTTTACTCAGGAAGGGGGGCAGTTTATTACAAATCCCGATGCTGTTGGCAAAACTCTGCAAAAAATCAGAGGTTTGTTATTTGACTGGGATGGTGTGTTCAACAATGGAGCCAAAAGTAGTGAGCAACCTTCAACATTTTCTGAAATTGACAGCATGGGAATCAATATGCTTCGCTTTGCCATATGGCTTCAGACAGGTGAAGTTCCTTTTACAGGAATTATAACAGGACAGGTGAATGATTCAGCTTTTGAACTGGCAAAGAGAGAGCATTTTCAGGCAGTATATTACAATTTTAAGTGGAAAAAGGAAGCACTTGATCATATTAAATCTCAATTTGGGTTGAATTCTTCACAAATGTTGTTTGTTTATGATGATATCCTTGATATTTCTGCTGCAAAACACAGTGGATTTTCGGTGCTGGTCAGGCGTGATTCCAGTCCCATGTTTACTGAGTTTGTGAAGAAAAACAAATATGCAGATTACATAACAGCATTTCGTGCTGAACAAAATGCAGTTCGTGAAACCTGTGAGCTTGTGATGGGACTTCTTGGGAAATTTGATCAGGTTGTAAATCAACGAATTGAATTTAGTGAAGAATATGGCAATTTTCTGCAACAGAGAAATCAGATTTCATCATCTTTTTTTCATAAGTCAGATAAAAAAATCATAGAAACCATTATTTAAGATACGATGTTCGATTTTTTACTTGGTTATGACCCTGTTCTGCTAGCATTATTTGCAACACTTTTCACATGGGGAATGACAACAGTGGGAGCTTCGGTTGTTTTTATATTCAAAAACATCAAGCCTGTTTACATGAATGGAATGCTTGGGCTAGCAGCCGGGATTATGATAGCTGCCAGTTTTTGGTCATTGCTTGAGCCAGCTTTTTCCATCGCAGAAGAACAAGGGTTTTCCATGCCATGGATTCCGGTAACAGCGGGTTTTTTGGGTGGTACATTGTTTATTTTTCTCATTGACAAGATCTTACCACATTTGCACTTTGGAGCAAAACGTGAACAAGCCGAAGGGATCAAAACCAAGTGGAACAGGAGCACGCTTCTTGTGCTTGCAATTACACTACATAATATTCCTGAGGGAATGGCTATAGGGGTTGCCTTTGCAGCAATTTCCACTACAAGTGATATGTCGCTGATTATGCCCGCAGTTGTGCTTGCCATTGGGATGGGACTCCAGAATATTCCCGAAGGGGCAGCTGTTTCATTGCCATTGAGAAGAGAGGGAATGAGTCAAAAGAAAGCATTTTTTTGGGGACAGTTTTCAGGGTTTGTTGAAGTGATTGGTGGAATGATTGGAGTGCTGACTGTTGTTGCTGTCATTTCAATATTGCCCTATGCACTGGCATTTTCAGCAGGTGCAATGATATATGTGGTGATTGAAGAGCTGATTCCACAGGCGCAAGCAGACGGGAAAACAGATATTCCCACCATAGGAGCTATCCTGGGATTTACTATCATGATGATTCTTGATAATATTCTTGGCTAAAAAATGTCAATCACATTAAACAGGACTGCTCCGTAGATAAAAAACCTTACAAACCTTGCCAGAGTAACCAAAAGCATATTTTTGAATTTGTAATTGAGCATCCCGGTAACGATGAGTGCCGGCGACCATGGAATTGGGAGCAATGCTGCGACAATCAGAAAAGCACCACCCCATTTATTAACAGAATTCATGAGTTTGTGTAACTTCTTGCTAATCCATCGGTGAACAGTGGGGATAAGAGCTATCCATTTGCCAAGAAAATAGGAAAAAATACCAGCGGCATAGGAAATGGAGCCCAGCGTGAGAAGAATGAGAAATTTATGATCAAAACTATCAGCCCATAAGATAAACAAATCAGGAGGAACAATGCTGAGCAGAAGAGAATCAGAAGCAAAGAACAGCACAAAGACAAACCAGCGTGGAACAGTTTCAACCACATTGATGAAGGTCGTCTCAAGGTCAATCATATAATTGCTAAGAATAACAAATGCAGCAATCAAAAAAACAATTCCAGCAGAGAGTTTCAGGACACTGAAAAAAAGTGTTTTGTAAAATCCTGTTCTTTTATAATAATAATGATAGAGTTCAGAGTTTTTTCTGATTGTTCTCTTTTTCTTCGTTGGCATCGTTTTCTTAGTTGTCTTTAGTTAGTAGTGCTTTAGTTGTTTTTTTAAAAAGCATAAGAACTTCTTTGTCACCGGCAAATGTAAGTTCCTTTTCATCCAAATCATCAATATTAATCCATCTGAGGCGAATAGCCCCGTTTTCAAGTCGTTTAAAATCATATCGGTATTCAGAAACATCAATACTTGAATAATCCTTAAGCTGCACAAGATAATAGATAGGAATGACCTGAGTGCCATGAATAAAATCAGAGGCAATCAATTTATCATAGGTAAAAAAATGTTTCATTTCCAAAGGTTTCACTCCAAGTTCTTCGATGATTTCCCTTTCAAGGCAGTCATAAATTCCTTCTCCGAGCTCAAGGCCACCACCAGGAAATTTTGTCATAGGTGTGTCATACCAAAATTCATCAGAAAGCAAAATCCTGCCCTTATGAACAATAAGAGCATATACCCTGACAATTATTTTCTCAAAACTTTTCTGCATATTGGGGGAAAGATGAATGTTATTTTTAAAAAAGATTTAATGATTCAGTAACCGGAATTTCTTTAATTGCGCGGGTGATTTGATGTTTTCCTGCAGGTCCGGGAATTTTGTCTACTGAGAACCCTGAAGATTCCATGTTTTTTCTCACAGAAGAAGATGAACTGTAGGTGAGTAAAATACCATGATTGCTGAGAGCATTAAAAAGCTTGCTAAACACTTGTGGTGTCCATGTATCAGTATGTGTTGATGGTTTAAAAGCATCAAAATATATCAAATCAAAAGAGGATTCTTTGAAATCCACTTCCTGCACCTGCGCTTTAATTACATTCAGAACAAAGTTATCAGAAATGTAATGAGGTTTGTTTTTTGGCAACTGATGCATCTGAAGAAACTGTTCCGAAAAATCATAATTTTTGAAAAGAGAAGGATAGTTCAACCTTGCAATAAGATCCAATTCAACAGGTTTTGGCTCAATACCGATATAATTGATTTTTAAATTAAACTCAAGACTTGCTTCAAGAGTACACAGAGCATTAAGACCTGTTCCGAAACCGATTTCAAGAATATTTATTTGCTGCTTATTCTCCATCACTTTTCTCAGTCCGCTATTGATAAAAATATGCATTGATTCGGAGTGTGCCCCTTTCACAGAATGATAGTGATCATCATATTCAGAAGAATACAAAGTAGCAGAACCATCTTCAGTAAATATGATATCAGAATTCATAATTTTTGTTATAGAGAATATGTAGTTTTACAATTGAATCTGCTAAATTAATATTTCCTTCAATACTACCGCTTAAAAAATCAAAAATTTCAATGGAATTATTTCTTCCGTAAAAACATTTGTCAGTCACTGCATCATATTCAAGACAGCCTTGTCCGTCAAATGACCCATAAGGAGTCAGGCTGTTGTAATCATAATTATACATAAACAGACCCTGATCATGTGAAATAAGAAAAATATTTTGTCTCACCCGGACAACATCATAGAGTTTTCCTGGAGGAAATGTTTTTAGTACATAGGTGTTGTTTTCGCTGATTTTGTAAATTTTCATCACAGCCTGATTTCCCTCATTCCCAAACATATAAATCTCATCATAGTTTTTGCTGAACATTTTTGTCATTTCCCAGTCAGTAAGAAGAAACTGCATGTTGCTGTAGGAAACATCATAGTGAACACTGATTGTATGCGCCATTCCTGTGTAATGGGTGCATCCGACAATGAATAGGTACTTTTGTTGCTGATGATCATAATGTCTTAAAAAAACACGGGGCCACAGTTCATCAATTTCAAATACATATGAAAGAGTTCCGTTTGGATGAAATCCTTTCACTCTGTTGTCATTGTAGCCGGCAACAACATTTTGTCCGTCAAATGTCATGGCTTCAAAATAAGGGAAAGGAGGATTCAGAATTGGGTTTTCCTGCCATGAAATCTGATGCCCCTGATTGATATCGTATGCAGCCAAAGGGCCTGTATATCTGCCACAAATATAAAAATGAGATGAAGAGGATGAAATTGCAGACCCTGAATAGTCAGTTGACAGAGTTAGCACATTTGTATATTCAGGCACCGAATCAACTCTGAAAATATTCATTGTTGAATTGTTTTGTTTGGCAACCACATAAAGTGCAATACTTCTCAGAGGGATTTCTGAGATATAGATTCTGGTATATCTTGATGTACTGTTGCCATCATAGTCATATGCAGTCACTTTAAAATAGTACACTCCTGAAGAAAGATCAGGTTTATTGATATGATGAAAGCCGCTGAGTCCTGTTGCAAACTGTTCCAGATCGAACATATCTGAAGTGGTAGCAGGAATCATAGAGCTATTGATAATTCCCACCTGAATTTGTTTGATGGCTTTAATATTTTTAAATGTAATTGTAAATGGGATTGAGTCATATACACTCCATTGAGAGTTTTCCAGTGGTTTATCAATGGTAAAATCGGGAGGCGTATCATTTGGTTTCTGGCAAGAAACTAACATGATGGTTGACAAAACAAACGCTGTGATAATTATGAAACACCTTTGATATTGCATGAAAAAATAATTTTGCATAAAATTACAAAAAAAAATTGCATGAAAATAATAAACCTGTTTATGATTATTTTGTAAATTTGGAAAAAACAAAAGAAATGAGGATAATTCATATTGGATTATTGATTTTGATATTCAGACAATTATCGTTTGCCGACTACATGCCGTTGAGTCTGGCAGAGATGGTGATGCGTTCTGAGTGTATCGTTTACGGCAGAATAAGTGATACAGATGAAGAATTCTTTGTTCTTGAAGTGGAAAATTTGTTTTGGGGTGAATGTGATGTATCTTATTTTAAGGTGAAAAAGTTTGTTGATTTCAGCTGTGCTGCAAGATGGACTTCATATGCTAATGATCAGTATGTTTTTTTATTTCTGAAAAAAGATTCTCTGAATAACTGGGTTATCCTAAGTGACGGAGGAGAAGGAGAAATGCCTGTGAAAGACGGTATTGTATATCTTTCATCATGGTATGGATTTGACATGTCTTTTAAGATTCTATACAGGACAGATAAAGAAGGAAACAGATTTGCGACATACTATCAGGCATTTGAATTATATGGAGGAAATTATTACGGACTTGATTTTGAATTGGATGAGTTTTCTGATGCTGTTGTAAAATTGCGCAACATTTGTGTAGTTAATGATTTATCAGCAACAATAGATTGTGATTATAATGAAGCATTTCTTAAGCAGTATGCAAGCATTTCTGAACTACATGCATTTTTAGCAGAACAAACAATTGCCATTTGTCGCAAGTTATAATTTCAAAAATTTTCTGCATAGCAGATAAATCAATTGTCTGTAATTGCAGGTAATATTACTTTTGAGATTGTCTATTCTTCATTATTCATAAATCCCTGATCTTTGATAGCATTGAGGAATTTTTGGGTAAAGAGGATATTGTCATTTTTCGTGTAGCGTTTGTCAGTAAATATCTGAGCCAGGGTTTCGGTTTTATTTTCTTCCACCAGTTTTTTGTAGAAGTTCATACTTTCCTTATCTTTATAGATTTTATCAATATCCTGATTTGAATAATCCTTGTAGAATTCTTTATGAGTAACAGCTTTAAGAGACAGTCTGTCAGTGAGTTCAGGTTCTTCATCGGGATATCCCACAGCCAAAGTTGTCACGGGCACCACGCCTTTAGGAAGTTGGTAAAACTCAATAAGTTTATCGGCGTTATAGGTGGTAGTTCCGAGGTAACAAATTCCCAGACCGAAAGATTCAGCAGCCACAGCAACATTTTGAGCAACAAGCAGTGCATCAATCGAGGCAGTGTAAAAAGATAGAAAGTTGTCATATCCAGGTTCAGCATTTCGGGCTTTGCACCATTTGTTGAATCGGTTAAAATCAGCGCAGAATGTGAGCAGGAGAGGAGCCTGAGAAACAAGAGGCTGATTGAAATGGAATGGGGCCACAGATTCTTTGTTTTTTTGATCAGTAGTTACAATAATACTATACACCTGCATGTTTCCAGTAGTAGAAGCACGTACTCCGGCCTCAAGAATTTTTTCAAGTACAAGTTCAGGAATTTGTTGAGATCGGTATTTTCTGATAGATCTGTGTTCGAGTAAAGATTGCAGAATGTCCATTGAATAATTTTTTTTTGCGAAATTACAATAAATTTCATCTTAATAGCATGTTGTTTAAATAAAAATTTGGCGAAAAAATGATAGTTTCATTGTGTAAAAAGATTGATTTTGTTGAAGTATAATGAAAATGTACATATTTAAATTTCAGGTTTTAAATAAGTTAAGAATTAGCAGAAAAAAATATTGAGATAAAAAGATAATAGAGTCTGATGATAGATTATTTGAGTGGCTATTGGATAGTGTGTAATGAGCTGATAATCAGCAACAAAAACGTTTGTAACGGTTAGTAACGGATATGTGTTTAATATACAGAGAGTTATGCGATGTTTTTTATTCGATTTTCCATTGTTTCTTTTTGCGAACAATCAAAATTTCATCATCAGAAAACTCCATCCATGAGAAATCATAAATGTGGTGATACATTTTTCCTTTACTATTAATATTGAAGTGTGTCAAATATTTGAATTGAAATTTCTTTTTAACCAATTCAGATCTCAGCACTTTCATTTTGATTGCTTTTGGTCCCATAATTTCAAGCAGGATTGATCGATTTCTGTGTAAAATTCTATCCAGAGGATAAGCTAACTTTTTAGTAACCGACCTAAGAGTGATATGATAATCATTTTTACATTGAACGGAGCAAAACAATTTGTCTTTTCTCCCTAATATGTCTTTTTTACATACTTTGCATTTCATTTCTGGAAAAATTTTGGAGCTACAAAAATATTAAAAATTATTTGAATAATTTGTAATTTATAGAGAGATATAAATATTTGATTATTTGCAATCTAATAATAATTCAATAACTTTTTCCATATATGAAAACAATGAAAATGGATTTTAATACACTTCTAATTATCAGATAATCAGCAATAAAAACGTTGTTAACCGTTACAAACGTTTTTGTCCTTAATAATCAGATATTTGAATCTAGCTAAACATTTGCCTATAGTGCAATATCCCTGAAATACCATTCTTCTGGTATGATTGATTTAAAATCAATTATTTTGTCATATATTGCATAATAAGCAGATCCACTACCACTCATCTGTACATAGTCTGCTCCCGATTTATAAAGCTTTTCTTTTATCAATGATATTTCCGGGTAACGTTTTTCAAATAATGGCTCAAATACATTTTCAATATTGTTTTTCCACATAGAAATTTCTTCTTGGATACTTGAAAGCAGATTTTCGTGTTTCTTAGGTGTGATTCTTTTAAATGCTTCTGATGTCGAAATTCCCTGTGGTGGTTTGAAAAGTATTAGGGTTTTCCCTGTAAGATTTAAATGAATTTTTTCAAGATGCTCTCCTCTGGAAAATCCATAGGATGGATCTGCATCAATAAAAAAAGGACAGTCGCTTCCCAAAATCTCAGAATATTGCTTCAATTGTTCTTTATTAAGCCCAAGTTTGAACATGTTGTTTAGAATCTTCAATACGGTCGTTCCATTGGATGACCCACCACCCAAACCAGCTTCCACTGGAATGTTTTTTATAAGATGAATACAAACAAAGTCAATGGAGTATTCATCATGAAGCAATTTCCATGCTTTGTAACAGATATTCTGTTCAGTTTTGCAACCAGTTGAAAACCCATACTCAGTAATCTCAAATTCCTCAGAAGGCAATATCTCAATAACATCATACACAGGAATTGGATAAAAGATAGTCTCAATATTATGGTACCCGTCAGCACGCTTTTCAGTGACATACAGACCAATGTTGATCTTTGCAGGAGCAAATGCAATCATTTTTTTTGATGCAAATATACAATTCATTTTTTTGAAGTAATCTTGTTAGTATTTAGCAGCTATCCGTTTTTGCGTTAATCGGTTTTAGGTTGAGATGCGTGTTTTATCATCCAAAATCCAACGCTTGTGCTGAGTGCCACACTGAGTGCCACACTGAGTGCCACACTGAGGTGGTTGAGCGAAGCCGAAACCCCGAAGTGCCTGCCGAAGCAAAGGAGGATGAAGGATGGTATCGTATAGGTTGTTATGTTTTCGACCGAACTACGGTTTACGTATAACGAAACGCCCTTCCCAACCGAATATCTAAAAACGTTCAAACAAATATTTTGCAATGCTGAGCAATTACTTAATCTTAGTATGCAACGAATTGTTAGAAAAATTTGTTCTTGTTAAAAATGATTATTTTATTGTAAATTTGAGAAATTTTTCTGTGTTATGAGATATGTATGCTTTTCTCTGAGGTTTTTTGTTTTTTATAAAATTAATGAAACGGATTGATTCATCAGTATTCCGGAGATTAATTATTTTATTAACGTAAAAAAAAAGAAATTATGAAATCAATTCGTTTGTTTTTTGCCATTATTTTATTTTCAGTTGCTAATTTTCAAGGTGTTTCACAAACAGTTTATGAATGGGACCAGGACGGCATCGTAATTTTTCAGTTTCATCCTGAATTGAATATCTCCTTGTCCATGCTGGATGAGCAATATGTTGATATAAATTCTTGTGTCTTTTTGCTTCCGTATATTGATGAATTTGGTATTACATCAATGAAGAGGTTGCATCCTGACATTAAGGATGAAAAATTATTGCACACTTACAGGATAGATTTTAATGAGATATTCAAAATTCAGGATTTGATTGCGATTATGTCGCAATTTGATGAAGTGGAGTATGCAGAACCGCTTCCTCTTCATAAACATGTGTTTACTCCAAATGATCAGTACTACAACTCTACCAATCAATGGGGGCTGTTTAAAATTAATGCTGCTCAGGCATGGGATATCTCTCAAGGTTCTTCATCAATTATTGTAGCTGTTACAGATGATGCAATTTATACTTCACATCCTGATTTGACAAATAAAATGGTTCCCGGTCGTGATGTTGCCATGAATGATAACAATCCCAATCCATCAGGACAGGCAGACGGGAATCACGGAACCCACGTTTCAGGCATTGTGGGTGCTCAGACCAACAACAGTACTGGAGTTGCATCCATCGGGTTTAACACTTCTGTGATGCCCATTAAAATTGCCAGAGACACTGATGGTGCTTTGACTGCAGGATATGAAGGAATTACATGGGCTGCTGACAACGGTGCTCATGTTATTAATATGTCATGGGGTGGAGGATCTGCTGGAACATATGGGCAGAATGTTATAAACTATGCTTATGGTGAAGGTTGTATTATTGTTGCAGCTGCCGGTAATGATGATGCTGAAACGATGTTTTATCCTGCTGCATATAATAATGTTATTGCTGTTGCTTCTACTGGAACCACTGATGCAAAATCAAGCTTTTCTCAATATGGAACATGGATTACTGTGAGTTCTCCGGGAAGTAATATCGCAAGCACAGTTCCAAATACCGGATACAGCTATATGAGTGGTACTTCTATGGCATCTCCAATGGTGGCTGGTTTGGTTGGATTGATGCTCTCTGTTAATCCGCTCTTGCCTCAGGCTGATGTGATTAATTGCCTTACTTCTACTTGTGATAATATCAACGCTGCCAACCCCAGCTATATTGGAAAACTTGGAGCCGGACGTATCAATGCCTATGCTGCACTGCAGTGTATGCAGGCAACTGCCGTTAATCTTGATGCCGGAATTACTTCAATACAGTATCCTGCAGGTACTATTTGTAATGTTACAACTATTGCCCCGGTTGTTATTCTTAAAAATTTCGGTATGCAGAATCTTACATCTGTAACAATACGTTATCAACTTGATGCAGGTGCAATTCAAACTTATAGCTGGACGGGAAATCTAACTTTCGGACAAACAGTGACTGTTACTTTACCATCTGTCACTCTTTCTTCTGGAGGGCATGTTTTCAGAGCTTATACTGAAAATCCGAACAGTGGTACTGATGAAAATGCAGCAAATGATGAAACTCAAACATCTTTCACATTGTTCAGTGCAGGTTTACCTCTTCCATTTACTGAAGATTTTGAAAGTAATTCATTTGATACAAACAACTGGACAATTGTCAATCCTGATGGTGCAACTACATGGACTATTGCAACAGTAGCCGGAACTACACCCGGAAATAAAGCTGCAAAAATGGACTTCTTTAATTACAGCAACACCGGAAGAAGAGATGCTATGATTACGCCTCCTTTCAATCTCACTATGTATGCAGATGCCACTCTTACTTTTAAACATGCTTATAAAAGACGTGGTTCTTCCAGTACTGACTCTCTGATTGTATATGTGTCAACCAATTGCGGAAGTACATGGCAACGTGTGTTAGCACTGGGGGAGAATGGTACCGGAATTTTTGCAACAGGATATACTTCAACTTCCGCTTTTACTCCTGCTTCGGTTGATGACTGGTGCTCAGGGCCTGTTGGATCTGCATGCAAATCAATTGACCTGACTCCTTTTATGGGATATGAAAATGTTGTTATTAAGTTTGAATCGTTTAACAATAACGGTAACAATCTTTATATTGACAATATCAATATTACTGGTTCGCCGCTTACAACCGCACCTACTGTTCAGTTTAATTCTACTGTGACAAGCATTTGTGAAGGAGGTACAATTACTTTTACTGATCAGTCTTCACCTGTTGTTACATCACGTGTTTGGACATTTGAAGATGGAGCTCCCGGCTCTTCAACAAGTGCAGTGCAAAATGTGATGTATAATAATGCAGGTACATGGGATGTAAATCTTGAAGCAACCAACGGATTTGGAACAAGTTCACAAAATTTCCCCGATTATATTACTGTATATCCACCACCTCCAACTCAAACAATTCAGGAAAATGGAAACATTTTAAGTGTTACTTTATCTGCAGGACAAAGTGTGCAGTGGTACAGAAACGGAAATATGATTTCAGGTGCTACTTCGCCAACATATCAGGTGACTCAAATTGGAAACTTTAAAGCCAGAATTACAAGTGAGCATGGATGTCACGTGTTTACCAATGAAGTCTATGTAAATCCAACAAGCATGGAAGAATATGAGTTTGATATGAACTCTTTGTTTGTGTTTCCCAACCCTGCTAGCGATGAGGTGTATGTTTTCCTTGAAACAATGGTTGTCAATAATACTGACTTTGAGATTTCTGATATCACCGGAAAAATTGTTGCTTCATATGTTATTCCTGCCGGTGATCAAAAACTTATGATAAATGTTTCAAATCTTGCTCAGGGTTCATATCTTGTGCATTTAAGAGGAAATTCATATTCAAATACAGTCAGATTACTTATTGTTAGATAATCTCACGGATAATTGTATTGGGTTTCTGATACATTATTATAATTATAACAACAAAAATCTCTTATCAGCCCGGATTGTTCCCTTTCCGGGCTGATTGCATATGCTAATTCCTGTTTTAGTATGCCTTGAAATATAGCAGTAATCTTATATATGTAATATGATGCATGTATGCATATAATGCAGAAGTCTCTTTTATCATCAAATATCATTTATATGGCTTCATTTAACGTTATTATTTTGTTAAAATTTAAAAATTTTTATTAAAATATTTTTGGCTTTAGTATTTTTTGTAATTTTGTAGGTTGAACCCTAATCATGTAATTTTATGAGGTACTTTAAATTTTTTCAAACATTAATCTTTCCGGTTCTAATATTCATTTTTTCAATCAGTGTCCAATCACAAACCACTGTATTGAGTGAAGATTTTGAAGGTGGCACCTATGTTGTCACTCCCGGAGGTGTTCCTGCCTGGGCAATCAATAATACATTGCAGGTAAGCGGAACGAATTCTTACAACAATGTTGTTGCTCTGAATGATTCTTCATGGGTAACCACAGATGTGATGGATTTCACAGGATACAATTTTGTATTGCTGGAATTTCAGCATATTTGTAAGATTGAATTTTTTGATGCAGCTGAAGTCTTGATATCTGTTGACAACGGAACATCATGGACAAAACTCACATCAACTGAATACATTAATAATAATAACAGCCAGTTTGCCACCAGTGGTGACAAGTTTACTGCAACTGCTTATCCTGTTTTGTGGGAAGCATCAGTGCCTGCCGCTGTTCCAACAAACAGCTGGTGGATGAAAGAACAATTTGATATTTCTTCCATTGCTGCCAATCAAACTCAGGTAAGAATTAAGTTCAGACTGAAAGATGGTAATGGAAACGGAGCCAACCTACATGCCGGATGGTTTCTTGATGATATCAAAGTCATTGGTTCTCCATTTGAGTTAATACCTCCAACGATTACACTGATTCCACCAATTCTTCAGGATACACTGTATAATGCTGGTGGTTTTGAGGTTTCTGCAACCATAACTGATGCATCTGGGATATCCAATGCATACCTTATATATAATGTCAATTCAGCAGGTTGGGATACCATTAATATGGTCAACACAAGCGGGAATGTTTACATTGGAGAAATTCCCGGAGTGGGATATTCAAAGCACCTTGATTATTATGTTTCAGCTATAGATGCCTCCCCTTCATTGAATGAGGCATCAACAAGTACGAGATGGTTTTATACAAAAAAGCCACCCTTTAATTTTACACTTGGTGATGGTACATTAACCAATAATACAACTGTACATCCTACGCCATATGGTACTTATTTTAAAAATCATCGTGTTCAATATCTAATTTTGGCCTCTGAACTAACAGCTTTAGGAATAAATCCAGGTCAGATCAATTCTATTGGTTTTAATGTTCAGAATGTGAATACATGCTCTGAGATGCCAAACTATGCAATAAAAATGAAGCATACAACTGCTACTCAGCTAACAACTACTTTTGATAACGGGACATATGAAACAGTATGGAATCATCCAAACTTCTTACCTGTAAATGGATGGAATACTCACATGTTCAGCACTCCTTTCATTTGGGACGGAACATCTAATATCATTGTTGATTTGTGCTTTGATATCATCCCAGGTTCATATACTCAAAATGCTTCAGTGTATTATACAGCAACAACTGGAGTTAATTCTGTAGCTTTTTACAGGGCAGATGCTGCTGTCGCATGCGGTACAACATTAGCAGCTACAGTAAGCACTTTTAGAGCAAACATGCAAATTGGAGCTCCATTTGTAACTCCTTCAAATGATGCGGGCGTTGCTGAAATTACAGAGCCAACAGGTGTTATTTTAATTTCATCACCGATTGATGTTAAAGCCAGAATTAAAAACTTTGGAGCAGATACTCTTCAAACTGTTGCAGTAGAATGGTCTGTAAATGATGTTCTTCAATCACCTTATGCTTTTTCAGGTTCGCTTCTTGAAGGTGTTACATCACAGATATTGAATATTGGAAGTCATAATTTTGATTTGGGTGTAAATACAATAAAGGTATGGACATCACTTCCTAATGGTCAGATTGATGCCAATAATTCTAATGACACATTAGTATCTTCAGTTTATGGTTGTTCTGATATTTTAAGCGGAACTTACACTATTGACAGCACAATGGTCACAGGCGGAACCAACTTCCAGTCATTTGAAGATGCCTTTCAGGCTCTGACTAACTGTGGTGTCAATGGTCCCGTTGTGTTTGAAGTTGCACCCAGAACCTACAATACACGTCTTGTGTTTACAGGTACGTTTCCAGGCATGTCTGCTTTAAATACAGTCACTTTCAGAGGAACTACTGGTACTGAAATTTTCTACACCACAACAGTTTCTGCTGACAGAGCAGCTATTTTGCTTGATGGAGCAAAATATCTCAGATTTGACAGTTTAACAGTGACGATCCCTGAATCTTCAGGTTTTGGAAATGGGTTTCAACTTATTAATGAGGCTGAAGATATTCAAATTACAAATTGTGTAGTCAATGTTCATGCCACATCAACCAGTTCTAATTACAACGGGATTGTGGCCTCAGGTTCTTTAACATCAGCTACAACCACAGGAAATTCTGCCCATAATGTTCTTGTAGAAAACAATACAATCAACGGAGGCTATTATGGTATTATGTTTTATGGTGCTTCAGCGACTCCTTTGAATGGTATTGTCTTGAGAGGGAATACTTTAAATGAATCATACTATTATGGTTTAAGGGTACAGTATATCAATGGAGTTATTGTTCATGCTAATACATTAAATGCAAGGGTTACTGGTGGTACAGCATCAAATTATGGCTTGTACATTGGATATGCTTATGAACCTGTTTCAATAACTAATAACTATGTGAACAATTCAGGTACATATGGTGCATATTTCACCAATGTAAATTCAACTTCCCGTTCGTTATTTGCCAATAACAGTATTGGAGGTTTTAGAAGTACAAGTACACCATATGGTATTTATATGACTTCTTCTTCAAATATTGATATAGTTTATAATAGTGTCAATGTTAATTCTGGTAACGGTAGAGCTTTTTATTCATTATCAACGGCAACAGGGCTGGTTATTAAGAATAATTCTTTTGTTTATTCAGGAACTGGTACCGGTTATGCGATGTATAATTCATCAACTGCTTCTCCTACAGAATTAGATTACAATAACTATTATTCAGCAGGAAGTAATTTTGTATATCATGGTAGTGCTGTTGCTGATTTGGCAGCATTGCAGGCTGTGAATGTTCCTGCAGGAAATGATGCAAATTCAGTGAGTGGAGATCCTATATATGTAGCTGAAACTGACCTTCATCCACTTGGAAGTGTTCTGAATGATGTGGCAACGCCATTTGCTTCTGTAACTACAGACATTGAAGGCAACTTGAGAGATGCTTTAACTCCTGATATTGGAGCTTATGAATATGAACCAGTTTCTGGTGATATGCAAATTGTTGATGCAAGATTGGTTAGGGGAGTATGTTTATCCAACAATGATAGTTTGTATGTCTCTTTTGCAAATATTATTGGATCTACTGTGAATTTTGCTGTGAATCCTTTATCTATTGTTTGGTCTATTACAGGTCCTGTAAATTCTAATAATACGATTGTTGTTAATTCAGGCACTCTTGCAGTTGGAGATCAAATGGAAGTTGGTATTGATGGTATAGATTTATCTATCCCTGGCTCATATCAGCTTAATGTTCATTTGCTTGATAATATGGTTAATAGTTTTCTTTCAAATGATACATTACCAACAATTAATATCACTGTGGATGATTATCTGTTTGATGCAACACCTGATTATGTGCTGATTAACACACTCACTGATACAGTTGAATTATCTGTTAGCTCAAACCTCTTTCCAACTGACGATATTTTTATAACTGAAATCTGTCACTACAGAGGCTCTTCAACTGGTGCTCCTGTTGGTGGATGGCCATCTTACCTTTTGGCAGATGATTATATCGAAATAACAGCTGCTCCTGGTACTGACTTATCAGGATATACACTTGAAATGTGGTCATCTTCTTCTATGACAACTTCAAATGTTCTTGGAGCTGGTACGATTGTAGGTCCCAATGGAACCTGCATCATTGCAACAGGGCAACTTGGATCTAGTGTTGATAGCCCTTCTGATTATTATTATCATTCAGGCTATACAGGAACGATGGGTTCTACAACTGCTCAGGGATACATATTAAAAAATTCAGGTAATGAAATTATAGATGCGACAGTTTATGGTAATTTTACTTTCCCTGCTGCTGCTGGTGTTGGTCCTGAACATTGGTCAGGTACAACTCCTTCTTTGAGCAGTGCTGGAAACAGACTGGAAGGTCCATATACAAAAGATGCGACCAATTGGATTAATTCTGGTACTTCACCTCAGGATCCCAATATTGTGAACAACAATGTTGATGTTCCTCTTGGTGGAATACTTACTGATTTCTCATGGAGCCTTGGAGGACTGGTAACAAGTGTGAATAATCCTGATACTGTTGTTGGCCCCTGGACTATCAATGGTTTGTATGAGTATGTTGCAACTTATGATTCTCCTTGTGGTATTTTTACCGATACTGTTAAAATTGAGGTGAATATTCCTTTAGCAAATTTGATTTTAACAGAAATGGGAGGTGTTGATAACGATATTTGTTATGACAGCATTGATCAGTTTCCATCTTTTAATGTTACTAATACTGGTATGGATACTGTTTTTTCATTTGAAGCATATTATGCAATTGAAGGCGGTGTGCCAGTGAATGAGACTGTAACTACAGTTTTGGCTCCAAATGACACTGTGAGCTATCAGTTTACTACACCTTTCAATTTTGGACAGATTTCTTCTGATACTACATTTAATTTATCCGTTTATGTAAATCATCCCCAGGATATTTATAATGATAATGATACTTTAGTTAATGTATATACATTTTTATTTATTCCTGATGATCCAATTACAGAAAATGATACAGTGAACTATGCCCAACAGGCACAATTAATAGCAAGCAGTAATGCAACTGTTTATTGGTTTGATGATTCTCTTGCTGTTTCATCTTTCCATTATGGAGATACATTAAATACAATTCCATTGTTTGCTACGACAACTTATTACGTTGAAGCATCCAACAGTACTCTGCAGAATATTGGGTTGCCAGCTGCTTTACCCACAGCAACTAGTGGTTCAGGCACTGCTAACTTCGGTATCGTGTTTGATGTTTTTGCTCCTACATTAATCAAGTCTGTGACTGTTTATCCAGTGAGTGCATCCAGTTCTAGTGGTACAGTTACTATTGATGTTATTGATGAATTGGGTAATATTTTGCACACTGTTACTGAGAATGTTGTTGGTAGTCCTTTAGGTACTCCTTCACCTCATGTAATCAATCTTGATTTCAATATTCAACCAGGAACTAACCTTAAAATGCGTCCAGATTTTACAGGGATATCCGGTTTGCTGTTTGAACCTGCTGCTGCAGCACCTTCAGGTAATTATGGTTATCCTTTTGAAATTCCTGGTGTTATTTCGCTAAACACGAGTACACTCACTGCACATCCAACCAACACCCCACGCAATGATTTGTATTATTACTTTTATAATTGGGAGGTTGGAGCACCTGGTTGTTCAAGTTCAAGGTTGCCTGTTACAGCTGTTGTAAATTTACCTCAGTATGAACCCGAAATAATTTCAATTGTTGATCCTTTGGCTGAAGATTGTTCCAATAACGCGAATATTGTCAGCATTGAAATCACAAATAACGGGACTGATACAATTCAAAGTGGTCTCACTGCTACTTATCAGATTAATTCAGATGCTCCTGTTTCAGAAAATATCACAAATTCTGTTGCTCCCGGAGATACTATATACTTTGCTTTTGCAACACCATTTGCATTGAATCTTACACAAGGTGACAGTACAATTCTGGTAACTGCATGGGTGAATCATCCTTCAGATCCATATAATCTTAATGATACAACATCGCGCAGTGCAACTTTGGGCTTTACTGCTCCTTCGCCGCTTGCTGATAATGATACAATTCCTTATGCAACTCAGGCTACTTTGGTGGCAACTTCGCCTTATATGTTAAGTTGGTATGATAGTCCTGTATCTTCTACAGTCCTTGATACTGGTTCTGTATTTGTTACACCTGTCCTTTACGCCAATACTCCATATTATGTTGGAGCAAGTGAAGGTTCAGGTAGTGCATTTGTAGGAGCAATTGATAATACAATTGGAGCTGGTGGTACAGTAAGCCTAAACACTTATGTACTTTATTTTGATGTTCTTGACCCTAATGGTATAGATATCAAAAATGTTGATGTGTATCCCGGAGTTGCACCAGGTGCAGCTTATACAATTGTTATTCTTGACAATGCAGCTCAATTGGTAGACACTTATTCAGGGGTAACCACTGTAGCATCAGGGATGAAGGAAACTGTGCCTGTAAACTTTTCTGTTCCATCTGGCTCACAATACAGAATGAAATTTGATGTTATGCCAAGTATGTACAGGAATACAGCAGGTTCGAGTTTTCCATATACATTGCCAGGTGTTATTTCTATTACAGGTCATAGTTTTTCCGGATATCCTGAATATTACTATTACTTCTATAACTGGGAAGTTGGCTCTGGAAGTGGTTGTGAAAGCCCCCGTACAGAAGTGTGGGCAATCATAGATACTTTAACTGTTCCAAATGTGGATGCAGGTGTTGTTTCTGTTGATGAACCAGTTTCTCCGGCAAATCTTCAACCAAATGATGTAAAGGTAACTATCCAGAATTATGGTAGTGATCCTCTCACAACAGTTGATATTGCCTGGACTATAAATGGTGTGCCTCAGCCACCATATACATGGAACGGCTTACTGAATCAAGGTGATATAGCGGTAGATGTAAATATTGGTACAGCTTCATTCTTCCTCGGGCAAAATGATATGGTTGTTTGGACTGAGAATCCCAATGGAGTCAATGATCTCATTAATATCAATGATACAGCTTATTATACTTTAGAAGCTTATGAACCATTATGTGGCACTTATCAAATAGGTGGTACAAATCCTGATTTTGCTACATTTACTGAAGCTGTATATGGACTTCAAAACTGGGGCATCTCTTGTCCTGTAGTTTTTAATGTTGAGCCAGGTACATATAATGAGCAAATCAGAATTAATGAAATTGCAGGTGCTGATGCAACCAATACCATTACATTTATTGGTAATAATAATCCTGTTCTTTCTTATGCTCCTTCAATCAGCGCCGAACGTTATGTTCTTTTTCTGGATAGTGCAAAGCATATCAGATTTGAAAACATGACAATTGAAGCTGAAACAGGTGCTACCTATGGATGGGCTGTTCATATGATGAATGGTTGTGATGATATTCAGTTTACAAACTGTCATATTAAGACAAACACAACTTCCTCTTCATCTTTCTTTGCAGCTTTCATAGCAAATGGAAGTGCCACATCTGCCACAACTGGAGGAAATGCCGTAAGCAATATTATACTAGATGGTAATACATTCACTGGTGGTTATTACGGTGTTCTGTTTGCTGGTCTTGCTGCATCACGTATGGATGATGTTGAAATAATTAATAATACTTTGATTAATCAGTATTATTATGGCATTTACGTTTCTCAACTCAATATGGCAATCGTGAATCATAATACTGTACAAGGCCGTACTCAACCAACGACTACAACTTCAAGTTATGGCATTTACCATACAAATATTGCTCCTCCATTCGAAATCAACAAAAATAAAGTAATCAATGTGGGACAATATGGTATTTATGTTACAGCATCCAGTGTGCTACCTGCAACAACCAGATCTCTAATATCAAATAATATGATTGGTGGTGGGTTTACCAGTACTTCAACCTTATCATCAGGACTTTACCTGACTTCTGTAGAAAAAGTTGATGTGTGGTATAACAGTATCAATATGGATGGTTCTGTAGGACGTGGAACATATATTAATACCACTGCTACACAGATTGATTTCAGAAATAACTCTCTTGCATATACAGGAACAAGCACAGGCTATGCTCACTACTCTGTAGGAACTACAAGCTATCTGGCTCACGACTACAATAACTATTACAGTACAGGTTCAAACTTTGTGTATTATGGCGCTGCCAGAGCAGATCTTACAGCTCTTCAAGCGGTAAATCAACCTGTTGGTAATGATGCCAACTCTCAGGTTGGAAATCCATTCTACTACTCAAATACAGACCTTCATGCTTCTACAACACAGTTGTGGGGAAGCGGTACGCCCATCGTTTCAATTATTGATGATATTGACGGTGATTTGCGCGATCCTGTTGCTCCTGCAATTGGTGCTGACGAATATACACCTGCTGCTGTTGACGCCGCTGTTGTTGCTGGTCTTGAACCATCTGCAGGATGCGGACTGACTTCAACTGAAATAATTTCAGTGCGCTTGAAAAACATGGGTATTGATACATTATTCACAATGGATATTTCTTATTCTGTTAATGGACTTACTCCCGTGACAGAAACATGGAACGATACTCTGGTTGTGGGTGATTATCTTGATTATACATTTACTCAAACTGCTGACTTAAGTTCTCCTGGAGTCTATAATATCTTTTTTGATGTTGATGCTGCTGGTGATGCTTTACCTTTTAACGATACACTTACCTATTCTATTAAAAGCGGACATGATTTCTACAGCAGTAATTATTTCATGGGCTTTGAAGTGGGTGAAGATTACAGTCAGTGGACTGTAGTTGATGTAAACAGCGATGGAAGAACATGGGAACCAGGTTATAATAGTACAACTTATGCCAATACCGGATCTCGTTCAGCTCGTTTCTTTAATAGCTCTACAATTCCCGGAAATGACTATCTATTTACTGAGTGTTTCTACCTTGAAGCAGGTACAACTTACAAAGTTGAATTCTGGTACAGGGCAGAAGGTGCTTCTTATGCTCAAAACACTGATTTAGTTGTTGCAACTGATGTGACTCCTGCCTCAGTTATTGATACTCTGGTGCAGTTGCAATTGTTCACAAATACAACACATCAGCTTGCTTCAGGAATATACACTCCTGCAACCAATGGAGTGTATTACTTCGGATGGTACGCATATAGCCCCGGAAACAATTGGTATTCATACATTGACGACATCAATATCCGTATTCTTGCTCCTTTGGATGCAGGTGTCGTATCAATTGATAATGTTGATGATATGGAAGATGGTGGCAGCAGTATTAATATGCAGGTTACAATTAAAAACTACGGATCTCAGACATTAACCACCATGCCTGTTTCCTATTCAATCAATGGTGGTGCATGGGTAACCAACACATGGACAGGATCCATTGATGCTGATGAAGAAGATATGTTTACATTCACTACTCCGTTCATTGTACCTGATGGTGATTACACCATTTGTGTTCGCACTGAACTGCCCGGTGATGGAAACCCCGGAAACGATGAATTGTGTGATAACAGATACGGCCTTCCAATTCTTGCATTACCTCATTTCGATGATTTTGAGGGAACACAGTTATGGTATATTGAAGGCACAACTAATCAGTGGCAGTATGGAACTCCATCTGCTTCAACTATTAATAGTGCCTACTCACCAACACACGCATGGGCTACAGTTCTTGCGGGTAACTATGCCAATAACAGTAGTTATTATCTCTATACTCCCAAATTTGATTTCACCAATGTGAATAATATGGTACTAGGTTTCTGGCATTGGATTGACACTGAAAATGGTGTTGATGGCGGAAAAATCCAGTATTCATCAAACAACGGTGCAACATGGACAACATTGGGCGTATTGAATGATCCTTCAGGAACAAACTGGTACAATACAGCAAACATCAATAATGCTCCAGGGTTCTCAGGCTCCTCTGCCGGCTGGCAGTATTCTGAAATTAGTTTGGCAGCATTTAACAACTTCCCGCTGCCTGTTCAGTTTAGATTCCATTTCTTCTCCAATGCATCTGTAAACTATAATGGTTGGGCAATTGATAATTTTGAAATTTATCAACCAGCTATTCCTTATGATGCAGGTGTGATTGATATTGAAGCTCCTGTCAGCCAGTCTATTACTGGTGGTCAAAATCAGGTTACAATCAGACTGAAAAACTTTGGGACTGAAACACTCACTTCAATTCCTGTGAGATACAGAGTGATGACAGGTCCTCCTCCCGTTAGTGGAACATGGACAGGCACACTTGCTCCCGGAGCTGAAACTACATTTACATTCCCAACTACTTATACTGGTCCAACCAATGCAACATACAATCTGTGTGCATGGACTGAACTAGCAGGTGATGTATATGATTTCAATGATACAACATGTGTGTCTCTCAATGCAGGACCTGCCAATGTTGATGCAGGAGTGATTGATATTATTTCACCTGCAACTTCAACATCTGCCGGTGCTACTGTTACTGTAACAGTGAGAGTAAAAAATCATGGTCTGCAAACATTGAATACGATTCCTGTTCAGTTCCTCATTGATGGTGTGCCTATGACAACAGAGGCAATTACAACACCTCTTGCACCCGGTGCGGAAACTGATTATACTTTCATCACCACATACACTGCACCTGCATCTGAATATCAGCTTTGTGCAAAAACAACTGTATCAGGTGACGCTATCAATACAAATGATCAGTACTGTCGTGATATTCTTGTGGGAATTGAAGATCTTAAAAGAGATGGTGTAGTGTTGATGCAGAATATTCCCAATCCTGCAACCGACGAAACCGTGATTGGTTTCTCAATTCCAACAGGTGGACAAATTGTCTTCTCAGTAACAAATGTACTGGGAGAGATAATCTATACAGAAACTTCTGACTACGCTCCTGGTATGCATACTGTTCTTGTGAATACAAGAAGTATGGCTGCCGGATTATACTACTACTCAATTACATTCAATCAGATTAAATTAACTCGTAAGATGATTGTTCAATAATTGAGGTGACTCAATCTACTCGAAAAAAGGTTGCAAATTTATTTGCAACCTTTTTTTTAGCTATTAGTGAGTTTATGCTGAAAGCCTGAGTTTATTTAAGATTGCGGCAACACAACAAGATTTGAAGAGTCACTATTAAAACACAAAACAATAGGTTAAGTACAGTCTTAATAATCTTTCCTGACTTGTCCTTCTTACAAAGATCAAAAACACATGTGCCTGTAAATAAA
>CAZGIW010000041.1:0-32054 GCA_964526285.1 uncultured Bacteroidales bacterium | reverse complement strand
ATCAAATAGTTGTGGTGCGGTGGGGCTTGAGCGTCCGGATGCGATTGGGGAATATCGAATAATGAATGTTGAATATTGAAGTTGTCAGGCTGAAAGCCTGATTTTTATTAGACATGCGATTTTTGGGTTTTTATTTTTGAGCACGCTGAGCCCAGCCCCTTTAGGGGATTAGGGGTCAAGCACGGAAATATTATCAAAAATCAAAAAAACCTCACACATCACAAAAAATTTGTAATTTAGCATAGAAAAAGTAATGAATATGAAAGCAATCAATCAAACATTTTTCCACCCATGCGAATTCTCTGATATGGCAGGAAAAAGCATGGAATTTGATAATGACCATGAAAACGATACTGAAATCACATGTGTTGTTTATCCCAACCCAACGGAAGGAATCATTAATTTTGAGTTTTCCACACCTGTTGAATGCGGGTTTATTGAACTATATAATATAAACGGCCAAATTGTTAGTGTTTTTGAATTTTTATCCAAATCAAGTCAATTACAGATTGATGTTTCTCATTGTAAGAGTGGTGTGTATATGTATAAAGTAATTACTGGCAACCATTTTTATTCAGGTAGAGTATCAGTTATTAAAAACTAGTTTCTTAAACAGAAATGCTATTTCGAGATGGTATTTCTTTAATCACCAATCAAATGAAAAATATTTGTATTCTATTTGTATTATTACTTGGTTTTTTATATACAAAGGGGCAATACCAACCGCCAAATAATATTGTTATTGATCCAACTTTTCAAGACTTTGCTTATTATATTGTTTCAGACCCATGGAGTGTACCGTGTGGTAACAGTAGTTTGTGGTTTGGTTATTTAAATACAAACACAAATATGTATCATGTTTTATGCGTTTTAAAATGGGAAAACCCAACACAAGGAACACCAGGCTGGGCTTTATTAGATACTAATAACACATGGAACGTTCCAAATCCACCTTATAGCAGGTCAAGATTTTTGTTGTCTTTGTATAGTGAATTCCCCGATACAATTTTAACACATAAAGAATACATTCAGGGATCCTTAATTCATGAATTAAATGATGGGGGCAAATACTGTGTAGCATTTTATGTCCTTTTTGACAGCTTCTCATGGGTAGGCACTAATTTTTATGGATTTAATGTTTTTCATACTTCATCTTTAGGTATTTTCTTCAGCAATAATAAAATTAGTAGAAATGATGACCATGCATTTTATGAATATTATCCACCACAAATACAAAACCCTTTGGACAGATTTTTAACCGACAGTGTCAACTGGATGCTTGTTTCGGGTTCATTTGTGGCAGAAGGAGGAGAAAAATATATCACTATAGGAAATTTTTTGCCTGATACTCTAACACCAACATATCAATTTATGCCCAATAACACAGTATATGCTGGGGCAAGCACTTATCTAATTGGCTTTGTGGGCGTTTACGATTGCACCGGCCATGATTACACATGCAATGCAGGCGAAGACATGCGTATTTGCAATGGGCAGGTGGTGCAGCTTGGCACAGATGATCCGCCAGAGGCAGATAAGCGGCAATATCGCTGGTCGCCGGCATTGGGGCTGAGTGATGGCACCGCCGCAAAGCCACTTGCATCGCCCACAGAAACCACAACCTACACCCTGTATGTGATAGATGAATTTTTGCAGGAGAGCTATGATACAGTTACCGTTGAAGTTATTTACTGCGATATTTTCATCCCCAACATCTTTTCACCCAACGGAGACGGCCAAAACGATGTGCTGTATGTGCGCGGGCAGGGCATTGAGCAACTGAGCTTTGTGGTGTATAACCGATGGGGTCAGAAAGTGTTTGAAACCAAAGACCCCAACCACGGCTGGGATGGCACCATCAATGGCAAACCGGCAGAAACCGGAGTGTATGTGTATCATGTAACCGCTGTGCTGCACGATGGGCTGGTGGTGAGCAGGTATGGGGATGTGACGTTGGTGAGGTGATTTATAAATCTATACTTGATAGAAAATAGAAGATAGAAAATATTAAATATCAAATAGTTGTGGTGCGGTGGGGTTTGATCGTCCGGATGCGATTGGAAAAATGTTGAATATTGCTCCATCGGAGTCCCTTTCCCAAGCCAAAGGCTTCCCTTTGGGATAGGGATCACTATGTGACGGGAAATAAAGAATAATGAATTCTGAATGTTGAACTTGTCAGGCTGAAAGCCTGAATTTATTTCAGCTCGTGGCAGCGCCACGAGAAAAGAAATCATCCCCAAATAAGTCGCTCTGAGCAGAGCGAAGCGACACATGAACACATTTTAAAAAAAATATATGTGAATAAAGAGCAGCTTAAAAAAGAGAGCCTGTTAGTAAGGGTGTCGCTTCCCAAATGGATCACGATGTGAGAAAATAGAAAATATCAAATAGTTGTGGTGCGGTGGGGTTTGATCGTCCGGATGCGATTGGGGAAATGTTGAATATCGAATGATGAATAATGAATTCTGAATGTTGAAGTGTATATTGCTTCGCCGACCTTGTCAGGCTGAAAGCCTGGTTTTCCTTTGACAAGCGATTTTTGGTTTTTATGCGTGAAGACCAAATCCCCTTTGGGGATGTCCGACAGAGGAGGACTGGGGTCAAACCGCGAAAAAAAATAAAACCAAAAATCGCTAGCGGATTCTCTTGAAGAATATTGAATATCGAATGATGAATATTGAATGATGAAGTGTTTTTGGGCTTCGCAAATTGGCTGCTTAAAACTGGCAATCGTATAGCGAAACCTTTACGAACCCAGCAAATATTAAATCAACGTTTTCAAAAAAATCACCATTTTTAAATCATTGCATTCACTATCATCTCCGCAATATCCAGATTTTCAATTTCTTCTTCCTTGTTTTTGTATTTCAGTCCGTCGGTCATCATGGTCATACAAAAGGGGCAAGATGTTACAATCACATCTGTGTTTGTTTCCAACGCATCTTCAGTACGTTCAATAAACACTTCCTTATCACCTTTTTCCGCATCTTTAAACATTTGTGCTCCGCCGGCACCACAGCATAGTGCAAAACTTTTATTACGTTTCATTTCCACATGTTTCAGTCCTAGATGTTCAATGAGAAAGCGGGGTGCCTCATATTCATCATTTGCACGGCCAAGATAACAGGGGTCATGAAAAGTCACAGATTTATCGGCCACTTTTGATTTGTCAACTTTCAGAATACCTTTTTTTATCAAGTCCTGAAGATAGCTTGTATAATGAATCACTTCATATTCTCCGCCCAGGTCGGGATATTCATTTTTAAATATATTGTAGCAGTGCGGACAAATACAAATAATTTTTTTCACCTCATACATGGAAAAAGTGTTGATATTGCAAAGAGCCTGCATCTGAAACAACATTTCATTCCCTGCTCGACGGGCAGGATCGCCGGTGCAAGATTCCTCTGTGCCCAAAACGGCATAATCAGCTTTCACATGATTTAAAATTCTTGCAAAGGCATTGGCAACTTTCATATATCTTGCATCGAATGCTCCGGCACATCCAACCCAATAGAGAAAATCAGGTTTGTGTCCTTTTGCAAAAACATCCGACATAATTGGAACTTCAATTTTCATGATATTAATTTTTTTCAAATTCTATAATAATTATTCAGCCCATTTTAATCTGTCTTCTCTTGAATATTGCCAGGGAGCGCCGTTGTTCTCAATGTTGGAAAAAATTGAGTTCAGTGCAGCGGGGGCATTGGCTTCTTCCATCACCAGATAACGTCTCATGTCAATGATAAATGTGGGATGGTCAATATTGAGAGGACACTCTTTTGCACAGGCATTGCAGGTTGTACATGCCCATATTTCTTCTTCTTTGATATAATCACGAATGATACTCTTTCCGTCAGTATATGCTTTTCCTTCTTTTCTTAGCCCTTTTGATTTTTCTTTCATCCTGCGCCTGATGTCAATGATAATTTTTCGTGGAGAAAGCTCCTTGCCTGTGATATTGGCAGGACAAACAGACGAACATCTGCCGCATTGTGTGCATGCAAGAGAGTCAATATAGTTTTTCCATGTGGCATCTTCAATATCAAGAATGCCAAATCTTTCGCCCGCAGATTCAGGATCTGTTTCCGGTATTTGTGCTGCCACTTCAGGACATAACATGATTTTTACTTCACGTGTGATGTTTTCCATGTTGGCAAGTTTTCCAAGAGGAGTTAATCTGCTGTAAAAAACATTTGGCAATGACATGAAAATATGAAAATGTTTGGAGTAGGGGAGAATATTGGCAAAAACAAAAATCAAAAGTATGTGAGCCCACCAGTTGATCTCATGAAGCAAATGTATAGTATGTGCCGACATGGAATAAAACAATGGAGCAATAAGCTCACTCACCGGATATGTGCCTGCAAAGCTTTCCTGGTTTTCAGCAATATAAAAAATATTCAATCCTGCAAGTGTAATCATTAGTACCAGAATAAACGTCAATGCAAGATAGGCATCCTGATGGTTTCTGTGACTCAGTTCTTTTCCATGAAGCCGGGGAATATTCAGGCAACATCTTCTGATAATGAAGATGATAATGAACAGTGCAATGACATATGCAAAAACATCGCCGGCACCTATAAACAGATCATAAAAAATTCCGAATCCAGCAAGCACTCGTTCACTTCCGGTAATTCCATCCCAAACCATCTCAATACTGCCAAGCAGAATAACGCAAAAACCCCAAAACACAAGTGCATGCATAATTCCGGCTATGGGATTTCTGAAAATTCGTTCCTGAAAAAAGCCGTTAATGAGCGTGAGTTTCAACCTTTTTCCGTATTGCTTTACAGGATATGCCTTTTTTGTAAGCTTAAAGTTGGCACGTATAATCCAGGCAGAATAAAGAAAAGCCACTATGGTTGCCAGCAGAAAGAATAAAAAAATCAGTTGTCTTGTTTCCATATCGAATTCAATTGTTGCTGCAAATATATAAAAAAGAACAAAGTGTTAATTTTTAATTGTTTTTTTTTGTGAAGTATTTGTAAATATTAATTGTATTTTTACAGTCAATAATTTTTAAATAACAAGCTATGAAAAAAGTAATTCTCATTTCCTTATCATTATGTTTATCACTATCCTTATTTGCTCAGGTTCCTGAAGCTTTCAAATATCAGGCGGCATTGCGTGATGATAATGGGGTGTCTCTCAGTAATGCTCTTGTCAGTGTAAGAATAAGTATATTGAAAACCACACAGACAGGAACTCTTATGTATCAGGAAACACACACAATAACAACAAACGATTTTGGATTAATTTTTCTTAACATAGGAGAAGGTGGAGACGTGACAGGAGATTTTTCATTGATTGAATGGGGTGATGATATCCATTTTATCAAGACAGAGGTTGATTTGGGAACAGGCTTTGCAGATATGGGAACAACTCAACTTCTATCGGTACCCTATGCTCTGTGTTCAAATGAAAATGACCCTGTGTTTGAAGTCAGTCCGGCAGCGGGTATTACAGGATCAGATATTTCAAACTGGAATTCAATGATTTCTTCGCAATGGCTGAATAACACACCTCATATCTATTTTCAGGGTGGAAATGTGGGTGTTGGACTCAGTGCCCCTGTAGGTTTGCTTCATACATATGGAAATGGAATCGGAGAGGGAAATGTACTGTTTGAAGGAATATATAAAGGAACTCCTGGAGATCCTCCTGCAACAGGAGGCGGTACACGCATGATGTGGTATCCCGATAAGGCCTCTTTCAGGGCAGGAAGAGTCACTTCTACTCAGTGGGATAAAGCCAGTATAGGAAACTTCTCATTTGCAGGCGGAGAAAATACAACAGCATCCGGGCATAATTCATTTGCATTTGGTCAAACTTCAACTGCATCCGGTGCCAGATCAGCTGCATGGGGGTCACAAAACACTGCTTCAGGTGAAGCAGCAACTGCATGGGGAAAAAATAATGCTGCCTCAGGAAATTTTTCTACTGCAATGGGAGAAGAAAATATAGCTCCAACTTATGCCGAAGTAACCATTGGAAGATTTGCCACAACGTATGTGCATTCAGGGACTGGTGAAACAAACTGGACTGACACTGACCGTTTGTTTAGTATTGGAAATGGCACAGGCTCCGCAACCAGAAGCAATGCGCTCACATTGATGAAAAACGGAAACATGGGACTGGGAGTTGATAACCCTCTGAATCATCGCTTATATATCCGTTCTGCAGGAACCACACAAACCGGAGCAACTGTAAATATTGAAAATACTGCTTCAAACGGAATGGCGCTGAATATTGCAACGTCCACAACAGAAGGAAGTGTGTTGATTACTCAGGAAGGAACCGGGTATGCATTCAGATGTGATTATCTTTCTCCTCTGAGAACTGTTTTTGTTGTCATGGGTGATAATGTTGGCATCGGGGTTGGTTCTCCAACCGACAGGCTTGTTGTTTTCAACGGAACAACAACAGGAAGATATACCACAACAGGCTGGACTCATGCATCAGACCAGAGAAACAAGAAGAATATCCTTAATTTGGAGCCAAGCCTTGAAAAATTGCTCTTGCTTTCGCCAAAACGTTATGATTACCTAAATGAAGAAACCAATAATAGTTCACATATCGGCTTTATTGCTCAGGATTTGGAACAATTGTTTCCTGAGTTTGTGCATACTGATGCAGAAGGAATGAAATCAATAGCCTATGGGCAGATGGTTCCGGTGTTGGTACAGTCAATTCAGGAACAACAGGCTCAAATTGAGATGCTTATGGAAATGATTCTGGAACAGCAGAAGAGAATTGAAATGCTTGAAGGGAAGTGATTTATCACTATAGCTGTGTAATTTGAAAAGTTTTCGGCAGGAATTTTGGTGAAATAGAGTTTTTAATGGAGTTTTTATCATGAAAAATTTGTTTGCATTATTGTTGCTTGTTTTTGTGCATTATTCATTATTTGCACAGAATCAAACAGTTGCCGAGCAGGCTGTTATGGATTTTATGCGTTCAACATACACTGACAATCATTATGAACCTGTGTCTTTTGGAGCAGTTTCAGAGCAACTTCATGGGGATTTTATTGAATCTTTGCTGAATTTTGATAAAAAAGTAAACTATTCAATAAGACATACTCTAATTATTGATGGAATCACATATATAGATGAGTATTTTCATCTTGATTACAATTACAATGTTTCTGGCCATTGTTCTCAACAAGATATGATGGATGTTTATTATGAGATTTTGATAAACTCGCAGGGATTCAAAGAACTTCTTGAGCAAGGCATTATAGATACAATGTATTTGAGAATAGATTCTCAATAAAAAAAACCTGCAAAAGCAGGTTTTTTTCTTTTTATGAAAAGTGTTTCGTTTAACCCCTGTTTTAGAGTCCAATTGTCCAGCCCTGTGCCCATGTGGGAACACCATCACCATTACCGGCTCCGGTTGCAGCTGGATTTTCAGTAATTCCTGCAGGATCTCCTGTGCCAACACTTACATTAGTAGCACAATCAATAAATCTGACATTGGTTACTTTGAGGTCACCATTGAGGAAGCCCTGACTTACGTCACCGGATACTCTGACCCCTGTTACCCAGTTTTTCAGTACAACATTGTTAATATTTCCTTTGGTTCCTCTTCTCAGTTCCATGCCCTGAGGCTCATTGCCTGTCAGGTTGTTTCCTATTAAAGTCACGTTTGAAATGGTAGGGTTTGCATATGGAGTTGCATTATTGTCAGTTTCCCAGTTGTCTGCTTCAAAACCTCTGTTTCCAACACCAGCTTCAGTTATAACACCATACCAGTATTGTCCGCCACCTGTCCAGCCTTCTGTCCAGTCAAACATATCATCTTCACCGTTTGATGAAACAATGTAATTAGCATGAACGGTTCCGCCATAAAATTCAATGGGGTCATCTGCGCATTCATGAATTTGAACATACTCTATAGTTGTTCCGCTTCCAACACCAAACAATGAAAATCCATTGTATTCTTTTTCACTGTTGAATGCAGCACCTGAGTATTCAATTCTCAAATATCTGATAGTACCTGAGTTGTCATTGGCAACACTACCACCGTAAGGAACATCACCTACTTCTGACATACCACCACCTGAGTTGCAGGGAGCTTTTCCACAGATAACAAGTCCGCCCCAGTCACCACGGCTGGGACTGGCCAAGCCTGATGTCATAATAACAGGACTGGCAGCTGTTCCGTTTACAAAGATTTGTCCGCCCTGTTCAACAATAATTGCTGATGAAGTGCCACCAGTTGCCTCAATTCTTGTACCTGCAGGAATTGTAAGTTTTCCACCATCTTTTATTTTTACAAGACCTGTAAGTTTGTATGTTTCAGTTGCAACAAGACTTACATCACCTGTAATATCACCTTTGAAATCATCGGGATCAACAGCTGGCAAATCATAAGTACAGCTTCCATCATCATCCTTTGCTTTTTCATCATAATTGTTGGCTGTAGGGTCAGTACAACCTTCTTTTTTACAACCGGTTGTAACAACTGCCAGTGAAGCAAGAATAACAACCATTAAAATCATAGTTTTTTTCATTGTTTTCATTTTTAAAATTTAGGTTAATGTTATGGTGCAAAATTATCTTCCTTCAAAGAGATAGCTGTTAAGCAAAAGTTATAATTACATTAACAAAACTTTGAGTTTTTCAATTTGAATTAACATTAAATTTATATCAGAGTGTGGCATTGCACAATACAATGTACTAATAATTATCTTCATGATGCAGAAATCTTGAATGGCTTTTGCTAAATACGTTCCCTTAGTCACATAGTGATAAATTGGGGAGCAGTTACCAAAAATTAACCTAACTAAAACTTATAGCTGATTTTTAATCCGGTCAATACTCCTTTTTTGTATGAAATGACAAGCACATCACTGTCCAGATTTGCCTGATATCTTTCGATGGACTGGTTGAGTAGGTTTTTAAAGCTGATTCCAATTCCAAGTTTATTAAATTCTGCTTTAAAAATAAAATCGAGAGAATTGAAAGGTTTTTCAATAATATTTCCTCTGTTATTGGTGCCTATTGCATACACTCTGTCAGAAAAATAACTGTATGAAATGGTTGCCATAATGCTGTGGTTTTCTTTTTTCAGGTCTTTAACCCCTGTGATATCAGCATTGACAAGCCAGTCTGATGCCCCTGTAAATCGTGCTTTGTCATGTGTGAAATTTACCATATAGATGGTTTCTTCTTTCACCTTTTCCGAGTTTAACTCCTGCTCAGTATGCATATAGGATACATTGAAACCGGCAAATAATTTGTTTTTTTCTTTACTGATGAGTTCTTTACGGATTTCAAACTCAGCACCTGCTACATATCCCCAGTCTCCTGTGTTCAGAAATGAAATGTCATTGGTTGCTGATGTAATAGCAAATTCATTAATTGGGTTGAGTATATATTTTCCAAAAACTCCCAAAGATATAATTTCACCAGCCTTGGGAAACAATTCCCATTTTAAATCAACATTGTAATTGTCAGATTGATAAAGATCCGGATTGCCAAGCTTTACTTGTGTTACTTCTTCATAAATAAACAACGCTCTTTCTTTAAACTGGGGCAGAGTATAGGTTTTACTTGCTCCAAATCTGAGGTTTTGTTTTTTGTTTAATTCATATTTGGCAGTCAAACTGGGGAGTAATGCTGAAATATTAATAATATCTTTTCTGTCAGTGGGATCCAGCTGTGTATTCCATCTCACTTCCTGATAAATGTTTTCACCTCTTAGTCCAATTAATAAGGTCAGCTTCGGTGTTGGGTGATATTCTGTGGTTAAATACAACCCCTGAATTATTTGTGTACCACCATAAGTCTGAGGATCAAGCGCATTGGGCACCTGATAGTTTCCTCTGAAAGTTTCAATTCTGAAAAAGCTGTTTTCAAGGTTTTCCTGATTGAAAAAATCTGACAATTGATCAGGATTTACAACAGTTTCACGCTGAGATGAGGCAATACGGAAATTATACTGAGTTGCATTGAACTCACGGCTTTTTATTCTTCCGGTGCCTCCCAGAGTGAGCTTAAGTTTGTAGCCTTCTTCTGTTTCTGAAAGGAATTTGTAACTTATGGCAAGGTTGGCTGCAATTTCGTCCTCAGTCAAATAGTGAAAATATCTGTGATTGTCTGTAATCTGGTTTTGCCCGAAATAATAATTTCCATCCACCATTCTGAATGTGTTTTGCAGTCTGTCTGGTGCATCACCAATGACTGAATTGTAGGATAGTCCCCAATTGGCATCTGCACGCAGACCAAGTGTGTGTGTCCCTAAAAGCTGATTGATAAACAATGTGTTTCTTTCATACACTTTTCTGATCATTAATCCATTGTCATAATCAGCAATGTCAATAATGGTTCCTTTGTAAATTTCATTTGAATTATCAGTGGAGTTAACCAGTACAAAATTATAATTGATTTTATGGTTTTTGTTGAATGCATATCCCACATTCAGCATTCCGGTTGTGTTTGTGCTGTAATTATAGGTTTTCATTACAAAACTTTTATGCGGAACACCCGAACTGTTCACCGCTCCAAAAGCAACTCCTTCTTTCATTGAATAATCATTGCCAAAATTGAAACTTGTGAAAAAATTCAGTGTTCTCTTTTTCTCCTTTCCAATTTTGAATACATTGCCTGCTGAAATTGAAAAATCCAGCCCCACAGGGGTCACATTTACAGGGTCAATGCTGTTTTCAAAAGCCCAGTTTTCAAGTGTTTCAGGACGAGATGATGTATTGAACCCAAAATAGCAAGGCCCATCCTTCAGCTGAAACTGATTTTCATCCAGAGCACTCATATTCACTGATGTTCCAAGTTCAATATTCAGAAAGGGATCTCCGGTGAAATCTCTTGAATAAATATCTACATTCCCGCCGGCAAAGTCACCATAAATCCGGTTATTATACACCTTGTCAATGGAAATATACTCAACAATATCAGTTGAAAAAATATCAAGAGAAATATTTTTCTGTTCAGGATTATTTGAAGGCATTGGCAGCCCGTTCATCTGAGTTGAATTATATCTGTCACCAAGTCCACGAACATAAATATCATTGCTGCCTTCAATTTTTGAAATACCTGTAACCTTCGTAACTGCAGTTGCCACATCGCCAATACCCTTTCTTGACATTTCCTGAGATCCGATATATTGAACGATGCCTGTTGCTTTTTTCTGCTCAAGCAATAAAATGTTTTCTTTTTCTTTGAGCATTCTTGCAACAACCTCCACAGTCTGCAATGTTTGTGCAACTGTTTCAAGTTCAATATGTAGCTCTGTTGTTTGTCCTGAAATTACTTCAACATTTTCAAATGTTTTGGTTTCGTATGAAATAAAAGTGACTTGAATTGTATATAATCCAGGTTCCAGAGCTTTAATTTCATACATCCCGTCAAAATCACTGCTGGCACCTGTGGTGGTGCCCTGGATTATCACATTGGCTCCGGGAATAATTTCCTTTGAACCCCTTTCACTTACACTGCCTTTTATACTGCCTGTTTGTGAAAATCCGTTTGTGTTAGAATAAATCAGAAAAACAAACATAATCACAATTCTGATTCTACTGTATATATTATTCATGTTGAATTCTCTTTCCCAAGTTACTGTTTATATGGTATCATATCAACTGCAAAATTACTCCGCCACTTTTTGAAAAGATTAAGCCAATGTTAAATAATGGTAAAGTTTTTCTTAGTTTTAAAAACAAACTGATTATGAGATAAATGAGAAGCGGTGTCTGAGTGTTTTAATCCCGGACATTGAGTTTTCTCCGAAGGAGAAAGTACCGAAATGTCCGGAAGAAAAATGTACCGAAGACACCGCTACAGAAAATCAACACAAAAAACCTCACACATCACAAAAACTTTGTAATTTAGCATAGAAAAAGTACTGAATATGAGGAAAATAAGTGTCCGGGTGTTATGTGGTGCTGTTATTTTCAATAAAACCCTTAACTTTGCATTAAATTCAGTACAATGTTAAAAGTTTTTCTGGCAAGTTTGATTTTTGTAGGAATTGCAGTTGCTGCCATTGCAATAAAAATGTTTTTTGTGAAAGGCTCATCCTTTAAAAAGCAATGCAGTTGTGGTCGCAATGAAGAGGGAGGTGGATGTGTGGAACACTGTGATGATCACGAAGAAATTCACGGAAAGCAAAACCACTAAAATTTGAATATATTTGCAAAAAATATTTACCGATGATCTATATAACACGAAGAGAACATTTCAATGCAGCTCATCGCCTTTTCAAACCTGAATATTCAGATGAAGAAAATCTCAGAATTTTTGGAAAATGTTCAAATCCCAACTGGCATGGACATAATTATATAATGTATGTCACTGTGAAAGGTGAGGTTAATCCAAATACAGGTTTTGTTATGAATTTGAAAGAACTTAGTTCTGTTATCCGCACCCATATCATTGAGCCAGTTGATCACAAAAACATGAATGTGGAAGTACCTTTTATGAAAGGGATTATGCCTTCCACTGAAAATCTGGCCATTGCAGTTTGGAATGAGCTTGAAAAGCATTTAAACCCGTATGATGCACAGCTTCATTGCGTGAGAATTGAAGAAACAGAAAACAACTTTGTAGAGTATTACGGAACATAATTTTGATACAATATGATGAAAAACGAAAACCTGATGGATCAGCATGTGGAAGGTTATTCCAAAATTGATAGTTATGATGATGCAACCATCGAACAGATGAAAGTACATTACGAAAAAGTGCTTCATTTAATCGGAGAAGATCCCGGTCGCGAAGGCCTGCTTAAAACACCCGAGCGTGTTGCAAAAGCCATGCAGTTTCTTACTCACGGCTATAATACAGACCCTGAAAAGATATTGCGCTCGGCCATGTTTGCCGAAGACTACAGAGAAATGGTTATAGTGAAGGATATAGAACTTTATTCAATGTGTGAGCATCATATGCTGCCGTTTTTCGGCAAGGCACATGTGGCCTATATTCCCAATGGGTATATTGTTGGACTGAGTAAAATTCCAAGAGTGGTTGATGCCTACGCTCGCCGCCTGCAGGTTCAGGAAAGACTCACATCTCAAATAAAAGAGTGTATCCAGAATACCATCAAACCTCTGGGAGTTGCTGTAGTCATTGAAGCACACCACCTTTGTATGATGATGAGAGGCATACAAAAGCAGAACTCAGTTACCACTACATCTGACTTTACAGGAGCTTTCCGAAAGGAAGAAACACGAGCCGAATTTCTACAACTCATCAGTGGTTCCAAACTTCATTAATAAAAGCTCAGTAGTGCAAACTCCTGTCCGATAGTTGTTTTCGTCATTCACCGATTTATATTGGTTCTTTACCTATTATTATAAATGCATGAAAAGAATCCATGCATACTTTTGCCACATAAACATTTAAAATCAAAAAACTATGAATCATTTTAGTTGTAATACAGATCGTAAAGGCTCAAGAGTGAAGAGTGTTGTTTTTGGACTTGTTGTCATTACAGCAGGTGTGATACTTATTTATAATAATATGGGAATGCTGGACCCCAAAGCAAAACACATCCTTTTTTCATGGCCAGTGTTGCTTCTTGCAGCGGGTTTTATTAATGTTTTTGCCAGATCAAGCCGATTGTTCGGGCTTATCCTTATGTCAGTGGGTGGGTTTTTTATTTTGCCCAGATTTATGGAACTACCCGAAAACTTTACACAAACTTTCTGGCCACTACTCATTGTTATTGCAGGGTTGCTTATTGTGTTTTTCAGTATTTACAAGTTTAAAAAAATCGGACAGATTAAACAAAGCAATACAGATGAAATGATTGATGATTCTCTAATTTTTAGCGGAACAGAAAGAGTGTTAAGAACAGAAAACTTTAAGGGTGGCAAAACAACAAATATCTTCGGAGGTTCATCTTATAATTTAAAAAACTGTGAACTTGCAGAAGGAACACATGTGCTGGAAATCGTTTGTGTTTTTGGTGGAACCAAGGTGATTGTTCCCTCAGGTTGGAATATAAAAGTTGAAGTGTCTTCTGTTTTGGGTAGCTTCGAAGATAAAAGAAAACTCATGGATGAAGTCATTTCCACAGATAGAACCTTAATTATAAAAGGTGTAGCTGTTTTTGGCGGCGGAGAGATTGTTACGAAATAATATCTTATCAAAATGACACATCCATTACTGAGAAATCGTCAAATTCTGTTAGCATACTTTGGAATATGGCTGATTATTGCTTGTCTTCAGTTTATTACCTTGTATTTTTCAGCCGGATTCCCCGTTGGATATAGTATTGCCGATAGTTTGATTTCGGTTTTTATTTATATGTTTATTAATCTGGGACTTTGGTTTACAATCAGGTTTGGAATTCACAACCTTAAGAAAACAGCCTATATTATTCTGAACAATCTGATTCTTATTGTTGCAACAGGAGCAATTTGGATACTTTTGGTTTGGGGAGCTCTTGTTTCCATGAATGTTCAATGGAATGAATATTATTTAAAAACAATCATGTCATACAGGTTAATTGCATCTATGATGTTTTATGTTTGTTCTGTTGGTGTTTATTATGCAATCAGCTTCTACGACAGTTTGCAACAAAAACAAGTTCATGAAATGCAGCTGAAAGCACTTGTTAAAGAAGCACAACTCAATGAACTGAGGGCACAACTGCATCCACATTTTTTATTTAATAGTTTGAATTCAATTAATTCATTAACCATATCAAATCCGGCCAAAGCAGGAAAAATGATTATTCATCTTTCGGAGTTTCTCAGATACTCATTGAGCAGAAAAGGACACAGTATGACAGATTATGAAAAAGAAATGTATCATGTGAAGCAATATATTGAAATTGAAAAAGTAAGATTTGGTGACAGACTTGAATTTCAATTTAATGATGAAAATGCACCTGTTGAGTGGCCATTACCCTTGATGTTGCTTCAGCCATTGATTGAAAATGCCGTTAAGCATGGAGTTAATAATTCGGGAGAAAAAGTACACATTCATTTGACAGCATTTATTGAAAACGGAAGACTAGTTGTCAGGATTGAAAATAATTTTGATTCCGATGCCGTGCAGGAGAAAGGAACAGGAACTGGACTTAACAACGTAAAAGAAAGGCTAAATCTGGTTTACGGAGATTCTTCCTTCATGGAAATCAGAAAGGATAACAATCTTTTTAGTGTAACATTGAAAATACCAAAGACGTCAAATAAATAATTATGAAAGAAATCAGTGTAATAATTATTGAGGATGAAATTCCAGCACAGGAGCTGATATTGGCATATCTGAAAGAACACGAAAATATCCGTGTGATTGAAATCTGCAATGATGGTTTTTCAGGATTGAAGGCCATACAAAAACATCAGCCTGATTTAATATTTCTGGACATACAAATGCCCAAACTGAACGGCTTCGAAATGCTTGAGCTTATTGATGATAGACCTGCAATTATTTTTACAACTGCATATGACGAATTTGCAATCAGAGCTTTTGAAATGAATGCTGTTGATTATCTGCTGAAACCATTTTCATCTGAACGGTTTGATGATGCTTTAAACAAAGTTCAGATAAGAATGCAGATTGAAAAACATGAAACTTCCAAATCTCTCAAAAAACCATCAGAGGAATTCTTGCCCGAAGGTTTTTCAATTGAGCGAATTGTTGTGAAACAAAAGAGCAATATTGTTGTAATACCAGTTTCCAAGATAGCATACATTGAAGCCTATGATGATTATGTTTTTATTTGCTCCGAAGGAAAGCGTTTTCTAAAACAAAAGACAATGAAGTTTTATGAAGAGCATCTTAATCCGGGCAAATTTATCAGAATTCATCGTTCATGGATTGTAAATATTGACTTCATCAGTCAGATTATGTTGTGGGAAAAGGATACATATATGGTGAAACTGAAAAGCGGAGAGGAACTGAGAGCAAGTCGTGCTGGCTATAAACGATTAAAGGAAATATTTTAGGTTTTTAATAATTTATCATAAAAAATAAAAAACATGAAAAAAAGTGTACATTGTAGCGGACCGGCCGGAGCAGTTTATGGACTGGGTTTTATTGGTGCGGCCATTTATTTTATTTCACTGGCAACAGGTTTCTGGATGGGAGTGCTTGGCGTATTGAAAGCAATTGTATGGCCACTGTTTATGGTTCTGGAACTATTTCGGTTTCTTGGTGTCTAAAAAAGGACTTGAATTAAAAATCTGCTGATTGTTTCATTATTTCCGATTCAACAACCAGCGGAAAATGATTGTATTCAAGTTCATGAACCCTTGCAGCAAGGGTTTCGGGGCTATCGTCTGGAAAAACAGGACAGGTGAACTGAGCTATAATATCACCTTCATCATACTTCTCATTAACATAATGTATGGAGATTCCTGATTCTTTTTCACCTGAACTGATTACTGATTTGTGCACATTTATCCCGTACATCCCTTTACCTCCATATTTTGGTAATAGTGCAGGATGGATATTGATGATTCTGCCTGTAAATCTTTTTATAAGATGTTCAGGAATGAGCTTAAGAAAACCTGCCAGTATAATCCAGTCAACGTCATACTCTTCAAGTACTTCATATAAGGTTTTGAAATCTTCTTCGGTTTTAAACAGATTGATGTAACAATCCACACCCATATCGAAAGTTCTTTCAATTACACCTGCATATGGATTGTTGGTAATTACCAAATTCACTGAAATATAATCTGATTCATTAAAATAGTGAATAAGGTTTTCACAATTTGTTCCTGATCCTGAGGCAAAAACAGCGAGATTCTTCATTGGTTAAATTTTTCTTCAAAAAAACAACCATTTTTTGACATAACCAAAAGAAATTCCAAAAGCTAACTAGCTGATTTACAGATTACATCTTAAATTTTAAAAAAAAATATTTTGCCATAAGGAATAAAATGGTTTATTTTGCAGCCGAAAAACTAAAAAACAAAAAAATTATGTCAGACATTACATCAAAAGTGAAAGCTATCATAGTTGACAAATTAGGTGTTGACGAAGGTGATGTTACTCCAGAAGCAAGCTTCACAAATGATTTGGGAGCAGATTCATTGGATACTGTAGAATTGATTATGGAATTCGAAAAAGAATTCAATATTTCAATTCCCGATGAACATGCAGAAAAAATCGGAACAGTTGGCGAAGCAATAGCCTATATCGAAGGCAACGTTAAGTAATCAAAAACTTGTAGATTATGAAGCAAAGGCGAGTTGTCGTAACTGGCCTTGGTGCGATAACTCCATTAGGCAATTCAGTCAGTGAATTTTGGCAGGGATTGGTTAATGGAGTTAGCGGAGCCGCTCCAATTACAAATTTTGATGCTTCCAAGTTCAAAACACAGTTTGCCTGTGAAGTGAAAGGATTTGATCCTCTCAATCATTTTGACAGAAAGGAAGTACGCAAATTTGATAATGTGTCAGTATTTGGATTGGTATCAGCAGCCGAGGCAATAAAAGATTCAAAATTTCTTGAAACGAAATATAATCCACTTAGAGCCGGAGTTATCTGGGCAAGTGGTATTGGTGGTATTCTGACATTCAGCGAAGCAATGAAAGAATATGTTTTGGGTGACTTTACTCCAAGATTCAATCCTTTTTTTATTCCCAAAATGATTGCTGATATCACAGCAGGCCATATTTCCATGGCACACAATCTTCAGGGGCCCAATTATGCTACAGTTTCTGCCTGCGCTTCTGCAGGTCACGCTATGGCTGATGCAGTGAATATGATATTGCTCAATAAAGCTGATATCATGGTGGTTGGTGGTTCTGAAGCGGCTGTTTGTGAACCCGGTGTCGGAGGCTTCAATGCAATGCATGCCATTTCAACACGTAATGATGACCCCAAAACTGCCTCAAGACCTTTTGATAAGGATCGAGACGGATTTGTGATGGGAGAAGGATCAGGAGCTTTGATTTTTGAAGATCTTGAACATGCTCAGGCCCGTGGTGCAAAAATTTATGCTGAAGTTGGTGGATATGGTCTCACAGCGGATGCTCATCATCTTACAGCTCCTCATCCAGATGGCGATGGCGCATATTATGCTATGAAATTTGCTGTGGAAGATGCAGGACTTGAAATCACAGATGTTGATCATATCAATACACACGGAACTTCTACTCCTGTTGGTGATATTGCCGAACCTAAGGCAATTAAAAGACTGTTTGGAGAGCATGCGTATACTATTGCAATCAATGCTACTAAATCAATGCACGGACATCTTCTTGGAGCCGCACCTGCTATTGAATCTCTTGCTGCAATAATGACGATTAATAATAACATTGTTCCTCCTACAATTAACCACTTTACTGATGATCCCGAAATTGATAATAAACTCAATTTCTGTTTCCATAAAGCCGTTGAAAGGAATGTGGATGTTGCAATCAGTAACTCTTTCGGGTTTGGTGGTCACAATGTTTCAATCCTCTTTAAAAAATTTAAAGAATAATCAAAGTCTTACGTTTTGGGTATTCAGAAAATTTTAAATAAGAAATACTCCACAGAACAAAAAGCCTTGCTGAAAGCTCTGGAGGTGAATTTTGGTGTACGCACAAAAAATATTCATATATATGAGCTGGCATTCAGACATAAATCTGTTGCCTCTGAAGTGAAATCAGGCTGTAAAGATTCATATGAAAGACTTGAATTTTTGGGTGATGCAGTGCTTGGAACTGTAATTGCTGAATATCTTTTTAAAAAATATCCATTCAAATCAGAAGGGTTTCTCACTGACACCAGATCCAAAATTGTTTGTGGAAAATTTCTTGCTAAAATTGCGCAAAAACTGGGACTTGATAAACTAATTCACATTCAGAATAACGCACGCAATAACCTTGTTGCCTCAGCAGTTAGTGATGTACTTGAGGCTGTCATTGGGGCAATCTATATTGATAAGGGATTTGAATTTACTAAAAATGTCCTCATTAAAAGAATTATTGAAATTCATATTGATATTGATGCCCTGAGTGAAACAGAAACCAACTTTAAAAGTCGTTTGATTGAATGGTCTCAAAAAGAAAAAACCAATGTCTGTTTTAATCTGAAAGACACGAAAGTCCTCAATGGCCAAAAGCAATATACTGTTGAAATTGTTATCGATGATCATGTTACTTCAGAAGCTCTTCACAATTCAATTAAAGAAAGTGAACAGTTGGCTGCCGAAAAAGCAATCATGTTGCTTAAAGAAGAAGGACGTTACTAAACAATATTGGTTCTTATTTTTTCGGCAATTGACTGCATTTGTTCATGCGATAATTTTAGTTTGGGTTTTGAAAAATCAATATCATGAATCCCGTTGATGGGAACAAGATGAATATGGGCATGAGGAACTTCAAGTCCCAATACTGCCATGCCTGTCCTTTCTGCATCGGAAAACTGATCAATTGCTTTGGCAACTTTTTGTGCAATCAGAATCAGCCCTGAAAGCGCTGTTTTATCTAAATCAAAAATGTAATCAGTTTCAGCTTTTGGAATTACCAGAGTATGCCCTTTAGCCAAAGGATTGATATCAAGAAAAGCAATGTATTCAGCATCTTCATATACAATATATGCTGGAATTTCTCTATTGATTATCCGTGTGAAAATACTTGTCATTATTTCATTAGTTGAATATCCAGAATTTCAAATTGCATCACTCCTGCAGGAGCTGTGATTTCAGCAATATCACCGATTTTCTTTCCAAGTAGTCCTGACCCTATGGGAGAAGTAACAGAGATTTTCTTTTCTTTAAGATTGGCTTCACTCTCAGAAACCAGTGTGTATGTAAATTCTGCCTTGTTTTTAAGGTTTCGGATTTTGACCTGTGTAAACAACCGAACCTCATCAGCTGTTATCTGTGATTCATCAATAATGCGTGCATTACTAATGGATGTCTGTAGCTTTGAAATTTTCAATTCAAGCATTCCCTGTGCATCTTTGGCTGCATCATATTCTGCATTTTCTGACAAATCTCCCTTGTCTCTGGCTTCTGCAATTTGTTTTGATATCTTTGCCCGCTCAACACTTGTGAGATAGTCCAGTTCATCCTTCAATTTCTGAAAGCCTTCTTTTGTTAAATATACTACATTACTCATATGTAATTCCTCCATTCTGTGAAAAACAAAACAAGAAGACAATTTGCCCTCTTGTTTTTGCAAAAATAAATATTTTTTTAAAATACGATGATATTCTATACAATTATTTTTGATATTACTTTTAAAAGAAAAGCGAACTCATCGTCCGCTTTAAATATTGTTTTCTGCATACAAGAAAATTGTTATGCAATTCAAATAAAATTATCTTTTATGCAGTTTATTGTCAGAAACGGTGAGTTTTTTTCTTCCTTTTGCTCTCCTTCTTGCCAAAACAGCACGTCCGTTAACAGAAGACATGCGCTTGCGAAATCCATGTTTGTTGCGTCTTTTTCTTACCGAAGGTTGAAATGTTCTTTTCATTGTTCTATGTATTGGGAGTGCAAAATTAGAAATTATTTTTATACCAGCAAAATATTTTTAATGAAATTTTCAAAAATTGAATTTTTCTAATAATATTCAACATCCGAATAAACTTTTTTGATTTTTTTATGTCTTTGTTTTGAATTCTTTCTACAATATAAACTGTAGTTATTTTTTTATTAACTTTGTGCAAATTTTTTTATATGAAAAAGTTCTTTCCAATATTTATACTTGTGCTTGCTTCCCTGATACTAAAAGCACAAGCCCCCGGTTGTCCCAATGTTACAATTTCAGCTCCCGGCGCAAGCCAGGGACAGGTAACTATTCCATGCAACGACTGTATTACACTGACTGCAGATGTTCTTCATACTGGTGCTACAAATACCTATGCAGTTTCTTCAATCCCTTACGCACCTCCTTATCCATACAACTCAGGGACCCCGATTCTTGTAAATATTGATGACAGATGGTCAAGTGTCATAACACTTCCTTTTACTTTTTGTTATTTTGGAACAGGTTATACTCAGCTAATTGCAGGTTCAAACGGAGTTGTTAGTTTTGACCTTACTGATGCCAACGGCTACTGTCCATGGTCATTTTCTGCTACATGTCCTTCTGCCAGTCTTATTACCAATGCAATTTTTGGCGTATATCATGATATCGACCCCGCTGTTTCTGGAACTATGTATCAGGCTGTGCTTGGTTCATATCCATGCAGAACATTTGTTGTTAACTGGAATCAGGTTGCAATGTTTTCATGTAATTATTTAATAGCAACACATCAGATTGTCCTTTACGAAGCAACAAATGTGATTGAAGTATATGTGCAAAATGCTCCTTTGTGTGCCACCTGGAACAGCGGCAATAAATTAATCGGAATACAGAATGCTGCCGGAAATATGGGGTTTACTCCTCCCGGGCGAAACACTGCACCATGGTCAGCCACCAATGAAGCATGGAGATTTACTCCAAACGGTGCACAAAACTATACAATTCAATGGTACCAAGGAGCTGTGCCAATCGGATCTGGTCCTACTATCAATGTTTGTCCAACTGCTCCAACTACATACACAGCAATAGCAACATATGATAACTGTAACTACACTCAGGTTGTTGTAACTGATGAAATCCTTGTTAACCCGGGAGATCTGACCATTGATATTAATCCAACTTCTGCAGATATTTGTGACGGAGAATCAGTCAATATTTCTACCACAGCTACAGGTAATGGCCCATTTACATATGATTGGTCTCCAGCAACAGGATTGTCAGCAACCAATACTGCCAACGTAACAGCAACACCCTCAACATCAACAACATATACTGTCACGGTTACAGATAATCTCGGATGTTCAGGCTCCCTAAGTGTTGATGTGAATGTGCATCCCGCTCCAACAATCGCTGCATCAATCTCCGAAGATACAATATGTGCCGGACAAAGCTCTGTCATTTCAGCTGCAGGTGGAAACACCTACAATTGGTCAGGTATTGGGGCAGGTCAATCTCATACGGTTTCTCCAATGAATACAACCACATACTCAGTGACCGGAACAGATGCAAACGGATGCACAGGAACAGCGAATGTGACACTTACTGTGAACCCCGGGCCAACAATCTCAATCTCAAATCCCAATCCTGATATCTGCCTTGGACAATCAACAAATATGACAGCCTCAGGAGGATCAACTTACACATGGAATACAGGAGACAATACTTCGCAAATTAATGTGAATCCAAATACCAATACAACGTATCAGGTCACAGGGACTGATGTGAATGGGTGTGTTGGAACTGCCACAACGGAAGTGTTTGTGCATGATCAGCCGGTTGTGGATTTTACCGCAAACAAATTAAGTGGTTGTGCTCCCTTAAGTGTGAACTTCACATCTCAGGTAACTTCATCTGACCCAATTAGTGCTTATTACTGGGAATTTGGAGCAGCAGCCAGCCATGGTAGCTCAACACTGGAAAATCCATCAAAAATATTTAATCAGGCAGGTCATTATGATATTTCTCTCACTGTTACAAGTGATTACGGTTGCATAAGCTCTATTACGAAACCTTTGTATATTGAAGTATATCCTCAACCAGTTGCAGCCTTCATGGCCGACCCCACTACAGCAGAAATAGGTAGTTCATTAATTAGTTTTTATGATCAATCAACCGGTGCTACATTGTGGTATTGGACTTTTGGTGATGGTGCAACAAGTACTGAAACAAATCCAACACACTACTATGAACAACCGGGTCAATTCGGTGTAGTTCTCACTGTTTCAAATGAATTTGGATGTGTTGATTCAACGTGGAGATGGATTAATATTTTGCATTTTATGACTTTCTATGTTCCAAATGCATTTAGCCCCGGTGATGACGGAGTGAATGATCTATTCGGCCCCACAGGGGTGGGTATAAAAGAAATCAATTTCTACATTTATGACAGATGGGGAAAAATGGTATTCTTCTCAGATCATATGGATAAAAAGTGGGATGGAAAAATCAATGATATTATCCCTGATGTGACAACTGTGTTTACATGGAAAGCACAGGTGACATTTTCAAATAATATAAAAGAAGATTTTTCAGGAAATCTTGTGCTTATCCGATAAAAGATACTTCTTTTCAATAATATAATAAAAAATGCCTGTACATTAGGCATTTTTTTTTGAATTATACACAGATGATTATCAGTGACATATGTGGTTTTTTTTAAATTTTTAGATTTTTTTTGGTTCTATATTAAAAAAATATTCTATCTTTGTTGAAAATAAGTACCGGAATACATGAATAAATAATTTTCATATGAAAAGACAAATAATTAAAATTGATGAAGATCTGTGTAACGGATGCGAACTGTGTGTCAGTGGTTGTCACGAAGGTGCCCTGCAAATGGTGGATGGAAAAGCTCGTTTAATAAGCGAACTTTATTGTGACGGTCTTGGTGCATGTATTGGAGATTGTCCTGTGGGTGCCATCACAATTGAAGAACGAGAAGCTGAACCCTATGATGAAATTTTGGTTATTGACAGAATGATTGATAAGGGAGAAGCAACCATAAAAGCCCATTTAAAGCATTTGCACGATCACAAAGAATATGAATATGTGAAACAGGGAATTGCACGTCTCAATGAGAAAGGGGTTGAAATTGATTTGAGTTTTCCCGAACCTGTATTGCAAAAACCTGATTCAATAAAAGTACACCACCATATGGGCGGAGGCGGATGCCCGGGATCCATGTCAAAGGCATTTTCACCTGTTCAGAATCAGCCAACAAATGAAGGTGAAATGCTGTCACAATTACAGCAGTGGCCTGTTCAACTACATCTCATAAATCAGGGAGCACAAATGTTTCAGGGAAAAGATTTGTTGCTGGCTGCCGATTGTGTACCTTTTGCAATGAATAATTTTCATGGTCAGCTTTTATCAGGAAAAATGCTTGCAATTGCATGTCCAAAACTTGATTCAGGAAAGGATATATATGTTGAAAAACTCACAGCACTCATTGATGAACGTAAAATAAATACTCTCAATGTTGCTGTGATGGAAGTTCCATGCTGTACTGGTTTAGTGCAGATTGCTCAAATGGCTCTTTCAAAGGCACAAAGAAATATTCCCCTGAAAAAAATTGTCATCAGCATCGAAGGACAGATTTTGAAAGAAGAATGGATTTAAAAAAATCTATTTATAAATATAATGTATAACTAAAAAAGAAATGAATTATGAGTATGTTTTGTTTTCAATGTCAGGAAACGGCCAAAGGAATTGGCTGCACAGTGAAGGGAGTTTGCGGAAAATCGGATGATGAAGCCCGCATGATGGATTTGCTGGTTTATGTGGTTAAAGGATTATCTGTGTTGGCTGAAGAGGGCCGTAAAAAGCAAATTGAAAATCCTGAGGTAAATCATTTTATCATGCGTGCATTGTTCACAACAATCACCAATGCCAACTTTGATTTATCAACCATCACTCATAGAGTGAGGGAAGGGCTGCAGCTGAAAAGAAATTTAAAAAACAGTTTGATTAATCAGGGTGTTGATGTGAATCAGCTTCATGAAAGTGCCTTATGGGATGCTGATTCAGAAGAAGAGTTTGATAAAAAAAGCAGTCAGATTGGGGTTCTTGCAACTGAACATGAAGATATTCGTTCACTTCGCGAACTTGTTGTTTACGGACTGAAAGGGATGGCTGCTTATGCTGAACATGCACTGAATCTTGGAGGAGAAAAGCAAGAGATTTATGAGTTTATGCAAAAAGCTCTGGCTGCAGTGTGTGACAATTCTAAATCTGTTGACGAACTCGTCGCTCTTGTGATGGAAACTGGCAAGTATGGAGTTGAAGCAATGGCATTGCTTGATGCTTCCAATACCGGCAGATACGGAAATCCTGAAATTACAAAGGTAAACATTGGTGTTCGTAATAATCCGGCAATTCTTATCAGTGGGCATGACCTGCGCGATTTGGAGGATTTGTTGGAGCAAACAAAAGGAACGGGCGTTGATGTGTATACTCATAGTGAAATGCTACCGGCTCATTATTATCCGTTTTTCAAAAAGTATGACAATTTTGCAGGTAATTATGGCAACGCCTGGCATAGACAAAGGATTGAATTTGAAACATTTAACGGTCCAATTCTGTTTACAACAAACTGTATTGTTCCACCGCTGAACAGTGCCACTTACAAAAATAGGGTTTACACCACAGGTTCATCAGGTCTTGAGGGTTGTGTGCATATAGGTGAACGACCCGAAGGAGGAATGAAGGATTTCAGTGTTATTATTGAACATGCTAAAAAAACTGCTCCTCCACAACAGATTGAAGAAGGAACAATTGTGGGTGGTTTTGCTCATAATCAGGTAATGACTTTGGCAGATAAAGTGTTAAGTGAAGTTTCAGCCGGAAACATCAAAAAGTTTGTGGTGATGGCTGGTTGTGATGGAAGAATGGCAAGTCGTTCATATTATACCGAATTTGCAGAAAAATTACCAAATGATTCAGTGATCCTTACTGCAGGTTGTGCCAAATATCGGTACAATAAACTTCATCTTGGAGATATTAACGGAATTCCGCGCGTGCTGGATGCAGGACAATGCAATGATTCCTATTCACTTGCTGTTATCGCAATAAAACTCAAAGAGGCTTTGGGACTCGATGATATCAATAAACTTCCAATTGTTTATAACATTGCATGGTATGAGCAGAAAGCAGTGATTGTACTTCTCGCCTTACTATATCTGGGAGTGAAAAATATTCATCTGGGACCAACTTTACCAGCATTTTTATCACCCAATGTTGCAAAAGTGCTGGTTGAGCAATTTGGTATTGCAGGTATTACAACTCCTGAGGAAGATATGGAGAAATTTTTTGCATAATAAATGAATAGGGAGTTTAAAGATGATTTTATGCTCCCTTTATATAGAAATATAAAAATTGGAATAATATGGACTTAATGAATGAACAAATTCAAACGGAAACAGGAAACATTATTAGTGAACTCCAGGTTTCTCCAGGTGCAATTGTGAGCAAACTGCTTGTCAAGTCCCCAGCGGGCAACACAAGTATTTTTGCCATTGATGCAGGTCAGCAAATTAGTGAACATGCAGCTCCGTTCAATGTGGTTGTAACAGCTTTTGAAGGTGAAATTGATTTCTCTGTTTCAGGACAGGTGTATAAGCTGAAGGCAGGCCAATGGCTTGTTGTTCCGGCAGATGCGCCCCACGGACTTGTGTGCATTGAAGCGGCAAAAATTATGATTACGATGTTTAAGAAAACTTAGATATGGATTTGGGGTTTAATAAATGTTTGTATATTTGCTTAAATGAGATTTTACAAAACTGTTAAAAAATTTATTCAGTTTTTCTTTCCACCTGCAAAATGGAAGGTGCCGGTAATATTAATGCTTGGTTTTTTTTCAGGCTTGTTTTTCTTTTTGTTCTATGTTTCCAAAGCACCTTCATACTTGTCAGATGATCCTGCTACCTGTGTTAATTGTCACATTATGGTGCCTCAGTATGCCACATGGTTTCACAGTTCTCACAGAGAATGGACAACATGCAATGATTGCCATGTCCCTCAGGATAATTTTTTCCGGCATTATTGGTTTAAGGCAAACGACGGGATGAGACATGCCTATATATTTACACTTCGAAAAGAGCCGCCTGTAATTTTTATTCATCAGGCCGGACGAGATGTGGTGCAGGAAAACTGCATCAGATGTCACAGCGACCTTCTGTTCAATGATAAAATGGAAAGATACACAATGGCAGGACATGAATACAGACGTGAAAAACGTTGTGTTGACTGCCACAGAGAAGTGCCCCACGGAACAGTATATGGTATTTCTTCAGTTCCTCATGCAAGGGGAGTCCCTTTGCCAGAATCTCCTATACCTCAATGGCTTAGTAATGTTATGAAAAAAGAAAATTAATAAAATATGAAAAGTATCAATCAGTTAGTAAGTAAAAAACCCTGGTTGGGTTGGGTTTTGTTTATTGGAACCATGGCAGTGGTGTTTTTCATGGGACTACTTGCGTCTTCAATTGTTGAAAGGCGGGCAGAAGCAGTTTTTACCTACACACCAGTTGTTGAATTTGAGGAGTGGGAACCACGCAATGAAATATGGGGACAAAACTTTCCACGCCAGTATGAATCATGGTTGCTCACATCTGATACCAGTTATCGTTCAAAATACATGGGAAGTGCAACAATTGATTTTCTTGAAGATAATCCAAGGATGGTTTTGCTTTGGGCTGGTTATGCTTTTAGTCGCGACTATAAACAGTCGAGGGGACATTATTATGCCATCCATGATTTGTATCATACCCTGAGGGTTGGTGCACCTGTGGATGGTGAAAAAAGTATCCAGCCTAATACTTGTTGGACATGTAAAAGTACAGATGTCCCCCGATTGATGCAGGAAATGGGAGTAAAGGAGTTTTATGCCGGCACGTGGGAAACTTTGGGTCATGAAGTGGTCAATCCCATTGGATGTGCCGATTGCCACAATGCAAAAAATATGAATCTGGTAATTACACGCCCGGCACTTGTTGAAGCATTTGAAAGAATGGACAGAGATATCAACAAGGAAACACATCAGGAAATGCGCTCACTCACCTGTGCCCAGTGCCATGTGGAGTATTATTTTGATAAATCAAAGTATGAAGGAGTCAACTATCTTGTGTTTCCATGGGATAAAGGATTTAGTGTTGAGGATATTGAAGCGTATTATGATGAAATTGGATTCACCGATTGGGTTCACAGTATCAGTAAAGCCCCTATGCTAAAGGCACAACATCCAGATTATGAGTTGTTTTTAACGGGGGTGCATTATGCCAGAGGTTTATCATGTGCTGATTGTCATATGCCGTTTCACAGTGAAGGCGGAGTGAAGTTTACTTCTCATCATGCCGTAAGTCCACTCAAATATGCACATATGACATGTCAGGTTTGTCATCGTGAAGATACTGAAAGGCTCATCACAGATGTGTATGAACGTCAGGATAAAATTAAGGAAAGTCGTGATATCCTTGAAGATTTACTTGTAAAAGCGCATGTTGAAGCAGGATTTGCCTGGGACAACGGAGCCACTGAAGCACAGATGGAAAAGGCGCTTCAACTGATTCGTTCGGCTCAGTGGAGATGGGATTTTGTGGCTGCAAGTCACGGAGGTTCATTTCATGCTCCCCTTGAGTGTTCAAGAATTCTGGCAGCAGGCATTCATTTGGCTCATGAAGCAAGATTTGAGCTGAACAATGTGTTGCATGCACTCGGGGTGAATGGAAAAGTAGTGTATCCTGATATTTCAACCAAAGCTAAGGCGCAGGCATACATTGGTCTTGATATGGAAAAATTGAATGCGCAAAAGCAGCAGTTTTTGAAAATAGTTGTTCCTGAATGGGCAAAAAAAGCACAGGAAAGACAAAACTCCTGGATAGTGAGGAATATTTAACAACCTCAAATATTCAAGTCCTTGATTATTATTTTGACTTGTAAAAATCTCCGCAATAAAACCGAACCAGTTCTTCAATTGGATTTATTATGATTTTTTCAACCTGAACGTCATATTCTGAAGCAACTTCTGCAAGTATGTTTTTGAAAAAGAAGGCAGGACTGCCGCAAAAACCAACAGGAAATTCCTTATATTCAGGGATTTTCAAAATGAATACACTGAAGAAACTTCTAAATGATTCAATGACAATTTGTTCAATTTCGGGGTTTTCAATTCTGCTGCTGAGTAATGGAACAAAAGAAGCAAGAAATCGTTTTGTGTCACTGCTTTTGTAAATCATGTTCATTATTTCGGCATCTGAAAATTCAATTTTTGAATGAAAATATTCAAGCAACTCATTATCAAATTCTTTTCTCAGATATTTTTTCAGAAACCTGATGCCCATATGAGTGCCGCTGCCCTCATCTCCAAGAATATAGCCGAGGGGAGGAGTGTGTTGTTGTGGTTTGTTTCCATCCCAAATGGCTGCATTTGAACCTGTTCCTAAAATACAAACTATTCCTTTTTCTTTTCCAAAAAGTGCCATTGCAGCACCTTCAATATCTGAGGCAACTTTTACATAAGCATTGGGAAACACAGATTTCACCGCTTGTGTAATAATACTTTTGTTTTGTGCGTTTGAACAACCTGCGCCAAAGAAATAAATTTGTTCAACTTGTTGTTTGCAAATGTTTTCAGGGACATGAATCAGCAAATCAGAAACAATTTCGTCAGCCTGCACATGATAAGGATTATAGCCTTTTGTTTGAAAAAAAGATGTGGCGAAATTATTGTTTTTTGCAGCCCAAATGGTTTTGGTTGATCCGCTGTCTGCAATCAGAATCATTGATTATATTTTCATGATGCGTTTCACATACACCTGATTACTGGTGACGATTCTCAAAAAATACACTCCGTTTGATTTTCCTTTCAGTCTGTCAAGAGAAATATTATTGTATCCGCTGATAAGTTGAATATTTTCCTTGGATGCAATTTTCTTTCCTTTCACATCAACAATTTCAACATTGACAGTTTGTTGTTGTTCGGATTGGAAAACAATAAATATTTCATCTTCAAAAGGATTTGGATATACCAGAATAAAAGGATCTTCTTCAGGACTGTTTTCCTTTGATACCAGAATGTGGGCAGCGGCAAAGTTTGGAATACCGTAACCAAACAGTGAATCGTATGAAGGATAAAGCGAACCACTTTGTTCGATGATAGATTTGAGTTGTATGTTGGTCAAATTTGGATTTGCCTGCCACAGACATGCAACAGCGCCAGCCACAACAGGACCGCTGAAACTGGTTCCGTTGCCACTGGTGATATAATTGGCCGAGCTGACAACAGCTGTTCCTTGTCCCTGAGCAGTAACATTGGGTTTAACCCTACCATCATATGAAGGGCCGTGAGATGAGAATGAGGCTTGAATTCCGTTGTGATCAACTGCTCCAATGGCAAGTACATCAATAGCGTCGGCAGGAGCGCCGATATATTTCCAGGGTCCGTTGCCACTGTTTCCGGCACTGTTAACACAAAAAATTCCTTTTGAAGTTGCCATATTAACACCTCTGGTAATGCGGGCAGTAACACCGTCCATGTCGGCATAAGTATAGTTTTGAGCTGGATCATAAAACTCGGTATAACCGAGCGATGTGTTAAACACATCAACACCGGCGCTATCTCCAAATTCAGCAGCTGAAATCCAGTTGTCTTCTTCAATACGGAATTCTGTAGCTCCATCTTCAGTGCGGAAAAGCCAAAATGATGCATGGGGGGCAGTGCCAACAAGTTGTCCGGGCTGATTGCCTCCAATAATTGATAAAACTGCCATCCCATGTGTGCTTTCTCCGTAAACATCATTTCCGGGATTGACAAAATCAACAGTACCCAATATTCTACCCTGACTTCTTAAACTGTCAAAAACATCCAGTGTATTGGCATTGTAAAAGCCTGCATCCATCACTCCGATAATCATCCCCTGACCGCTATAGCCAAGTGCATGCAGATAATCAACACCAATCATGTTTGCCTGATTGTAACCCATGCCGTAATTGAATGCTTTGATTGTGAATTTTTCCTGACTTAATTGTGCATCAACCATCACATAACAATAAGGGTTAAACTCAGTGTCAAATGAATTAGTTCCACCCATTATTCGAGGTCTTTTTGTACTTCCGGCTTTTAAGCCTCCGGGAGGATAAGTTCTTTCAATATTTGTAACATATGGTAATGCCGCAATTGCAGGAATAATTGTTGTATCTGAAACAGCGATGGTAATACAGTTGAACCATTTTGATTTCAGCAGCAGTGTGCCGCCAATCTGCAGTACACCGTCAATATAGGTTTGATTTACTGGAATATCTGTACTGTCAATTGGAATGTTTTGGTTGGCTCTTCTCTGAATTGCTCTGGGCGAAAGATAATCTGCAGGTTGTGAAAGCGAATAGGGTGTGTTGTGCTTATTGGAAAAATCAATTCTGTATTTGGGTAGTTGAGATATCTGACTTTGTGCAGTCTGAACAAAAGTACTTGCAAAAATCAGAATAATGCTGAGGGTTATTGTTTTCATAAATTATAATGTTATTTTGGTCCGTAGTTTCTTAATGTATATTCTATGAGCACACCTTTGACTATGGCATCGGGTTGTGCTATGTTTTTTTCAACGGTTTTGGTGTATTTATATATCATTCCCACATTTCTGGCATACACTTCATATCTGATATCTTCTTCAATAAGATTTACAGTTTCTTTGTGATTTACAGTTACTGTGGAGTCGTAAGTTTGCGTGCCTGCAGTCATACTTTGATTAATGTTGTCATATGAATAAGTTTCAGCCGGTAAATAATTAAACGCATTTCCGTTCCAGTTGTTGTTTGATTTTACAGGAAATGCAAGTTTGACAAATCGCACATTTTCTTCCACAATTTCAGCAGATGCTGGTTTCAGATTGGCAAACCACACATCTTTTATAGCCCATTGCATGGTATCATTCTTTCTGTAATATCTTTCAATCCGTAATGCAGGATATCCTTCACCGTCGGTGAAAGCACTTTCAACAATTTCAAGAATTTGGGAATTGTAATTATAAACTTCTGATGTAAAATCATCCCACACAGTGGAATCCACATCATAATGCATCCAGTGACCGGGAGAATGGGGAAAGAAATTGTAACCAACATCGGCAGGCTCATCAGGCTTGGTGCATGAGACAATAGCAATAAAGCCACTTGCAATGAATATCAGGCACATCTGAAAATGTAATTGTTTTCTTTTTTTCACTGTATTATTCATTGAAAGAAGTAGTTGAAAATATTCTGTAAAGTTACAAAAAAAACAAAATACTTCAATATTCTTCATTCGATTTTCGATATTCAATTGAGTGTATCTAAAGCTTTTGGTTTTATTATTTTTGATTTTATTTCTGTGCTTGACCCCTTTTCGCCGCGGCGAACCCAAAGGGGCTGGATGTCAGCATGTTCAAAAACAGAAAACCAATATTCTTCAAGATGAACGATAGCGATTTTTGGTTTTTTTTTCGCGGTTTGACCCCAGTCCTCCTTTGCTTCGGCATTGCACTTCGGCAAGCTTATTTCGGCAGGCTTATTTCGACAAGCTTATTTCGACAAGCCATTAGTTTTGCAAAATGATTTTTTTGTTTAATTTTATTAATAA
>CAZGIW010000040.1:32037-33999 GCA_964526285.1 uncultured Bacteroidales bacterium | reverse complement strand
TAAAGTATGGAAGATATATTAAATATAAATAAATTTGCTATGTTAGCACCATTACCTCTGGATGGGGTGGGATTCCCACTGTTTTTGTTGAGGCCAGTAGTAGCAATCCTTTTACTTCAGCATAAAACATATCAGGAAAATCAACAGCAGAGTTTGTTTTGACAAATAAGGTACCAAAAGAGGTTTCAACTTCAAATGCATTACTTGTACAACCGCCTGATAAACTGCGGGTTCTGGTATGAGTTACATTTTTTCCTTCTCCCCCTGACAATAATTTCATAATATGCGGAATCAGATACTTCATTCAATTCTTTTTTAATTTCTATTTTGTTTTCAACAAAAATTTTCTCAGTGGAATATGAACAGCACCTGATTTTTCAAGACGGCTTTCGAAAAGAGTAAATGTATCAACTATCGTTGTTTCTGCCTGAAATTCTGAATATTGTTCAATGGTTTTCTGAAAGTTTTTCAAATCTTTCAGCCTTTTAATTCGACACAAAGTCAAATGGGATATAAAATTTTGTCTATCGCCATGAATTCCGAGTTTTTTAAGCTGCTGTTCAATTTGGAAAAACAATTTTTTCATCTGCCCATTGTCTTCTGCGCCGATCCACAACACTGTTGGTTTATAGCGACTGCCAAACATTTTTACTTTACAAAGGTTTATGTCAAAGGGCTGGGTATCATCAAGAGCTTTCGCAAAGGCTCTTTCAATATCCGGAATAAGGTTTTCATGGGTATCGCCCAGAAAACGAAGTGTAATATGAAGCTGTTCGGGCTTAGTCCATGAGATTGATTCACCATCAAGAGCCTTTTTCAAATGGGGCAGAAGATGAGTATGAATCAAAGGCGACACAATATGTGTTGCAAAAAACAAACGTTTTGTCTTGTTCATTAATTAACAACAAACTTATTCAATATATTTCAATCCAAAAAACTTGCATGCTTCTTCAATCACCAAAAATGATGGATTATGGTCAATCCACGATTTTTTATTGTTGTTGATGAACACATAACCAAAGTTCTGTGGATCACCTCCTGCATCTTTTACAAGTTTGCGAAATTCCTGTTCTGTCATCCATTCGGGCATATAATACATCTTTACCTGGTCACTGTAATGTGTTACAAAATATTCTGACACATCATTCATAAACCATCCCCAGTCTTCGCCGCCTGCCTCAAAGTATTCTTCAGCTTGAGCAGGGTCTGCCCAGGCAAAAATGAGTTTTTGTTTTTGTCCGTTTACTCGGATGTCATATTTATCATGCATTTCCACTCTTTTTTTATCATGAGAAACAAGCAGAGCATACGCGTTTTTATCTGTTTTTTTTCTTGTCATCAGTTCTTTCATTGCAGCTTCTTCCATCTCATAAGGACCAAGAAAGACAGAATAAAGCTGTTTCCCACTCAGTGAAGCATAATCAGGAATCCATAGATAACCAGCTTTTTTGTTGGTTTTTAAAAGTTCTCTCACTTTATCTGATGCAATTTGTTCATCTTCTGCAGCCTCCACATTGATGATATAAAAAGGGGCAGGCGTATTCAAATCGCTGATTGCTTCAAGTACCACACCATAACTTGCTTCCTCTTCTGTTTGGTTTTTTTCTGCAATCGTTTCGGTCTCTTCAGTTGAAGATTTATTGTTGCATGAGATGAGGAATGTTGCAACAATAACAAGCAATACACAAACACATTTTTTCATAGAATTTTTGTTTTATAGATTTTTTACAAAAATAAACAAACATTCTGTTCGTTCTATCAGGGAAAATCCTTAGTTTTTTCTTAATTTTGCAAAAATTTAGAGATTAGGACGTTTATGAATGAGAACAAAAGAGATGGCAGGAAAAAAAACTCCTATCATACACCAGAAGAAAAAAAATCTGATAACAATAAATCAGGATTTCGCAGCAAAAGAACCCCAGGCACTAAGCACAGCGAAGAGAAGGTTGCTTTTTCCCAAAG
>CAZGIW010000040.1:0-31937 GCA_964526285.1 uncultured Bacteroidales bacterium | reverse complement strand
CAGGCACTAAGCACAGCGAAGAGAAGGTTGCTTTTTCCCAAAGGGATAGCCGGAACAAAAAACCCGATTACACATCAGAGGATAAAAAATCCGATAATGACAAATCAGGATTTCGCAGCAAAAGAAACCCAAATGCAAATTTCACTGAAGACAAAGCTGTATTTTCTCACCAAAGTGAAGGAAATCATGGAAGGCACGAAAAGGGAAGAAAAACAATAAAAACACCAGGAGGTTATCGGGCTCATGCACAGAAGAAGAAAACTCAGGAACTGGTGAGGCTGAACAAATTTATTTCCAATGCCGGATATTGCAGTCGCAGAGAAGCAGACACACTGATATCTTCAGGCGTTGTCTCTGTCAATGGCGTTGTGGTTACTGAACTGGGATATAAGGTGCCGCCCGATGCCATTGTGAAGGTTGATAAGCAAACTCTGAAGCAGGAAAAATACAGATATTTGTTACTGAACAAACCCAAGGATGTGATTACTACCTGCGATGATCCTCAGGGGCGAATGACTGTTTTGCAGCTTGTAAAAAGTGCATGTAAAGAGCGTGTATATCCAGTAGGGAGGCTTGACCGGAATACCACAGGACTTTTGATACTGACAAATGACGGGGATTTTGCAAAAATGATTGCACATCCCTCATCAAGAGTAAAAAAGCTATATGAAGTAACACTTGACAAAAGGCTAAAAGAAGAACACTTCGATGAAATTGCCAAAGGTGTGTGGCTTGATGAAAAAACGTTTGTTGATGTTGACGATTTGGCTTTTGCCGAAGGAGTCAGGTCTGGAACAGTGTTGGGAATTGAAATTCACAGTGGGAAATATCATGTGGTGAAACGAATTTTTGAAAAATTTGGTTATCAGGTATTAAAACTTGACAGAACAAAAATTGATGTGCTTACAAAAAAGGACCTTCCGAGAGGAAGATGGAGGTTTTTAACTGATTCTGAAATTAATCTTTTAAAACGACATTAAGTTTTTCTTATTTAAAAAAACGGAAGTATGAATAAACTAAAATGGATCATCCTGGGAATTTTACTTTTGGTTCTTGTTGTCGTGATTTTTCAGAGTCCACAGGTCATGGAAGAAGACACACCACAGAACCATGCCAATATTTCTGTTGAAGTAACTCATGTAAATAATGATAATAAGCAAGTTCATTTAGTGGAGCCTGGAGATTATATTTTATACCTTGATCAGTTTCAGAAAATTCAAGGAAACGGAACAGGCTGGCATATTCGTTTTACAAGACCTGCGGGAGACAAGGAAATGGTATTGATTTTTGATGCTGTGGATACATCAGGCACAATTTTTTCGGACAGTTTTCCTCAAAAGTTTTCAGGGTTTTCTCCAGAAAAAGAGTTTACAGCAAACCATCCACAACTTTATCGTTCATCATTCCAAATCGGATATAACAAGCGAATTTCTGAAAACATGTTTCAGGAAGATCTCATTCCAATGATGGATTTCAGTTGTCAAATTGATACTTCATGGGCGAACGACACAACAGGAGGCCTGAGAATGCATTTCACAGCAACACATTCAAGTCTTCTTGAAGAAATTTATGGAGCAAGATATTCACTCACCGGCACATTTCAAATAGACAGTGCAGTCCTTCTCAACCGGTTTTTGCCTTAATTGACTGTTTTTTTGTAATTTTGTTAAAAAGTTTTTATCTCATGTTTACAAAGGAACACATACTCGAAGCACTATCAGAAGTTATTGACCCTGATTTACATAAGGATCTTGTCTCATTGGGAATGATTCAGGATTTGCAAATTTCGGACAATCATGTTCAATTTAGTCTTGTTCTCACAACTCCAGCTTGTCCACTGAAAAACTATCTCAAAGAATCATGTGAAGAAGCCATACACAATAAAGTTTCTCCTGATGTTTCGGTTGAAATTAACATGACTTCAAAAGTAAGTATGCGACGAAACCAAACCAATGAAGAGCTTGAAAACCTAAAAGAGGTTAAAAATATTATTGCTGTGGTATCTGGTAAGGGGGGTGTTGGGAAATCTACTGTGGCTGCCAACCTGGCTGTTGGACTTGCCCTTGAAGGTGCATCAGTAGGTTTGCTTGACGGAGATATTTACGGGCCTTCTGTTCCAAAGATGTTTGGACTGGAAGGAAAAGTGCCTGATGTAAAAGAAGCAGGAGACAAGCAAATGATTGAACCACTGGTTGCTTTTGGAGTAAAGGTGGTTTCCATCGGGTTTTTTATCAGCCCTGAAGCTTCTCTTATGTGGAGAGGTCCCATGGCCTCAAATTATCTGAAACAAATGATAACAGATACCAACTGGGGTGCATTGGATTATTTAATTTTTGATATGCCTCCGGGAACAGGAGATATGCATCTGACACTTGTACAAACCGTTCCTGTTACAGGTGCTGTTATTGTGAGTACTCCGCAACAGGTGGCATTGGCCGATGCAAGAAAAGCTGTCTCTATGTTTAAAGATGCAAAAATCAATGTTCCCATACTGGGAATGGTTGAAAACATGTCATGGTTTTCTCCGCCCGAATTACCTGAAAGAAAGTATTATCTGTTTGGAAAAGAGGGAACAAAAAATCTTACAAAAGAAATGAATCTTACATTGTTGGGAGAAATTCCCATTTATGAAGATATTTGCATATCGGGAGACAAAGGCATTCCTGCTGTTTCCGGAAGCAATGCGATTGTGGCAGAGAGTTTTCTCACGTTTTGCCGAAATACTGCTCAGGCTGTTTCAATCAGAAATGCCATGGCACCACCCACAGATAAAGTAGAAATGAAAACATAATCAATGAATATATCATGGAAAATCAAACACATCCACTTACTGAAAAAGTAAAAAACATTATTGAGCAAATAAGACCCTATCTTCAGAATGATGGCGGAGACATTAAGTTTATTACTATTACACCTGAAAATGTAGTTCATGTTGAGCTTCAGGGAGCATGTCATTCATGTCCTATGGCAATACAAACACTCAAGGGTGGTGTTGAAAAAACAATCAAACAATATGTACCCGAAATAGAAAGTGTGGAAGCAATAAATATGCAATTTTAAAGAAAAGCTTTCTACAAAAATTTCACAGAATGCATAATTGCTTCAAGTTGAAGCAGTAAATCTCTTTTGTCTCTGCTAGGATAAAACACAAAGGAGTCAAAAGCATAAATATATTCTTTGTTTGGGTCACTCATAAATAGTGTAACATAGGGGCCACCCATGAAATCTCCCATGGTGAGCCAAAGTCCCCTGACTTCAAGCACCGGATTTCCATTATGTTTTACATAATTTACAATTGGAGAAGTAAGCGTGTCTGTTCTCATGTAAGAATTATCAACTTCTCCAGGGATATGGGTTTCTGTGATGGTGTTTTTCCATCGAATTAAGTCATCCGGATTTTGGAGCAAAGATTCTCTATAAGGCGTTCTGTAAATCATCAGTCCCTGTGAATATCTGTTTGTTTCCAATCTGAGCCACATAAAATCTGAAAGATCTTTAGCCACAAAAAAACTTTTTGGAATTACCATTGAAATATTGAACTTTGCTTTAATTTGGTTTTGAATATCAATGCTTTCCTGCATTTTGTATGCCCTTTGAATTCTGGCATAATCTGTTTGTCTGAATTTTTCAAATAATACTTTTTCAGCTTTCTTTAAAAGCAGTACCATTTCTTCAATATTTGGAGCATAAGCTTCAACATAGGTTTGTGGTTTTGCAAACACATTGTCAGAATATTGTAGTTTTGATTCAGAAACAGTATCACTGACAACGAGGTGCAGAATGTTTCGGTGTTTTTTAAACAAATCATCCAGCTTATCAAGATGTAGCAGTGTGAACATTGGTTCAGACTGATTCAGTCCTTCCTGAGGCTGCATAAAGATAAATTTTAAACTATCTCCCAAAGGGGATTTCCACAAACTGGTTGATGTATAAATTAGTATTTCTGCATTTTTTCCTGTTGAAACCTGTTGTTCAACTGTGGTAGTGCATGATATTGCAAACATCATCACTGCAATCAACAGTATGCTGGTGAATTTATATGTTTTCATGTTGTTTATTTGCTGTTAATTTCCGGTTGTAATTTTTAATTTCTGTCCAATTGACAAACTGTTTCCTGAAAGATTATTGTCGGTTTTAATTTTTTCAACTGTTGTATTGTATTTGTTTGCAATAGCCCATAGAGAATCTCCTTGTTTGACAGTGTACCATATGACATTTCCTCCGCCCTGCCCAAGAGAAGATCCCTGAGTTGAGCTTCCGGAACTCTGTTGAGACTGTGTTGTAGTTGTATTCGTTGTTGTAGTAGCAGTACCACTTACTTTAAGTTTCTGCCCGGGATGAATTGTGTGATTTGTCAAGTTGTTCCACTGCATAATCTGATTGACGGAGCACCCATACATTCTTGCAATCACCCCCAAGCTTTCACCACTTCGGACAGTATGTGTTCCTGTGGGAGAAGCAGAAGAAGAACTGCCTGATGAAGTAACTGTGCGTGAAACAGTTCCTGAAGGATTATATGTGCGGACAATGGTAACCAAATCCTCGGGACTATGAATTGTTTTTAATATTTTTTTCTCTTCAACTGATGTTGAGTCATTTTCATTAAGTCTGATGCTATGCTCTGTTCGATATTCACCCTCAAATGCAGTCAGTCCGTTTTTAGTAATATAATCTTTCATCAGGTCGGGATACTTCATTGAATATGTGGTATAATACATGTCCAGTTCCAAATCAATAAACTTTAAAACTTTATCTTTGGGAATTCTGAGCATGTATGGTTGATCAGCAGGAGCGGGGATGAGTTGCTTCTTGTATGCAGGATTCATTAATTCCACATGTTCCATTGGAATTTCAAGCATATTTGAAATAACCAAAAAGGAAAGTTCAGCTTTTATGGACACTGTATCAATCTGTGTATCAATAATAACAGGAACGAGAGGCCGAATATTATGCTCCACATGATAAGTAAACACATAGGCAGCCGCGATAAATGCCGGAACATATTTCTGAGTTTCTCTGGGAAGTTTATTTCTGACAACCCAATAGTCATTCACATCATTACTTTGTTTTATTGCACGGTTGATTCTTCCGGCACCGGCATTGTAGGCAGCAAGACACAAAGCCCAGTCTCCATAAATTTTGTATAAATCAATAAAATGCTGGCAGGCTGCTTCTGTTGCTTTATATGGATCAAAACGATCTTCCACATAACTGTTTGAATTCAGTCCATACATTTGTCCTGTTTTTAGCATAAATTGCCACAAACCACTTGCGCCTGCTCTGGATCTGGCTATTGGATTCAGCGCTGATTCAATAATTGTCACATATTTCAATTCCATAGGAAGATCATATTTGTCAAGCATCTCTTCAAACATGGGAAAGTAAAGTTCGGTCAGTCCCAAAAGACGTGCAATGAATGATCGGCGTTTTAAATAAAAATCAATGTGAGCCATCACATCATCATTGTATCTGAATTCTATGGGAGAAGCAGCATTCATATCAGCAATGCGTTCTCTGATGAGAGAGTCATTATACTCCGGAATATAACTGGCGGGCATTGGATATTTATCTTTCACACTCATGTCTTCTCTGAATAATGAGCTGTGGAAAAATGTTGTATTGGCCAGACTGTCAAACAATTCAACTGTTTTACTTCCTTTCAGCAACTCACTGTAGTCTTTGCTCTCAGGTGCTGGTTGTGAAAAAGATGTGTGAATAAAAAACACAGAAAAAACAATGACAAAAAACTTCTTTTTTAAACCCATAGGATTACTTTTTTTTGCAAAATAAACAAAAATTTTCAACATCCCCAAAAATACAAACGCCATAACATGCCAATTCATTGTATAAACAAGTTTTCGGCAATGCAGGAAAAGGGTTTTCTTTTCCGAAAAAGAAATTCAGATAATTTCTGAAAAATTACTAATAATTTTCTGCCCTCAACTGCATATATTCAATGGAGTGAATGCATGCCGGACAGTTTTTTAATGCCTTGGCCGATTCATACACATATCCACAATTGATGCATTCCCAAACAACTTTTTCGTCTTTGGCAAACACCTTTCCTTCTTCAAGATTCTTCAGAAGTTTCAGATAACGTTTTTCATGCTCTGCTTCAACCTGGGCAATGGCTTTAAAGGCAGTTGCCACTTCAGTAAAACCTTCTTCTTTTGCAATCTTAGCAAATTCAGGATACAGGTCTGACCATTCCTCATTTTCTCCTTCTGCTGCAGCTTTCAGGTTCTCGGCAGTGGTTCCGATAACACCTGCAGGATACATAGCTGTAATTTCAACCATTCCGCCCTCCAGAAATTTGAAGAAACGTTTTGCATGTTCTTTTTCCTGATCTGCAGTTTCCTGAAAAAGGTTGGCAATCTGCACATATCCTTCCTTGAGTGCAACTTTTGCAAAAAATTCATATCTGTTTTTTGCCTGTGATTCTCCGGCAAATGATTTGAGCAAATTCTGCTCGGTTTTGGTTCCTTTCAATGATTTTGACATAATGATATTTTTTTTTTATTATTATTGCGAAATATGTTTTTGGCAAAAATATAAAAAAACTGTTTCTGCTCAAAAAAAAATAAGATCCAAACAGAATTTCACAGGTAATTACATATTCGATTAGGGAGTTATTTGATTATGACAAAACCTGTACATTCTGTTTTTATATTTTCACGTGCTTTAAGAGTCCGATTTAAACGGTGTCTTCGGCTCCGCTCAGACACCGGTTTGGCTCCGTTAGTTAAAGTACATCAAATTTTTCGTAACATAAACGGTGTCTGAGCGGAGCCGAAGACACCGTTCACACGGAGCCGAAGACACCGAAGCACAAACATATAAATCTGTCTAATCAGTGAATCTAAAAAAAGGCAGCAGCAAAACAAGTTCGCCACTGCCATGTGGATGTTTGAAAAAGGGTACGTTTATTTGTACAATAGTTCAGCCATTTCGGCCATTTTTATAAATTCTGACCTGAATCCGTGTTCATCTATCCCAACGGATTCTTTTGCCCTTTTTATCATTGATGCAAAGGAAGCATTGCCTTTGAACTCAGAATCTCTCAACAGCATTCCAAATTCTGCCACAGCTGAAGCAAACCACAGATTGCCGGTGGCTTTCAGCTGCTCATATCGGATTGTTTTTTCAATGAGAATACTCACATCTTCATTTGGCTTTTTATATCTTATTTTCACATGCATGAAATCTTTACTTGCATTGGTTGTAAAGGACTGAAACTTCAGCGGATCAACAGAATTTACATCTTCATCCGAATCAGCTGGAATTATTTCGTACAATGCTGTAACAGTATGTCCGCATCCGATATCTCCTGCATCCTTTTTGTCGTTATTGAAATCCTCTGCATTGAGCAAACGGTTTTCATATCCGATCAATCTATATGCTTTCACTTTGGCAGGATTGAATTCAACCTGAATTTTTACATCTTTTGCAATCGTGTAAAGAGTGCCCCACAAATCAACCACAAATACTTTTTTGGCCTCCAGAATATTGTCAATATAGAAATAGTTGCCGTTTCCTGCATTTGAAAGCTCCTCAAATCTGGAGTCTTTGTAATTGCCCATTCCAAAGCCAAGAACTGTCAGGAAAATTCCTTCATCTCTTTTAGTTTCTATGAGTCTTACAAGTTCTGCATTGCTGCTTGTGCCCACATTGAAATCTCCGTCACTGGCAAGAATAACACGATTATTTCCGTTTGGAATAAAGTTTTCTTTAGCAACTTTATATGCCAGATTAATGCCAGCACTTCCGGCTGTTGAGCCACCTGCAGTTAGCAAATCAAGTGAAGCATTGATTTTTGCCTTATCACTGCCCGGAGTAGACTCAAGCACAAGGCCTGCAGCTCCAGAATATACAACAATGGCCACCCTGTCCTGCGGGCGCAGTTGTTCAACAAGCAACTTAAAGGATTGTTTTAAAAGAGGGAGTTTGTTTGCTGAGTTCATTGATCCTGAAACATCTATAAGAAAAACCAAATTATTGGCAGGAATTTCTGTTTCATTCAAGTTTTCTCCTTTGATGCCAATGAGAACCAACTGATGTTTTTCATTCCATGGACATTGTCCTGCTTCCATGGTTACAGAGAACGGATGGCCATCTTTTGGCTGTGGATAATCATAGTCAAAATAATTGATGAACTCTTCAACACGAACAGCATCAACCGGAGGTTTTTGATTTTGTGTGAGAAAACGACGTGTGTTTGAATAGGAAGCATTGTCCACATCAACAGAAAAAGTAGAAAGGGGATTCCCTATCACTTCTTTGAAATTATTGTCGTTAATCACGTCGTATGATTCTGTGTTGTGATCAACATAAGGCGCATCATAGCTTTGAGAATATGACCCACCAGTGGGATAACCCTTTCCATCTTTTTTTCGTTCAGATGTTTTTACATTTGAAGGGGCATAATACTCATATTCAACGTCTTCAACGATGACAATTTCTCCGGTTAATTGTGCATTCAGTGTTTTGGTTTTGCCTTTTTCAATACTGAAGTCTTTTTCAATATGATTCATAAAACCCGAAGCACTGATTTTGATATCATATTTGCCTTCGGGCAACAGAAGAGAATAATTGCCCTTGCTGTCAGTTTTGGTTGAGCTGATGAGAATTCCAGACTGAAAAGCTTGAACTGTAGCATTTGATAAGGCTTTGCCGTTTTCTTTTGAGGTAATGGTTCCTGTTAATGTTCCCTTTTCAGGATCGGCAATAAAAAGAGTACCTGATACAAGGGCAAGAATTAAAAAAAATGTTTTCATGGTGATTTGGTTTTAGGTTTTTTTTGAAAAGATGTTAATAGATACACCATGCTTTGTTAATCCATAAAGGCATACGATAATTTAAGGTAATGCGTTGGTTTTCAATGAAAAGAGATGTGCTCAGGTTATTTGTGTGCTTTTTTTTACAAAGCATATCCTGATTATGAAAAAAACTTAATTCTGTTTATTTTTTCTGAACTCAGAAGGCGTAACCCCTGTAATTTTCTTGAATATTGGATTGAACACAGATTTGGAATTGAAGCCTACTGTTTGTGCAATGCCTTCAATAGACAAATGATTATATTTTGGATTGAGCAACATTTTTTTTGCCTCTTCAATTCTGTATTCGTTGATGAACTGGTAAAAGTTCTTGCTGTAGTGATTGTTGATTATTGAAGAAAGTATATTTCTGGGCATTTTTAGCTTGTGCGCCATTTGATATAAACACAGTGTATTGTCAGTAAATATTTTCTCATTTTTCATCAATTCCTCTATTCGCTCAACATTGCTTTGTAATAGCTCTGGAGACATAGAAACACCTTGTTTTTCATCATTAATGACCTCTCTTGTTTCAGAATCATGTAACTTCCCGATATATAGGGGAATAAAATTTTGGGTATATATCAATGTTTGACGCTTGCCAAAAAAACCTAAAAACCCATAAAACAATAATAGAAGTATAGCTTGCATCTCCCTATTAAAGAATTTATGAAAATATAAATCAAGTAAAGTAATAAAAACAATTGTTATTACAAAAATCTTTAGCCAGTTAAGAGAAATAAAAGTACTTTTATTTGAATAGTAATTTTCAATTTTTCGGTTGTGTCTTAAAAGGGGAATAATCATAAAAACTGCATATATAAGATCCTTAAAAGAAGAGATTTTTTGAATAACCAGGAAATAATTCATAAATGATATAAAATAATCATTAGTTAAATAATTCCCCTTAGATTTTGTGACAAATAAAAGTTTTGTTTCAAAGTCGATCCTTCCAAAAAAGAAAAAACTTAATCCAAGTATAATAAGTGGTGGTATTAAATGGAATATTATTTCTGGAAACAATTTAAAATTAGTTGATGTTAGTTTTCGACAGTATAAATACAAAAGTGGAGTACTAAGAAAAAGTCCTGGCTGTATAAGATAAAAGGAAATAATACTAAGCAAAGGATAATTAAGCTCTCTTCCTAACAACATGAAGAAGTTGACGGAAGTGACGAGCATAAAAAGAGCAAGATAGAGATTTGGGGAAGTGAAAATATTTTTATTTTCTGTTAACCTTACAAAGTAATACAGAGGTATTATTACCAGAAGAATAGATAATATTTGAATAAAATCAAGCATCGGTTTTTGAAAAGGTAAAAGTACAAAATCCTGAAACAACAACAAGAGATTAAAAAAAGGACGAGAAAATTGAAGTGGCAAATCTGACACCATGCAAATTTAGCGGAAACAACCCTATTGGATAAAGTTTTATTTATAGTAAGAGGTTCGCAAATGCTCTATCAGTACCTTTTCTTTATACAAATGGTTTTTTATTGTTCTAATTTTGTGGTTATGAATTTCTTTTTTTCATTTACATAAATTATAAAAAGCCATGAAAAAATCTTTATTGTTTTCATTTTGGATTATTTTTGGATTATTTTCTTTTAGCCAAAACTATCTGATTTCTGATCAGGGCGCAGTAACAACATGTTCAGGCAATTTCTATGATAGCGGCGGAGCATCTGGCAATTATCAAAATAATGAAAACTACACAATTACTTTCACTCCAGCTGTTGCAGGGCAAAAGATTAGAGTTACATTTTCATCTTTCTATATTCAGGAAGGATTTGATGGATTAATAATATTTAATGGAGCAAGTACAGCATCTCCAATAATTTCTTCTGGGTCAATGTACAACACTTCCACATGTCCAAATGGCGCATGGACAGGGCAAGAGGGCTTTAGTTTTTTTACTCCGTCAATTATCGAATCTACAGCACCTGACGGATCTCTTACTTTTAATTTTTTATCCAATTCTGCTTTTACTTTCTACGGGTGGCAAGCAGTCATATCATGTTACAACACAGCTCCAGATGTTATTGCCAAATGGGATTTTGAAAATGCTGTTAAAAGAGATGCAATTACAAATCATTCAAGTTTTTTATCAAATCCATATACGGCTGATGATGGTATTCCTGCCAATATAAACACAGCCGGGTTAACTTTGTGTGGCGGAGCCACTTTCAATTCATGGAATCAAGGTTATAGCGGCATGGCTCCCGAGTCAGTCAATTGGGATGGCACTCCTGATACTCAATATTGGATGATAACAGTCAACACAGCTGGTTACGATAACCTAAAGCTGAGTTCTAAACAAATGGGGGCAGATACAGGTCCCGGTGACTTTCGAATAGACTACAGTTTAGACGGAATGTCCTGGGATCCTGTTTTCTCGTCAATTACAGTAGAAAACAACTGGACTGCGGGTATTGTAAATCAGGCTGATTTACCGGCAGCGTGTAATGACCAAAGCACGCTTATGATACGATGGGTTAACACTTCAAATGTTTCTGTTAGCGGAGGAATTGTTGAACCAACCGGAACAAATGTCATTGATGACATAATAATAACAGGTCAACCAATTGTTACAGTCGCTGTAAATGATCCTTTTTTGACAGACATTAAACTATATCCCAATCCTTCAAACGGACACTTTGTTGTTGAAACCAACATTTGTTTGGACATGAGAATTTATGATTTGTCCGGAAGACTGATTAACTCAGGTCATCTGTCATCAGGACATAACAATATAAATATGAGCGAAAGAGAATCTGGAATGTACATAGTAAAACTAATTTCTGAAAACAAGGTTTCAAAACTCATGAAAATTGTTATTGAATAAACATTCTGAAAAACTTTTCATAATTTTTACATATACAGCTGTTTCATTTGGGAAGCAGCTTTTTTTTACCAAAATTGTTGCGTATATGTTCGGAGGTGCTCTATCCGAACGAACCAGATTTGCTATACCTGTCAGATATACATTATCTTCCTGTTTTCAGCGTTGCAACACCCAAAATTCGGTCAGATAAATTTTTTTGGGATAAGTACAAAATTGAATAGAGAATTTACAACCACATGGATAATCAGATTTTTGTCAGACACTAATGTTAAACTGATATTCTTTAGCCCGCTAGGGCTTTAATGTCAATAAAAAAAATTGAAAAGAAACATATGTTGTCCGTTAGGACATTAACCTTAATGACTCGCTTCTATGTTAATCCACTACGTGGAAAAATATATACCTAAATGCTTGGTTCTATTGACATTAAAGCCCTAGCGGGCTATTGAAGTTTTTAAAAAGTTGTTTTTTTCAATCATGCAGGCAAAACTACAAGTTCTCCCCAGATTTTTTACATGTCCTATTTGCAACACCCAAAATTACAAATTATATATTAATAATCAGGTAGTTAAGTGGGTGTTGCAAAAAAGTGCGGAAAACAGGAATAGTTTCGGATATGTTCGGAGGTGCTCTATCCGAACGAACCAGATTTGCTATACCTGTCAGATATACATTATCTTTATAAACTAATTATTAAGCTGTTACTTATGTATAGGTTAAGACACATAAAATTAGTGAGTTGCGTAAGTTTTTTGTTTTTTTTTATAATTACACAATCACAAAGCCAAACATTTACAAACAATACTGTTGCTGTAGCAAATTCTTGGAATGCCACTCTAACCCGAACTATTTCGGTTTCAGGGCTGACCGGAACTCTTGGGAGTGGAAATATTGAACTGATTCAGGTAAATCTTCATATGGGGAGTCAGGCAGATGGTTCATATAACTATAGTCACTACAAAGTTACTCTTCAATCTCCCACAGGCAACATTATTACTTTAATTCAAGGAGGGAACTTTGTTGTGTCCTCTTTTCCATCTAGTCCATCAGTTAAGGAGTTTAATACAAAATTCAGAGATAACGCGTATCTGCAATTACCTACAAGCGGAAGCTCATCTCAGGGTGAGCCATGGCATATAGGATACTACAGAACATATACTGCAAATGATTTTTCTGCATTTAACGGGCAAGATCCAAATGGAAATTGGGTATTGACAATAACCGAAGACCAAATGATGACAAATGGAGCCAGGTTTAACAAGGTTGATTTGATTTTTGGCAACTTGAATATTATTGATTATACATCTTATAAAGGAAATGATAGTTGTGAAACTCCCTATTGCCTCAGACCATCTGAGATTGTTATAGGTACAAATAATGGCTTTACCCCTCAAATACCAGATGATATGTGGGATTCAAACACTTCAGGTTGTATATGGAATCAACAGCAAAACAACTCAGCCTGGTATAAATTTGTAGCCGTGCAACCTGATGTTCATATTACAATTTCCGGAATTTCAGGAAATTTGCAGATTTTGGGAATTTCGTCAGCTGGCCTAAACCCCTGTTTATCAGCCGACAATGCAGTAGTTAGTGGCGGCTGTCCCATAGGACTTCCTAATGACACATATAAAAGCCCCAGATATAACAATGGATCCAATAACAACAATCAGTTGATTATGAGCGGGCTCACCCTGGGGGAAACATATTATTTTATTGTTGACGGGGTGGGTGGAGCAATTTCTCCTTTTTATATTGAAATTAGCTCAGGGGCAAGTGATGCATGTGAAGATGTTCTTCCTGTTGAGATGTTGTATTTCTATCCTGAACCCAACATAAACGGCACGGTTGAGTTATTCTGGGCAACGGCTTCAGAAAAAAACAATGATTATTTCCTGGTTCAGCATTCACCAGATGGTGTTTTGTTTGAACCCTTTTCTGTTGTGCACGGAAACGGAACCACAAACACAATATCATATTACAATGATATTCATTATTACCCTGTATCAGGCACAAATTATTACCGTTTGAAGCAAGTTGATTATGACGGAGTTTATGAATATTCAAATATCATTTCTGCAAATATTATAGACGCTGCGCAGGATATTTTCTTATGCTATGATATGGAAAACTCATTGATTGAAATATTCACAACAGACCATGAATTTGAGGTTCAGATAATCAATATTTCCGGTCAGATTGTTTACAGGGACAGAAACAATAAAACAATTAATGTTCGTGGCCTTACAAATGGAGTTTATGTTTTGGTTGTTTCTTCAGAATCGGGGATTTATAAAGATAAGCTTGTGGTTTATTAGTTATTGAACATGGGTTTTGTTTTGAAACATATCAAAACACTCCCTGTTGTTTGAAAATCAAACATACATAACCCCAATATTTCAGAACAAATATTCCATTGTTGAAAAAATAAATCAGCTGTGTTTGGCAAAATAGTCGTACCTTGTGGCGGATTATCCGATACCATAACTAAAATACGGATACATAATTTTTTTTAAACTCACTATGCAATTTACTTCATTAAACATTATAGAACCCATTCTCAAAGCGGTTCAGGAAGAGGGCTATACCACCCCGACACCCATTCAGGAACAATCAATACCAAAAATACTACAAGGCTCTGATTTATTGGGGTGTGCTCAAACAGGAACAGGAAAAACTGCTGCTTTTGCCATCCCTATTATTCAATTACTGGATAAAACAAACATACATAATAAGAAACGCACTATTCGTTGTTTGATTCTCACACCCACCCGGGAGCTTGCCATTCAAATTGGAGAAAGTTTTAAAGTGTATGGAAAACACACATCTGTTACCAACACAGTTGTTTTCGGGGGTGTTAACCAGAATCCGCAAACCAATGCTTTACGCGGCAATGTTGATGTTTTAATAGCAACGCCTGGCCGATTGCTTGATTTAATTGAACAGGGACACATTAAATTAAACAACATTGAAATTTTTGTATTGGATGAAGCCGACCGGATGCTTGATATGGGATTTATTCACGATGTAAAGAAAATCATCGCACTACTACCTCAAAAAAGGCAAACACTTTTCTTTTCAGCCACAATGCCTCCTGAAATTATTAAATTGTCAAATTCAATTTTATACAAGCCCGCCAAAGTTATTGTGTCTCCTCATGAACTTACAGTTGACATAATTAATCAATACGTCTATTTTGTTGACAAAGAAAACAAAAACGCCCTTCTCATCAACCTTCTTCAAAACAGTGACATTGTAACCGCCCTTGTTTTTACACGAACCAAGTATGGTGCTGATAAGGTTGTGAGAATTCTGGCAAAAAACAAGATTAAAGCCGAAGCAATTCATGGCAACAAAGTACAAAGCGCACGACAAAAGGCTCTGGCAAATTTCAAGGCACACACAACCAGGGTGTTGGTGGCAACAGATATTGCTGCCCGTGGCATTGACATTGACGAACTGGAATATGTTATAAATTTTGAACTACCAAATATTCCTGAAACCTATGTTCACCGTATTGGACGAACAGGAAGAGCCGGAGCCAAAGGAACGGCTATTTCATTTTGCAATGCAGAGGAAAAAGCCTATCTGAAAGACATCGAAAAGCTGATCTCAAAAAAAATTCCTGTTGTTGATAACCACCCATTTCCGCTTATGAATCATGAAGTTGTAAAAGTTGTGAAACAACAAAGAGAGAAAAGACCACGTGATAATTCAGAAAAAAGACAGACACAATCTTCACATAAATTTGGTTTTGGAAAAAACAAAGCATCAAAAAGATATGGAAGATAAAAAAAGCGGATGTATAGGGAAAGCAGAGTTTGAATAATAATTATTTTTGTCAGAAAAAAAACCATGAACTGCCGGTTTCAGGAACATGTTGCACAAAGGCCAGAGCCCCTTACTCAGGAAATGAGTGTCATGTGTATGAACCAAACCACAAATATTGCCGGGGCTGTTGAACAACTTGTTGCCGGAAACAATATCCTGATTGAAGACTTTTACGATACCGGCATGAAGCTTATGTTTGCAGTGAGAAAATATTTGCAAAAAGATTATCCGGCAGAACAGTTTTCAGATCAAAGAAAATTCAAAGATGAGTATTACAAATTATCCCAAAGGGTTTTTCTTGAAATACGAAATAACAAAATTGCTGTCAGAAAAGCACCGTCAATAGGCTGGCTTATACATTTATATCCTGATGTTGCCGACTTTTTTCTCACATTCTCTCAGGTGCAGGGGCTCAACAGCTCATGGCAATGGTACAAAAAGGGCATTTTCATTCCTTTTCTGAAGCGTAAAATATTTCCCTTTTACAACACATACTTTCCCACAAGATATGAGCATCTGGAGTTGTTTGAACAATGGATTATCAAATATCAGGGTAAAAGAAAGAGTGCATATGACATTGGAGCAGGCAGTGGAATATTATCATATAAACTACATGACGAAGGATTTGAGAAGATCTTTTCAACCGACAACAACATCAATGCAATCATCGGTATTAACAATGAAATTTCAACTAATTCACTCAAAGATATTGAGTTATCATACGGAGATTTGTTTGCTGATTTTCAAAACAAATCGGAGCTTATTGTGTTTAACCCTCCCTGGATTGCTGCTCCAGACGACAATATGAGTGGACTTGACACAGCAATCTACTACCCCGGTGATTTGTTTCCCCGTTTTTTTGAACAATCTTTGCAAAGACTTGATGATGATGGAAAAATCATACTTTTATTTTCAAATCTAGGACAAATTGCAAATCAAAGTGAATTAAATCCAATAAACGAAGAGTTGAAAAAACAAGCCAGACTTAAGTTGGATTTTATTGAAAAGAAAAAGGTAAAACCGGCATCTGTAAAAACACGTCGCAGTAAAATTCACCGATTGGAAGAAAGGGTGGAATTGTGGCAACTTTCAAAAAAATAATTGCTGCACATGTTCACTTTGGTTTTTGAAAATACTGTTAAGTGTTTTTGTATATTTGCATTCATATTTTTAAACAAAAATGAACTATCCTGATAACCCGTTGCCATTACCAGTGATTTCTGATATTTTCAAAGCACAGGAATTGCTAAAAAGCATTATAAAATGCACTCCTCTCGAACTCAGCAGTTCTTTTTCTCAATTGTCTGGTGCTCAGGTGTATCTGAAACTTGAAAATTTACAAAAAACAGGATCATTTAAAGTGCGTGGAGCATACAATTGCATAGCACATTTGTCGGACCAGGAAAAGCAAAAGGGAGTGGTTTGTGCTTCGGCAGGAAATCATGCACAGGGAGTGGCATATGCTGCAACCCGGCTCAATGTACCAAGCAAAGTGTTTATGCCCGAATTTGCACCTCCACTCAAAGTTGTTGCCACAAGAGCTTATGGGGCAGAGGTAATCCTTCAGGGAAACTCTTTTGATGATGCCTACAGGGCAGCCATGAAATACAGTGAAAAAACAGGTGCTTTATTTATTCAGCCTTTTAACGACCCTTACATCATAGCGGGAGCTGGTACTTTGGGTCTTGAATTGTTTGAACAGTGCCGTCAGGCCGACTTTGTGTTTGTCCCTATCGGAGGTGGAGGCCTTATATCAGGTGTTGCTATTGCTTTGAAAAACCTCAATCCCAATATAAAAATCATTGGTGTTGAAGCTGACGGAGCACAAAGCATGAAAGCATCTTTTGAACATGGAAAAATTACTGTGCTGAAAAATGTGAACACCATTGCTGATGGTATAGCCGTCAAATCGTGCGGAAATCTCAACTTTGAAGCAGCACGCAAATATGTGGACGACATTGTGGTGGTGAATGATGCTGAAATTGCACGGGCAGCTTATTTGTTGCTGCAAAGAGCAAAAGTTTTGGCCGAACCAGCTGGTGTGGCTACAATGGCTGCTGTACTTTACAAAAAAATCAATTTTGAAGGTCAAAATGTGGTTCCAATTATCAGCGGAGGCAATATCAACATGAGTATTCTTGAACAAATTTTGGACAAAGGAGTAATGAACGAAGGATACAGAGCCAGAATTTCAGTACTCATTCCCGACCGTGCAGGAAAGCTGAAGTCAATTTTGGATATTCTCGACCGCGTGAGAGCAAGTGTGCACGATATTTGGCACGAACGCTCAACCACCAGCGTGCCTGTGGGTTATGTGCAGGTCATTATTACCTTCAACATGCAAGACACATCACAACTGCACACCATCACCACCGAACTTGATAAAAGCGAGATGCAGTATCAGGTGTTGAGGTGATAGTTAGTTTTTCAAAATTTGTTTTAGGATACAGTTCAAAGCACAAATAAAGTTTTCTTTACAAATCTGGAGTTGAATTCCATATTTGTAAAGAATAGTCATCAAAAACATAGCGAATTTCCACTGCAACGGATTTTATTATGATTATATTCCGTTAGAAAAGAAATTTGTTCTGTTTTCTGGTGTATGGTTTAACGTAAACAGAAATGTATTATGATTTTTTTCCAAAAAAAGCAAACAAGTCATTTTTCATGCCATACACCATAATAATATCTTGGTTTGTCAAGATTGAATTGGGCATGGATTTGTTTTTATTGACAAAAGCTTTGCTTACTTTTTCTCCAAAAATATTTTCAAATTCTTTTATTTCCAATACAGAAAGAAACACAAGCTTGTGCTTTTGAAAATCAATTTCCTGAATAGAAAGCTGATTAAATTTTTCAGGCAAATAGGCTTTCATGATAAAGTGTGTTTCATCAGCCTGATATGAATCATAGACGTTTTTTATTTGTAGCCTTTTTGATAGCCTAATTGCGGTTTCCTGTTCGGGAAACACAATTTCGTCAACACCAATAGCCTGCAAAACTGATTCATGAATCTGTGATGTAGCACGACAAATAATTTTTTTAACTTTATTTTTTTTCAAAATTGCTGTAGTCATAACAGATGCTCCAAAATTAAGCCCAATGCATACAATTGCTACATCAATTTCAGCTAAAGGAACAGACTGAATGGAATTGCTATCATTACAATCCATGCATATTGTTGAAGAAATATCGTCTTTATATTTTTCAACTTTTTGCATATCTGAGTCAACAGCAATTACCTCGTGCCCCATATCAGTCAGTTCAATTGCTAATGATGACCCAAAATTTCCAAGACCAATAATTAAAAATCTCATTTGTTTCGTTTTTAAATAATTTTTAAATAATCACATTTTCATAAGGATAAGAATAATTTAGTGTTTTAACTTTTCTAATAAAAGCGAGTATAATTGTTATTGACCCAACACGTCCAACAAGCATTGTAAAAATGAGAACTATTTTACTTTGGGCAGACAGTGCATCTGTTATTCCAAGACTTAGTCCAACAGTGCTAAAAGCAGAAACACATTCAAAAAGAATATCTTTCAAAGACAGATCTGAATCAAACATGGCAATAAGAAAAAAACTAACAATAATAAAAAAAATTGAAAGCACAATAACTGCAAAAGCATTTCTCATTGACTCTTCAGAGATTCGTCTTTTATTAATCTCAACCCTGTCTTTTCCTCTTCCTACACTATAAATATTAAGAATCCCTAATGCAAAAGCAGATGTTTTTATTCCTCCACCAGTTGAGTTTGGAGAAGCTCCAATCCACATCAAAAGCAAACACATTAAAACGGATGGTAATGCTAACGATGCTGTGTCAACTGTATTAAAGCCTGCCGTTCTGGTAGTTACAGAGCAAAAAAAGGCTGAAACAATTTTTCCATATATACTTTTTCCTTCAAAAGTATGATTGCTTTCAATCCACAAAAACCAGATAAACCCCAGAGCTAATAAAATAATTGTAGTTACAAGAACAATTTTTGAGTTAATATTTATAAGTCGTGGAAAGTGATGAAAATTTTCTTTTCGAAATATTCTTCTTAAAATATTATTTACTTGAAACTTAGCATATTTGTAAAAATTGAAAACAATAGGAAAGCCCAAACCTCCAATTATGATCAGAAAGGACACAACTAAATGCATATTGTAGTTAAAACGAGTACTTATATGATATAGTCCATCTGTATTTGTGGAAAACCCTGCATTGCAAAAAGCAGATACGGAATGAAATATTGAATAAAACACCTTATCAGACAAGCTGGTAAAATATATTGAATCTTTTATATTCACATAAATAAGAGCTGCTCCAATTATTTCAACAATCAGTGTAAATGCAATTATTTTGATAATGGTTTTTAGGATTTGTCCTGTGTTTTTTTCATTGACAATATTTTTTAAAAATATTTGGTTTTGCAATGAAAATTTATTGTCTGAAAAAAGCACAAAAAAACTGGTGAAGGTCATAAACCCTACACCACCAAGTTGAAATAACACTAAAATAATTGCTTGTCCGGTGTGTGTAAAATCTACAGCAGTATCAACCACAATCAATCCGGTTACGCATACAGCGCTTGTTGATGTAAAAAAAGCATCAACAATGGAAATTCCATTTGTTGTTGAGTTGGGAAGCAACAATAAACCAGCACCGGTGAGAATAAGCAAGCTATAGCTAAAGATAAAAACCTTGAAAGGATTTGATTGTTTTTTTAAAAAAATCAAACTACCTTTTGACACCTCAACAGCAAAAACAAATAAAATTAAAGTGTAAAAAAACAATTTCTTGCTGAACACTTCTTCTGTTAGAAAATTAAAAATTGTTGTATCTCCAAGGCCCTTTTTAAATAAAGTTGAAACAGAAAACAAAACGAAAACAGTAAAAAGCAAAAAATCATATATTCTTGCAGGTTGTAATAGCTCCTTTTTTGATTTTAATAAAAGTTTTAATGTAAATACAAAAGTGAACAAATAAAACAACCCATTGAAAGTATTTAAAATAAGAGCGCTGATTGATGTAGTGCTGACAAAACCAATATCATAAATCATTAATAAAAATGCAAACATGCTGGTTAATATCAGCAAAGTATTGTTGAAAAACCGAATGTTTTCTTTAAAAGCCCTAAATTGTTCTTTAAAAAGAAATAGAAATTTTTTAAATCTCATTGGAAAAATGAAATTATAAATTGCACCAAATGTACAATTAATAATTATGAATACACTTTAAAAAATTATGATTTTATATCAACCCAGTCCCCAGAGCCAAAGAAATGAGAATAAGCATCATGGCTACCAGCACCTGAATTCCCCTTAATGTCACTTTTTTGAGAAGTTTTTTTCCAAGATATGCACCGGTTATGGCTGAAAGGGTTGCAGAAACAAGCAGAGGTATGTTTTCGTGCAGGCTTGCAGAGGCAAAACGGGAAGCATACACCGACAATCGGCTAAAATCAACCAAACATGCGATCATCACTCCTGTGGCTATGTAGGCTTCTTTTGACAAACCACTTTTTATTAGAAAAGCACTACGAATTGCACCCTGAATACCAGACAATCCGCCAAAGAAACCACTAAGAATACCTCCGGGAATGAGTTTGTTCTTTCCGAACTGAACTTTTTGAAAAGCAGGAGAAATTTCCAGAACAGAGAAAATGATGAGTAGAGTTGCAATAATGAGTTTCACAGGAGTTACATCCATGTGTTTTCCCCACATTTCATAGCTGAACAAAATCGGCATGTCTGTAATTCGAAGTAACAGCCATGCGCCGGCAAAAGAAGCAATAAAAGCAGGCAATCCGAATCGGAGCAACACGGTTTTGTTTATATGTTTACCAACCAGAGCGATTTTAAACAAGTTATTTGCAAAATGCACGACACCTGTAAGAGCAATAGCAATATCAACTGGAAAAAAGATTGCAAAAACAGGAGTTAATATTGTGCCAAGCCCAAATCCGGAAAAAAAGGTTAGGATGGCTGTGGCAAATGCGACAAGGCTTATGATGAAAATATCCATAAAAAGATTTATTATTTATCACTCACAGTCTACAAGCTTGGATTAACTTAATTTTTTTAATAAATACAAGTCATTTCTTCTGTCTTTTAGATTATTCACACTTCCAAAATTATGCAATTCACACAGCAGGTCAATATCTACATCAGCGATAAGAATCATTTCTGTATTTGCTGTTGATTCTGCTTTTATTCCGTTAGTAGGAAATGGGAAATCACAAGGAGTTATCACCATTGACTGTGCATACTGGATGTCCATATTGTGAACTTTTGGAATATTACCAACACATCCTGCAATGGCCACATAGCATTCGTTTTCTATGGCACGCGCCTGGGCACAGTTTCTCACTCTTGAGTATCCATTTTGAGTATCTGTTAAGAATGGGACAAACAAAATATCCATTCCTTCATCTGCAAGCAATCTGCTAAGTTCAGGAAATTCCACATCATAACAAATAAGAACTCCGATTTTTCCACAGTCAGTATGAAAAGTTTCAAGCCTGGAGCCTCCTTTCATTCCCCAAACTTTAGATTCATCGGGGGTAATATGAATTTTTTCATATCGTTCGGTTGTACCATCCCTGCGACACAGATATCCCACATTATACAAAACATCGTCCACCACTTCGGGCATGCCACCAGTAATAATATTTATGTTATATGAAACTGCCAGGTGTGAAAAAGACTGTGTCAGCTCCTGAGTATATTTTGCCAATTGTCTGATAGCTTCAGGTTCAGAAAGATGGTTATAGTCTGCCATTAGTGGAGCATTAAAAAACTCGGGAAATAATGCAAAATCGCTTTGGTATCCGCTTAATGCATCTATAAAAAACTCCATTTGCTGCATTAATTCTTCCATGTTATTATATGGGCGCATTTGCCATTGAACCAGCCCAAGACGAACAATTTTCTTTACAGTTTCTGCTTTGGTATTGGGTTTTTCATAGTAAATATTGTTCCACTTCATTAAAACTGCATATTCCTGTGAACTCACGTCTCCCGTCAAATAATTTTTTATTATTCTCAGTGGATGAAAATCATTGGACATTTGAAAATCAAAAACAGAATCATGGATTTCCTTTGATCTAACTTTATCAATATATTTTTTGGGAGTGAGTTGTTTAGAATAGGTGTGATAATTTGGAATTCTTCCACCAAAAAGAATTCCTTTCAGATTCATTTTTTCACAAAGTTCTTTTCTGTAGTCATACATTCTTCTTCCCAGTCTCAACCCACGAAAATCGGGATGAACAAAAATTTCAATTCCATATAAAATGTCTCCGTCATCTTTATGGGTGTTAAATGTATAATTTCCCGTTACCTCAATAAAGTTATGGGAGGTTTCAAACTCACTACTATTAACCAATATTGTAAGGGCACAGCCAGCAATACGTCCGTTCACTTTTACTACAATCTGTCCTTCAGGAAAAATCGTGGTTAATTTCCTTATTTGTTGCTCTGTCCAGTGCGAATCTGCCACGTTTGGGTATGAAACAATCATTGCTTCTTTTAGTTCGGAATAATCTGTTGGGTCTAAAAACAACAACTCAATGGTTTTGGCATCTTCCTGCATATGCAATTTTTTTGCAAAAATAGACATTATGATTCACTCTCAATATTTTCTTAATCTTTTGAACAGGCTATACATGCATATAATTTTATTTTTTGTAACTGATGAGTTCCACTTTTATAAGCCACGAATCCACGAATTTGCACGAATAATCCTGTTGATTTTGCAAAAGCCATTGCACAATTTCAAATTCTGAGAAACTGAAAGCAAGCTTTCGTTCTCAGAATTTGAAACTGTGTAAAAACAAATCTGATGGCTCAGATTTGCTTTGTTTACAATGGCTTTTGCAGAAAAAATATCTTGCAATCACTAATAAAACTTCCTATAAGTGTTTGTTCAGAAATATAGCAATACAAAAGCCTTTTGTATTGCATAGTGCAACTTATTCGTGGCAATAAGTGTATTCGTCACATGGTGATAAATTGGCTAATAAACTACGATTATTTTTATGTCATGTCCTATCGTCACATCGTGATAAATGATAAATGATAAATTGGGGAGCAGTAACAAAATCGAAAATTTAGTTTGACAGGAGTGTTTTATTTAATGAACATATGCAGATTTATAATATCTTTGTTATGAACAATATTTCACATATGCACGAACTTGAAAAACCAGCAAAGAGAGGCACTGTCAGGCAAAAACTGGGAAAGGAATATTTCATTTTGAAAAAGAATCTCAGCAATTTGTTCACAAAAAAGCAGTTTTCATGTTCAAAACAAAAAGATTTTAAAGGGCATGTTGTTTTTCAGCATCATTCTGTTATTTTGCGCAGGCTTAAGGATGTTGATATGTATTTGCAGGAAAATAAACGCACAAATCTTGGATTAGCCATTAAAAGAATAAACAATATCATTATAAAACCGGGTGAAACATTTTCTGTATGGCGTTTACTTGGCAGGCCCACTGCAAGAAAGGGATATCTTGAAGGACTTATCATTAATCAGGGAAAGATTCAGAAAGGGACAGGAGGCGGGCTGTGTCAGCTGAGCAATCTGCTTTACTGGATGTTTGCACACAGTCCAATAACAATCACCGAAAGGCATCGCCACAGCTTTGATGTGTTTCCTGATTCGGGAAGAACAGTTCCGTTTGGAGCAGGAGCAACAATCTCCTACAACTACATTGATCTTCAGGTAAAAAACCCAACTAAAATGAGTTTTCAGATTGTTTTGTGGCTTGATGAAATATATCTTAACGGAAAACTTCTATGCAGCGAACCACTTCATAAAACATATGAAATAGAAGAAAGGAATCATTGTTTCAAACAGCAACTTTGGGGAGGCTATTCAAGACACAATCAGATTTTCAGAATTGAAACTGATAAATACGGAAATAAAGAAGAACAACTATTGGCTGAGAATCATGCATTGCTTATGTATGCACCTTTTCTTGGTAACAACAACCCCTGATTTCTATTTTCCTTTTAATCCAGCCGGTATAGTTTAATGCACTTTTCCTTATATACAACTTCATTCAACATATCAGGAGTTCCCTTAGAGCATGTGTTGAGAAAAACAAATTCAAGTCCCCTGTTTTTAAGACTGTTAACAAGCTCTTTGTTAGATAGTTCTTCGTTTGTAACTGTCCATCCTTTTCTGTTTATGAAATAAATCTGCTGGGGATTCATATCTCCATTTGTCAATACAAGACTTTCTTTGGGAATATATTTGTCAGCAATGATTTCATAGCGAAGTTTAATTTTTTCGTTTTCATTAATATTTACATCATGCTGCTGATTTGCAAAAGACTCAGCACTAACAATAATCAACAGAAGTGCTCCAATCCAAACAGGTTTTATTTCCGATAGTGCATATCCGGCAATCAAAGCCATCACAGGAACAAAAGGAATGATGTAATAGCTGTGAGTGGCAAAAACATAGCCTGTTTTGACCACATACACAAGCAAAAACACATAAGAAACCAAAAACACAAAAAGGATTTTCTTTTGCTTTCTGATGACAGCAAGGATCAGGCCTGCCAAAAAAGCCACAAATCCAAGATAGCCCTGAAATGCAGCAAAGCTGAATTTGTTAAATAAATCACTGCCAAACAAACGAATATCACGAAGTCCTTCTGACAGTGTTCTTGTAAAAAACAACTGATTACCATATGTTTTGACCAGAAAAGGTACATAATAAAAATACCAGAAAAAAAGCAAAACAAGAATCAAAGTACCACCTGCAAATAAAATAATTCTGTATTTTTTTTGATAAATTTTTGAAAACACCAAAGGAACCAATAAAGACAAAATGATAGCAGCCGGCATTTTTGCAAGTACACCCAGTGTTCCAAAGACAAAAAACAATATCAGATGGTGAATTTTTCCTCTTTTCAGGTAGTTCACACCAAAATACAGAGAAAACAATGCAAGAGAAACGCTGAATGTGTCGGGCATAATTTTTCTGGAGAACATAAGCCAGACAGACATCATGAGTAAAATTGCTGAAAACAAAGCCATTCTTCTGTTAAAGTATTGAAAAACAAGTAAATAAAAACAATAAACCCCCAATGTGCTCACAATAAGGTTAATTAAACGACCAGTCCAGTGTTGGTATCCTGTGAGTTTGGAGACCAAAGCAATGCTATAACTGAGAACTGGAAATTCAGCACCGACAATTCCTTCTTTTTCGCCGTTATAATTTACACTGGGGGTGAAAATATTCCCGTTTCCCTCAACAAAATTTCTTGCCATCATTGCGGTGAAACTCTGTCTCCAGTTGTGGGAAGACTCCAGTGGAGGTTGAGTTATGTGTATCAGCCGAATCAGAAAAAACAGAATCAGCCAGAATCTTATATCAGCAAGCAAGTTAATTGAAAATCTGAACTTCATTGTATCTGCTGAGTTATTTTTTTCGTAGCCACCATTCCGGGTTTTCCAGTGATTTTTCTTTCCAAACCTCAAAGTGGAATACTGCGCTGTTGCTTGTGGGATCAACATAGACTACTCCAAGCACATCAGATGTTTTTACTTTCTGATCTTTTTTTACCTGAACAGAAACAAGGTTTGAATAGACTGTGAGATAATCACCATGCCTGATAATAACAGCCTTTGTTTCGTTGGGAAGAGTAAGTATTGCTGACACTGTTCCTTCAAATACAACTTTTGCCTGTGTATTATGGCGTGTTGTAACATCAATACCGTTGTTTTTTATTTTAATTCCGTTGAGAACAGGGTGGGGGTGTTCTCCATATTTGCCAGTCACAACTCCATTATCCACAGGCCAGGGAAGTTTTCCTTTGTTACCTGCAAACCCTTTTGAAATTTCAAGTTCTTCTGTGGTCATTGGCATTGAAGAACCGCTTACTTTTTTTGTGTTTGGTTTTTTATTGGCTTCTTCAATTTCCTTTCGGATTAATTCTTCAATTTGTCGTTGAAGCTTGTCTGCCTCTTGCTGTTTTTTGCGAATATCAGCTTTAAGTTTTTTCTCCTGGGTTTGTAAATCCTTTATGGTTTTGTCCTTTTCCTTTTTCTGTGCATTGAGTTTTCTAACCTCTTCTTCCTGGTTTTTCAACAACTGAAATTTTTCAGCTTTGATGATTTCCAATTTCTCCAGATTATTTTTTAGTTCCTCCTGTTTGGTTACAATAAGATCTGCCTGACGCTTTCTTGAAGCTGAATATTCCTGCAAATAGCGATATCTCTGATAAGCTTCGTTCATGCTTCCGGCTGCAAAAATATACATCATCCGATGGTGTGAACTACGTGTGAGATATGAAAAATAAATCATCTTTGCATACTCTTCTTTTAGTTGCTCAAGTTCTTTTTCGAGTTTTTTGATATTATCGTTCAGGTCTCGGATTTCGCTATTAATTGCAGCTACTTCTTGCTGCATAAGAGATACAAGTAATTGACGGTTTTGTATTTGCTCGTCCAGAAGTTTTAGTTGTTGAACGTTGGCAGCTGTTGATTTTTTGTTTTCTTCAAGTAATTTATTTGTATTGGTAATTTCATTTTCCAGATTTTTCTTCTGATTCTGAAGTTTTTCCTTTTGTGTTTGAGAAAATACGGTGATGGAAAGCAGGCATAAAATCATAGCCAACAAGACGTGAATCCTGTTGTGGTAAAAAAATCCTGCTGCGAGTTTTTTCATTGTAAAAAAATTATTCTATTCTGGTGTAATTTGCAGGGATGATAAAGTTAAATTCAAAATGCCTGTTAATTTGAATTTTGGAATATTTTACTCTCAGAGAAATATTATTTTCGGCTGTAATATCACATCTGAGTATTCCCGGAAACAATTGATTATCGTCAGTTCTGATAAAATCGCTGTAGGTGAACAACATCCTGGAGTTGTTGTTTTTTATTTCCTTCCATTGTTGTTTGACAATTTTAAAATTGACAGGATCAAGCCAGATATCCTGAATGAGAACCTTGTCATTATCCACCTGATTTTTGACGTGTTTTTTTAGTTTGCGTCTGCCCACAGTTGTAAGCTTATACATGCCTCCATCAATCATCGCTTTGAAAATATCGTTTTCATAATAACAAAAATCGTTGCCTGTAATTAAAGACTGAATCATATCGTAATCAAAGGGAGTGCTGAACATCGTATTAATCATACTGTAATCACCCAAAAAATATGTGTTGTTGAGTTTGTTTATCATTTTAACTGAATCCTGACTAAACACAACCCTGAATGCCTCAATACCAAATAATGGATTGATGCTGATCCATATAAGAGAATCTTTTTTGATTTTGATATTTCCCTTAAATGAGTTGTTGTTTTTGTCAAACGTAAGGTCAGTTTCAAACTTAATTGAAAGTTCATTATATATCAGTTCACTCTCTTTTAATTTTTTAAACAAATACTCAGGTCCCTCTTCTTTCAATGGCTCCCTGAATATTTTGCGGATTTTGCATGATGTTCCTGACAACACAAGTACAAAAACAAGACACAATAAAACTATTCTATTATTCATTGATTGCATTTTCAATTTTTTCATTTAATTCTTCTTCATTGCCTCCGGCCTGAATGGCCAACTTCCATTGTGCAACAGCTTCTGCTGTTTTTCCATTTTTAAACAACACATCACCATAGTTCTGCAAAATCAAAGCCCTGTCTTCTGTTGAATTTTCCACGGCTTTACTGATATATTGCTCTGCTTCTTCATATTTTCCCATTTGATAAAGAATCCAACCATATGTGTCTAAATATGATGGTGATTCTGGATTTGATTTCAGTGTTATGGCAGACATTTCAAGTGCTTTGTCCAGTTTTTCACCTCGTAGTGCCAGATAAAAACTGTAGTTATTTAAAGCCCAGTTGTTTTTGGGGTCAATTTCAAGCAACTTATCAAATGTTTCATCCGACAATTGGTATTCTTCAAGCTTATAGTATGTTTCTGCAAGATATCCCAGCACCTGCACTCTGAGGTTTTTGTTGAACACAGCAACATCTGCCGCGTTTTCAAAATGCTCAATAGATTCTCTGTATAGCTTCTGCTGATAATAGCCATAAGCTGTATAAAAATGTGTGCCGGGTTGTTCGGGAAAATACACAATGCTCCTTTTGGCTGTTTCAGTCATTGCCTGATAATCCTTCATTTCATCATAACACACAAACAAATGTTCCCATATCGTATATTTTGAGGGATCAAGCTCTGTCACCTTTTTCCACATTGTTGCTGCTTCTGAAAATCGCTTGTCTCTGAAAAGAAAATCTCCATACACTGAATAAACTTTTGCCTCATCAGGATGTACTGACTGATAAATTTCGAGCAACCGATATGACTGGTTTGTTAATGCAGTGTCATTTTCCGAAACCTCATAGTAATACATCAGGATATTCATTTTTGCATCAATGTCAACAGTGGAATCACGAAAGAGAATTTCAAATAATTCTGTTGCTTTTGCATCATTTCCAATTCGCATATAACATTCTGCCATTGAAATCACAGCTTCATAGTTGGAACTATCTCTTTCAAAAACACTGATGTAATAATTCAAGGCTTCATAAAAATTTCCTGTCTGAAGATAATAATCCCCCACTGCAATGGCATAATTGGCTTCCTGGGGAAAGGCCTCTGACAATTTTTTAATTTCTTCAATTGCAGACTCATTTTTCTTGGCCATGACGTAGTACTGATATTTCTGAATTGATATTTCTTCAGAAATTCCGATAATGGCTTCCAGCTGGTTTAAAACTCCCACAGCATCAGTATATTTTTTTTGTTGCACATATGTGTTGGCCAATCCGTAATATAGCATCATGTCTTTGGGGTGCTCTTTTATTAATTCCTGATATAAGGGAACAACTGCATTATAGTCTCCCATGCGGTCATATATATCAATAAGCAACATTTTATACCATTTATTTGCAGGATTTATTTTTATGGCCTGCTTTGCCAATAGAACTGCCTGTTCAAAATTTTGCTGCTCTGCATAAATCCTTGCCATTTCGTATCTTGATGCTGAATGATGAGGGTCTGCGTCTGCAATAAAAGTATAAAGTTCAACTGCATCTTTGTATTTTCCAATCATTTTTAAATGAAAAGCTTCAACAAACAGCACACTGTGTTGTAATTGTTTTCTGTCATTGAGTCCACCCGATTTTTTTTTGAAAATTCCGCATGAACCAAACAACAGCATGCATAAAACACTGACAGATAGCAACAAATAGAATGGTTTTAGTCTCATTGTTTTAATTGATAACAGTAAAATCTCCAATATTTAGCTCTTTGTAAGTTTCTCTGTATTCAACGTTATTTCCCACCAAAGAATTGTCTATATTGGCATTGACAATAAGTGTCTGGTTTTGAATAATTGATGCTGTTACAATACTGTTTTCAATTCTGGTGTTTTCTCCAACAGACACATGAGGGCCAATGATGGAATTATTGATAACTGCTCCGTTGGCTATGTAACAGGGAGGAACGATGATTGAGTTTATCAGCTGTGCATTGGGAGAAATCAGTTTTTCAGTTTTCGAATTTTCAAGAATTCTCTGATTGGTAAACACTGTGGCATCTTTATTTCCACAATCAAGCCATTCGTCCACCTCCTGATGTTCAAACACCAAACCTTTATCAAGCATGTTCTGCAATGCATCGGTAAGCTGATACTCTCCGTTTTTCACAACATTGTTGTCAATGAGATATTGAAGTTCGTTTTTCAGATTCACGCCATCTTTAAAATAATAAATTCCTATGATTGCAAGATCAGACACTGGGGTTAATGGTTTTTCCACAAAACCGGTAATTATTTTCTCTTTCGTCATTAATACTCCAAACTGAGAAGGATCATCCACTTTGCTTGCCCAGATGATTGCCTGACTTGCGGGATCAATGTTTACCTGAGCACGAAACAAGGTGTCGGCAAAGGCAACAACAACAGGTCCGTTAAGAGAGGCTGAAGCACAATGCACGGCATGGGCTGTGCCTAAGGCTTCATGCTGATAGTATAAAGAGGCTTTTGCACCCACTTGTTGTGCAATTTGTATAAGTCTGCTTTCAACGTCTTCACCAAAATTGCCAACCACATAGGCAATTTCATCAATTGGTTCTCCTGAACCCGAGGCAAGTGTTTCCACAAGGCGCTGAACTATTGGTTTGCCTGCAATCTGAAGCAAAGGCTTGGGAACTGTTAGCGTATGGGGTCTCATTCTTTTGCCCATACCTGCCATTGGAATTATAATTTTCATTGGATTTCTTTTTTTATTTTTTTTATACGCCGGTGTGTCCAAACCCCCCTGCACCTCTTTCCGTTTCTTCAAGACTATCGGTTTGTTGCCATTCAACACGTTCGTGCTGTGCAACAATCATTTGGGCAATCCGGTCTCCATTACTTATTACAAAATCTTCAGCAGACAAATTGACCAGAATGACTTTAATTTCACCGCGATAATCTGCGTCAATTGTGCCGGGGGTATTCAAAACTGTAACTCCTGATTTGGCAGCCAGTCCACTACGTGGTCTTACCTGTGCTTCATATCCTGAGGGAAGCTCAATGAATAATCCGGTTGGTATCATACTCCTTTGCAGTGGTTTCAATACAACCGGGGTTTCAAGCTGTGCACGCAAATCCATTCCGGCCGAATGCAGGGTTTCATATGCAGGCAAAGGATGCTGGGATGTGTTGACAATTTTGACTTTCATATTTTATCAGGATAAATATAATCAGGCAAAATTACAATTTTTTCAGGGAAAAACAACAGCCGGAATTTGTTATGAAAAAATCAAACCAAGCAACCCGTAAAACAACAAAACTACAAGTCCCATAATTAAAAAGAGAACCAAACACCCCAAACAACTGCTGTCTCCAAAAAGCTCGAAAAGAAAAACAATTAATAATATAAGAAGAACGATAAGTGCTATGGTAATAAGCACAGCCCATATTTTGGCAATTGAAACTTCTGCCAGAGAGGCGTTTCTTGATTTTCGGTAATGTAGATATTGAAGTTTACCTCTGGTTTGTTTGTAATTATCAACCAATGCCCCGATGTTTTCTGATGATTGAAGAGATTGAACAATTGCATGTTCCGTTTCATTTGATGTGTCTGAACAAATCAGCAGCACCGAGTCATTCATTTTAGTGGAAAAATCAGACCTTGTAAAATATTCATTTACAAGCGAATCAAATTTTTTGTCTGATTCAACAGCCACTTTCCTCAAATCAGGATATTTGGATCGTTGCGAAAATGGAACACATGCCCCCAAACAAAAGGTAAACAACAATAGAATGCAAAAATTCCGGTGGCTGAATAGCAGGTTCAAAACATAAGCAGATTTTCGACAGTAAAAGTAAAAATAATTTTTGGAAATAACATTAAGAACAATTGAATAAAAGAATTCTCTTTCATCCACCTTCGATGTATTTTCCTCCTTCATTCACTTTCAGTGAATTTTCCTCCTTCATTCACTTTCA